>JAYVRD010000296.1:0-16612 GCA_043776595.1 Chitinophagaceae bacterium | reverse complement strand
TCCGTTAATGCAGCTGCAGCCATTGCACTGCTAACGCCAATTTCTGCCTGGCAGCCGCCCATGGCGGCAGATATGGTAGCTCCTTTTTTAAAGATGCTTCCTATTTCGGCAGCTGTTAGTAAAAACTTTATTATTTTATCATCATTATCTCCATTGCAAAAAGCAACATAGTATTGCAGCACTGCTGGTATTACACCTGCTGCACCATTGGTAGGTGCTGTTACTACACGCCCAAAGCTAGCATTTTCTTCGTTTACGGCTAGGGCAAAACAACTTACCCAATCGAGTATGTTTTGAAAACCATTGCCTGTTTGTTTAATAAGTGCTAGCCACTCGTTATAGTTGCTGTACGTATGGTTTTCTAATAATTTTTTATTAAGATGAAATGCCCTTCGCCTAACCTGCAAACCACCTGGCAACTGGCCTTGTGCATGACTACCACGATACATACAATCCTTCATAGTTTGCCAAATGTTTAGCATCATTTTTTTAGTTTCGGCTTCGCTACGCCAGCAATTTTCATTTTCCATTACCACTTCGCTAATGCTCATGCCTGTTTTCATGCACCAATGTAGTAGCTCGTCTGAGGTGTTGATGGGGAAGGCTAAATCTATTTCTTGTTTGCCATTATTACTTTCGCCTTCTTTTACTACAAAGCCACCACCAATGGAGTAAAATGTTTCGCTAAAACTGTCTCCGTTTTGAAACGTTACTAAAAACGATAACCCATTTGGGTGAAAAGGTAAAGACTCGTTGTACAAAAACTGAACATGTTGTTGGGGGTTGAAGTCAATATAAACTTCGCCACCCAAGTGAAGCTTTTGCTCTGCTGTAATGGTATCTATTTTTGGCGTGATGGAATTGACATCTATGGTTACTGGGTCTTCGCCACACAAGCCTAAAATTACTGCCACGTCGGTACCATGTCCTTTGCCTGTTTTGGCTAGTGAGCCATACAGTAAAACAGTAACAGAAGCTACTTGGTTTAGGGCTGCTTTGGATTGTATGGTTTGCAAACAACGCAATGCTGCACGCCAAGGTCCTAAAGTATGGCTGCTACTTGGCCCAACGCCAATTTTAAACATATCAAAAACAGAAATGGCTTCGTGTGGCATAATACGAATATACTAAACTTAAATGGCTAAAACTTTGGCAATTACAATTGTTTAATATAGACCTATAAGGATTTTAAAACCTTATAGGTCTTGTTTCTCCTCTAACTCTTCAATAGTTTTCTTTGCTTGTGCTACATGAATTGCTTAGTTTTTGCTACCATTTTTTGTAAAAGATGAAAAGGGATTTTTTATAAAATGAATTTCATCATTTTAGGTCATATACATTTCGCAATTCAGTTTGCAATTTTGAATTAAGGCTATCGTATTGGCTGTAAAAAAAATCAGCATTTTGTTTTACCAGAATTTTAAATAATGAAATTCGATTGATGTCTTCTACCTTATCAATTTTTTCTGGGTTGTACAAATGAAATGGGATATAAGTATTGCCATTAGGTAATTTATCAATCGCTTCCTTCCAAATTGCATCATAATGCTTCAAAATAAATGGATCTATTTTATCGGCAATAAACTGAGTTAACCGTTCATTTCTGTTTTTAATTTCTTTAATAGAAATGGATAAGCTTATAGAGGTTTCCTGTAGTTCTTTGCTCTTAAAATAGCGTAGCGAACCAGAGTTAATAAGTAAATCTAACATGGCTGCCCTTGGCTCAAAAACAGCAGGTCTGTTTACTAAAAATCCTCTTTCAAAGTTGATTGCAAATTCATTGGAAACGTTACTTAGGTTACTATCCAAAAAGTAGTGCTTCAAATATTGTAATGAGCTATCTTTTTTGAGTATAGATGCCTTTACTTTTTTAACAGATATGGAGTCTAATTGCAACTCTTTATAAAAGCTTTTGGCTAATTCTTTAGCTCTGTCGTTTTCTATTTTATGCTCCAATTGCAACTCTGCCAAAGAGCCACAAAATACTGCTGCGAATAACATAAAAAATTCCCAGAAATAGCTTTTCCATGTTTTCTTTTCGTGGCCATGATGGGCGTGGTGATGTACTTCCATTTCTTCGGATTGAGTGGTTTGGGTTTCTACTTCGTTACTAATTATTTGTTCAACTGGGTTTGTTTCCAATTCCTGCGGTTGAGGATTATCACTTGGTGTAATAGGTATATCGTTCGGTTCGTTACTCATGCTAATATTTTAAATAATGGTATAAAAATGCCATGGCAAAGCCAATGATTGCATACAACAGGAAGCGGATAAATTTGTGTTTCATTACTTTGGTTACATCAATTGGTTTTAAAATACTTCTTACTATTGCTCTTACTCTAAGTGATACTCTTTTTTTATCATTGCAATCATATTTTTAGCCATTTGCAACAACATTTTTTGGAAAAAAACTCTAGTCTGATTAAGCCCTTTATAATTATTTAGCTCATTGTAAAACTGGAATAAAATATCTTCTTTTCCTTCTCTTATTTCAATAACGGCAGGCTCTGCAAGCACTGCAGAATCAAACAGGGCATTTTTTCTGGCAATGCCGTAAAACTTAGAATTGAATAATTGGTTTTGTAGTGTAGTAGTTGCAGGAGCATTAACTTGACTATAAATACTTTCAATTTGGTTCAAGGTTTTTTGTATCCAAGCATCGTATTCAACCAACGAATCAGCAATTTTTCCCCTTTGCATTAACCTAAAGTTGCCTGAGCTTTTTAGTTGCTGTATCGTTCTATCATGATATAAAAACGAGTTGTTAAAACCAAGCATAGATACAGATTTGTATAGCAATGGTTGATTACGCAAAGCTTTTGGTTTTTCAATTTCTAGGCGTATTGTATCGACTTTATCAATCACTCTACCCCAAATTTTTATATCACCTCTTAAATCGAGTGTATCGTTTACCAAATCTTCTAACAATGTTTCGGCATATTTATGTTCTCGTTTATGTTCTATGTAATGCTCTAATTGCAACTCTGCTAAAGAGCCACAAAATACTGCTGCGAATAACATAAAAAATTCCCAGAAATAGCTTTTCCATGTTTTCTTTTCGTGGCCATGATGGGCGTGATGATGTACTTCCATATCAGTTGTTGGTTGTTGGTTGTTAGTTGTTGGTTGTTGTTCAATTGGCAGTTGCCCTGTATTTATAATATTGCCTGTGTCCAAACTATCTTTAGGCTTTGTCGGTTGTTCTTGTTGTGGTAAATTTATATTGTTGCTCATCTGTAAAATTTATTTTATTACTTTAAAACACTTTCATTAATCCTCATTTACTTCATATTCTTTTTTTAAGAAAGCAATTAATCTAGTAGCTACTTTACGCTGACTTTCTAGTAGTGAGCGATTCACAGCATTTATTAATATCTGCCTAGTAATATGACCTGTAAATATGCTTAGTTTTTCTTGAGATAAATGAAGTGGTGGAATTGGTTTATCGGTTAAAGTTCTCCTCGTTGCAGTGAAAGTAGCATATGAGGTATCACGAAATATTTTAACATCGCAAATAGGATAAAATGCTTCCCAAATTAGATTCAAATCACCTTGATAAAGCCCATTATGAACAACAATAAATTCATTTGCTTTTTCGTATCGTAAAACGCTATCAGTTACTCCTCTTTTATGATTTAGTAATCTAAACGAGCCTGTATTCTTCAACTGCTCTATTGCAATTGAAGAAGGCGTATGAGCAGGTCTGTAAGCTGATTGTATAAAGAGCTTAACCAATAGTTTGGCATTTTCGTTTATGGTCAAATCTAAATTAGATACTGTAAGAATACTATCTAATAATTTTTCCCTTCTTGCATTGCCAACAATAACATTATTCATACTAATGGTATCGGCTTTTAGGTCGTTAACTAATGCTACTATATATTGACGTTCACGTTTATTTTCAACATAATGTTCTATTTGCAACTCTGCAATAGAGCCACAAAACACTGCCAAGAACAACATAAAAAATTCCCAGAAATAACTTTTCCAAGTTTTCTTTTCGTGGCCATGATGTGCATGATGATGTACTTCCATTTCTTGGGGTTGTTGTGTTTGATTGATGGCGATTTGCTCTATTATTGGTTCTTCAAAGCCTAAAGCTTCATTGCTCGAAGTTTCTTCTAATGATTGTTCTTGGCTTTCGTTGGGTGGTATTTGTTTTTCTTCTTCTTCCATTTTTCTATAATTATATTGTTTTTACATATTGGCTATTTCAGTATATGAAACTATGTTTAATCTTTCGTTGATAGCATCATATTTATTACCCTTATGAATTAATATTCCATTGCCGTTGTATTGATTTTTTTGCCAAAAACGAAGCCCTTGTAACATATTGCTATCAAACTTTGATGCTGCTTTAATTTCTATTGCTAATACATTTCCATCTTTCTCTGTTATTAGATCTACTTCATTACCTACATTATCTCTAAAGTAATACATCCTATTATTTTGCCCAGTATTAAAACTATTTTTTTTCATTTCAGTAATAACCCAATTTTCAAATAAAAAACCATAGGCAGCATGTTTTTGTAATGCACTTATACTTTTAATGCCTAGTAAAAAACACAATAGTCCTGTATCGTAAAAATATAGTTTAGGACTTTTTACAATTCGTTTATTCATGTTATTATACCATGGTTGCAATAGGTATATGATGTAACTATTTTCTAATAAACCTAGCCATGCTAAAATGGTTTTAGTATCTACTCCTGTATTTTTTGCTAGATCATCTCTGTTAATTATTTTGCCACTAGCATTGGCACACAAATAAATAAATTTTGTAAAAGCAGCTAAATTGGTAATGTTTCGTAAGAGTCTCACATCTCTTTGTACATAGGTTTGTACATAGCTATTCATCCACTTATGAACCACTAATTTTTGATCCCAAATTTCTGGATAGCCTCCTTTTAATATTAGTTCATCTACATTTTTTATATTCAATTTAGTAGTGGTTAATTCGGCATAACTTAACGGAAGCAAAGAAAGATAACCCGCCCTACCTGCTAAAGATTGTGATACTTGCTCTTGCAATAAAAAATTATTAGAGCCTGTTAAAATAAATTGACCACGTTTTTTATTGTTATCCAACATTTCTTGCAAATACCTAAATAGGATAGGTACCCGTTGTACTTCATCAAAAATAGCTCCTGATTTATATTGATTTAAAAATTGTTGTGGGTTCTGCTCAGCTTCATGTTGTATGTTGGGGTTTTCAAAGTTTATGTACGGCTTTCCTTTAAACAATTGTTTGCCTAAAGTAGTTTTTCCACTTTGCCTTGGACCTGTAATACATAATGCCCTAAACTGTGTTAGCAAAAAATTGGCTTCTATAAGTATGCTACGAGAAATCATATAAATTCCATTTTTGTAAAAATATGCTATTTATGGAATGCAATTCCATTTTTGTAAAAAATTACAAAAATGGAATTGAGACAGTTATGTAAGAAATACCATATTAGCCTTATCCTTCCTTTTTCTCCTCCAATTCTTCAATGGTTTTCTTTGCTTTTGCTAAACGAATTCTATTATTTTTTTCTATTAGCTTATTCGTTATCCAATGCTCTAGTTTATGGTGCAATGGAATTAATAAGGAAGCAAGCCCAACCATAATTACAAGCATAAGCAGGGGCTGATGATGTGTCATTTTTTCTAAGAAAGGATGCAGCAGTAGATTTAAAAACTCAAACACAATGAGTAAAGAAAGAATGCCCAAAAACCGAATGAGTTTTTGATTGGCAATTATTGAATGACTAAACACTAAAAATAAAATCAAGAACAGCATTACACCTAAGGCAATGGCAGCATATTGAATGTTGTTATTATGTTCTTTAGCAATCATATTCCTTCGTTCTTCTTCAGCTGAAAGTTGTAATTGTGTTTGCTTTGCTTTTATTCTATTGTTCATGCTGTCTTTCATGCCCTGGTACATTTTATAGTATTTTAATGCACTATCTGGTTTATTTGCTTTTTCATATGCAAACGAAACATAGGGTATAGACATCATTTGAACTCTAAAGAATGCATTTTTAGTTTTATCATAACTTAACTTTGCATAATATAGAGCAGAGTCATATTTTTTTTCAGATAAAAAATAAGAGCATAAAGAATTGTAAACACTTGCAGCAGTTTTAGCATCCTTTTGAGTATATGGATCTTTGCTTGCAGAAATAAAATAAGTTAAGCCAATATCTTTTTGATTTAAATAAAGGTACATAAGCCCTACACCTACCAAGGTACCAGGAATTCTTTCTTCTATTTTATGAGCTAAAGCTAAATCTAATGCCCTTTGTTTGTAATACATGGCAGAGTCCATTTTTTTCTGACTTAAAAAAATATCTCCGATATTACCATAGTCCCAGCACATAAATAAGTAATCATTGGCAGCAGTAGAGGCAGCTAATGCTTTATTGAATAGTTCCATTCGTTTCATAGGGTCATCATAAGCAATAGCTAGATTATTATAGGCAATGCCAATAGCCTGTTGGCTTCCTATATCTTCAGCCAAACGACTAGCTTTAATTAATATTTCCGTTCCCTGAACTACATTGCCTATTGAGTAAATAGCATAACCCATTTCGGCTGTTACAATTGCTTCCATTGATTTATCGTGTAGTTTCTGAGCTATCTCAAGCAATTTTTTGTAATAGTACAAAGCCTTTTCTGGGTCGTTATCGCCAGAATCACCCATTATTTGGTATGCTACTTTAATGCGTTCTGCTCCTTCTTTTACTGTAGGTAGCACTTTTAGCAAACTGTCTTTGTTTTGTGCGTTGCTATATAAAGATAATAGTAATATAGTTGTTATAAGCAGGGATAGTTTCTTCATAATTATGCTTTTTGGTTTATTAACTACAACAGACCTATAAGGTTTTTAAAACCTTATAGGTCTTGTCTCTCCTCCAATTCCTCAATAGTTTTCTTTGCTTGTGCAAGCCTTATAGCTTTATTTTTTTCTACTAATTTATGTGTAGCCCAATATTCTAATTTATGATGCAAAGGCACTATTAATGCAGCAAGACAAACCAAGCCGAGTAGCATTAATACAGGTGAGCGATGCGTAATTTTTTCTAACCAAGGATGAATGAGCAGATTAATAAATTCAAACACTACCAACAATACAATTACACTTAAAAACTCCACTACTTTGTGGCTTACTAAAATGCTTCTACTGAGTAATAAGAATAAAATAATGGCAGATAAAATTGCAATAGCGGTAATAGCTAGTTGAATGTTGTGGCTGCGTTCTTTACTTTGTTCTTGTTTTAATTCCTCTATTTTTTGTTGACGATTTTCCTCAGCAAAAGACAAATTTTGAATACCTCTAATTTTTTCTTCACTTAATAAGGAATCTTTTAAAACAGATAGATTATTTAAGTATAAAAATGCACTATCTACATTGCCTTTCTGTTTATACAATTCAGTTAATAAAGAGAGTGATTCTAATTTTTCTCTTGGAATAGAAATGTCTTTCGAAATAAAGTAAGCCTCTTTAGCATGAAGAATGGCAGAATCTATTTGATCTAATTTTTTAAACACTCTTGCAAAACCAATTTCTACATCCATCTTATTCTTACTTCCTTGCCCATCGGTTAGATATAAATTTTGATAAGATTTTGCCTCCTTATAAAACTGTAAAGCCAGATTAAACTGATTTCTTTTTGCATACACATTACCCATTAGGTAATAAGTAAAATCTCTTATTTTTCCTGATTTTGAGGCAAGTTGAAACGCTTTTGTGATATATAAATCAGCAGAATCTATTTCATTCATTTGATCATATGTTTCTCCCATATGTTCATAATAACCATATAAAAGTAAACTGTCGGGTTTAATATTAGATACTAAGTTGTAAAATTTACGATTGTATTTAATGGCCGATTCAAAATCTCTGATATGAAAGCTAATAGAACCCAAATAGTAGTAAGCACCTCTTATGTATTGCAAATCATCTGAATGAGTTTCAGCTTCTTTTAAACATTCTAACGTTAATTTTAAAGCCAAAGAATCCTTTCGCTGCATAGCGTAACAAAGTGCAATATTTAGTTTAATTCTAAATAACGTTTTTTGAAAATTCAAGTCCGTTGCTATTTTTTTAGCAATAAAAAAATAATGCAGAGCAGAATCAGGCTTTGAAAAAATATAGGTAGAAGCAATTCTAGAATATAATTTAGCTGTGTTGGTATCTGGCTTTGCAGTTTTTTCGATAACCTTCTTTAAACTATCTATGTACTTGTAGTTTTGAGAATACAAATTAATAGATAGAATACCTAGTGTAATAATCAAAAATAGCTTGTTCATAATTATGTTGTTGGTTGTTCTAATTCCTCAATAGTTTTCTTGGCTTGTGCTAAACGAATAGCTTTATTTTTCTCTACTAATTTATGCGTAGCCCAATGTTCTAATTTGTGGTGCAGAGGAATAATTAAAGAGGCTAATGCTACCAAACCCAACAGCATTAATACAGGAGAATGATGGGTAATTTTTTCCAAAAATGGATGAATGAGTAAATTGATAAACTCGAACACCACCAATAAAATAAGCACACTTAAAAAAGCCACTACTTTGTGGCTCACTAATATGCTGCGACTGAGTAATAAAAATAAAATAACAGCAGTAAGAATTCCAATAGCAGTAATGGCTAGTTGAATATTGTGGCTGCGTTCTTCTTTTTGTTTATCAATTTCTGCCTGACGCTCTTTTGCTTGTAGCTCCTGCTCAAAAGTTAAGCTTTCTATTGTAGAGGATTTATCCCTGTTATACAAACTATCTTTAGCCACATCATACAATTGGCGATAGTAGTATGCACTATCTATTTGTTGAAGCGTGTAGAAAGATTCTGCAAGTAATTTCTGAGCATCAACAGTTCCTTTTAAATAAGAAATTTTACTTGCTACTCCTAAAGCTTGCTTAGCGTAATAAAGAGATGAATCGTAATTGTTTAATCGAGCATAACTATTGGCTATCCCTAAATAGAGATAACTTAATCCACGATAGCCAAATCTTGACTTACCGCCTGTATTATTCATTTTTTGTAAAGCAGAGAGAAAGAAAGCTTTAGCCACTTCATAATTACCTAGCTTATTATGAACAACTCCTAAATAATTTTCTGAAGCAAGAGTCGAAGTTCTGGTACTTGGTTTTAAAGCAAATTCGTAAGACATGTTGGCAAAATATAGTGCAGAGTCCAATTGATTAATTTGAGCATACACATAACCTAAATTCAAACTAGCTGCCCAAATACCATTATTATTTTCCTTTGCTTTTGATATATCGTAACTTTTGCTATAATAATGAATGGATTTTCTATAATTCCCATACTCTTTATGAGCATGCCCAATATTTAAATAAATGGCAATTATGCTATTACTATCCTTAGCATTTTCAAAAACATTTAATGCCTTAAACTGCAGTTGTAAAGCACTATCTACTTTTCCTTGCTCAAAATATCGTTCAGATAATCTTCTAGAGGCAACTAGCCATTGAAGTTTATTGTTATGCAATTCCCCAGCTAAATCAAATATTTTTTGGGCATAATAAAATACACTATCGTTAGATACAGATGCACTATAAAAATTAAATAAACTATCCAATGCTCCTAAAGTGATAGTATCTTTTTTGCCTTGGCTAACAATGTTTTTCCATTGCTGCACTTTGGCATCTTGTGCAAAAGATGATATGCTGCAAATAAATAAGGTGATGATAAAAAATAGTTTCTTCATAATGATGCTTTTGGTGTATTAAGTATCGCAGATGAGTAAGGTTTTTAAAATCTTACACGTCTTTTTTCTCCTCCAATTCTTCAATCGTTTTCTTTGCTTGTGCAAGCCGTATAGCTTTATTTTTCTCCACCAATTTACTGGTAGCCCAATGTTCAATTTTATGATGCAGGGGAATAATTAATGAAGCCAAAGCCACTAAGCCCAATAACATTAACACAGGAGAATGGTGTGTAATTTTTTCAAGAAAAGGATGGATGAGTAAATTGATAAACTCAAAAACAACCAGCAATACCAGCACACTTAAAAAACCTACCAGTTTGTGGCTTACAATAAAGCTATTGCTAAGCAGCAGAAAAATAATAATGACTGATAAAATACCGATGGCTATAAAGGCCAACTGAAGGTTATGGCTTCTCTTACTTTTCTCCTCTTCTTTTGAAGCTTCAAATTCGTTTTGGCGTAACTCCTCTTTTATTTTGGCTAGTTTAAGCTCTTCAATTTTTTTGTTACTATTTAAGCTATCATTTCCTAGCTTATTAAACAGTAAATATTTTACAAGGCTGTCTTTATCCCCTTTTTTTAGATAATATTTATAAAGAAAGTCAGCAGCCCCTACTTTGGCAGAATATGCTTCGTCTGATTCAAAATAAAATAATTTTTTATTGTAGGCTAATAATGAGTCATTGTTATTTACTGCTGAAAAATAAGTTATCAATCCATAATAAGCAACCTGATAATATTTAAAATTATTTACTCTTGTTGCAGATTTCAATGCATTCTTAAAGTAGGCATAAGCAATATCGGGTTGATTTAGTTTCAAATAAATCCTACCAAATAAACTTGGCATCCAAACCGATAAAGTATCATGATACTTTATCGCAATCTCGTTAGATCTCTGAGCATTTGCTAGAGCAGAATCAACTAAATTTTTTCTTAGATACCCATCGGCAGCGTTGAATAATAATATCCTTTTAAAAAAATCGTACCTACATATAGCTATCCCTTTGTTTAAGTACTCTAAACTTTTATCAACATCGTTTTCTGAGTTTCCTTTGAAGTTGTAAATGGCAGCTAGGTAGTTTTCATTGTTGTCCATTTGCTCTACAATTTTAGAGGCTTTAACAATCGCTTCCTGTGCTTTTAATTTATCGCCTAGTCTGCTGTATAAACTTGCAAATGAAGTATAACCAATAGCTAAAAATGCTTTGTCATTATGTTCTTCCCCAAACTTGATTTCTTTTTGGGCGTACACCAAAGTTTCATCGGTAGAAAAATAGGTAGCGTCCCGTATTGCATGAAATAATCCAAATCTTGTACTATCGTTTTTTTCTTTTATTACAAGTTGCCAAAGGCTATCTGTATTTCGTTTCTGGCAAAAAGCAGGTTCTATAAGCAATAGCAACACAATGGTGCAAAGGGTTTTGGTTAATAGCAGTTTCATTATATGGTTGTAGGGTTTGTGTTATCAGTATTTTTCTCCTCCAATTCCTCAATAGTTTTCTTAGCTTTTGCCAAACGGATGGCTTTGTTTTTTTCTACTAGTTTATGCGTAGCCCAATGTTCTAGTTTGTGGTGCAGAGGGATAATTAGAGCAGCTAATGCTACCAAACCCAACAGCATTAATACAGGCGAATGGTGGGTAATTTTTTCAAGAAAAGGATGGATGAGCAAATTGATAAATTCAAAAACAACTAGTAATATTAATACACTTAAAAATGCTACTACTTTATGACTTACTAAAATGCTTCTACTCAATAATAAAAATAAAATGATGGCTGTAAGTATGCCAATAGCAGTAATGGCTAATTGTATATTATGATTTCGGCTTTCTTGTTCTTCTTTTAGGGTCTTTGCTAATTCTTGTTGGTTTAATTCGTCTTCAAACTTAGCAGTTTGCAGCTGAGCTATTTTGTTGGTGCTATTAATGCTATCGTTTGCTATGATAAAATAATTCATATACTTAGCTGCACTATCGTTATTGCCTTTAGCATAGTAGTAAGCATATATTTTTTTAGACGCAGTTAATTTAGTGCCGTATGATTCTTTAGGACCAAATTCAAAAGGCTTTTGCCAATAGAATAAGGCTGAATCTTGCTGATTTATATTACTAAAATAGTTGCCTAAAGACATATAAGCTCCCATTAAATCTTGTATTTTTTTGGTTTGATTGGCAGCTTTTAGTCCTTTGCGATAAAAGGCATAGGCAATATCAGGTTGGTTCATTTTCATATACACATTACCCATTGTAGAAGTAATATAACTCGACAGCGTGTCATGACGGTTAATAGCTACAGTATACATTTTTTGTGCATAAAAGAAGGCAGAGTCTACTTGATTGGCATTTAAAAATGCACCTGAAATATTGCCTAAAAAAATAGTTGAAAGTTGATCATTTCCAATTAAGGCTTTTTTGTAAAAAATGGCTTTACGCAGATGTTCAATTTTTTTAATTGGATCTGGCTCCAAAAAATTTCTGAAATTCTCTATTCTTGCCATTACCTCCTCGTCATTGTTTTTTTCTGCATAAGCAGCAGCTTTAATAATATTTTCTTGCACCTTAACGTATTCGCCTAATCTATAATTAAGAAAAGAAGCATATAAAATTCCCAAAGCATTGTAACGAGGTATATTAAATTTATTGCAAACTTGAATTAGCCTTTTTGCATAATAAACATTCGAATCAATTTCTATCCGTATATAATGATTTTGTAAAGTTGTTAGAGCCAATAAACGTAAACTATCATTTTGTGTGGTTTCAAAAACCCTCCATAAACTATCGGTATTAGGGGTTTGTGCCTTCGCTTTTGCTGCAAGCATTATCACAGCTATAAAAACGAATTGTTTTTTTAGTAGCAGGTACATGTTTAAGGTTTGTATGCCAATATAAGGCTTTTTAAATCCGCAAAAAATTATAGGCACATTATATTTTCCTCATTATAAAAGTCTATTCTCATAGTATATTTGATAATGCAACAATCCTTTTTTACACTTTTATGTGCTATTTTTCTTTACGCATGCAGCACTACTAAAAAAGCCATTACCACAATGGATGCTAATAATACATTGATAGAGGATTTGTTGAAAGCCAAACCAAAACAGTTTGCCAGCTTACTTGCTAATAAAGATTCTTTACGCCTTCAAATTATTTACACCAAAATAGATAGAAACAAAAACAACCAACCCACTTTTACCGATTATAGCTTTAACCTCAACACCAATACTTACTTCTACCCAGCTAGCACTGTAAAAATGCCTATAGCTTTTTTAGCTTTAGAAAAATTAAATGAACTTAAAAAGTATGGTATTGATAAGCATACAGCCATGCTTACCGATAGTAGCTTTAACAAGCAAACCCTCGTATACACTCAACCCAATGCAGAAAATAGTGTACCTACCATAGCCAACTACATTAAGCAAATTTTTTTGGTTAGTGATAATGATGCCTTTAATAGATTGTACGAATTTTTAGGGCAAGAATACATTCAAACACAATTTAAAAAGAAGGGTTATGAAGATGCTACCATTCGCCATCGCTTGCAAATTACTTTAACTGCAGAGGAAAATAAACATACCAACCCTATAAATTTTTATGATACCAGTGGGCAATTATTGTATGCCCAAGCTGCCCAATATAGCAAAGCAGTTTATCCAGCTTTTGATGCAAAAATGGGTAAAGGTTATTACAAAGGCAGCAAATTAGTAAATGAGCCTTTTGATTTTTCAACAAAAAACCGCATGTATTTACAGTACCAGCACAATATTTTACGTAGTGTTTTATTTCCTGAAAGCGTACCAGCCAAGCAACGTTTTAACCTTACCAAAGAAGATGAAGATTTTGTATTGCATTGGATGAGTGCCTACCCTAAAGAAAGTAAATATCCTAACTACGATACTGCTAATTATTGGGATGCCTATTGCAAGTTTATGCTTCATGGGTCGGCTAAGGGAAGTTTGCCAGAGCATGTACGCATCTATAACAAAGTAGGCGATGCTTATGGCTTTATTACCGATATTACTTACGTTATAGATGTAAAAAATAATGTAGAGTTTATGCTAAGTGCCACCATGCTTTGTAATAGCGATGGTATTTTTAATGATGATAAATACGACTACGAAACCATAGGTTTCCCCTTTATGAAAAACTTGGGGCAAGCCATTTATGAATATGAATTAAAACGAGAACGAAAACATAAACCCAACCTTAGTAAGTTTATGATTGATTACAACACCAACCAATAAACCATTGATAGCAATAGGTTTTATAAATCACAATTGCCATCAATAGAAACTGCATCACTTATCTTTACTTTCTTACAATAAATAGCTACAATTTATACGTATGGAATTATCTTCTCTACTCAATCGCTTTAGCGAACCTGAAACATTGAAAATGGCAAAACTTGGGCGTGAACTTAGAGCTCAAGGTGTAGATATAATCGACCTTAGCCTTGGCGAACCTGACTTTGATACCCCGCAACATATTAAAGATGCAGCCATTAAAGCCATCAACGATAACTGGAGTCACTACACACCTGTTGCAGGTTTTTTAGACTTACGTGAAGCCGTATGTGCCAAACTAAAACGAGATAATAACCTTAATTATACACCAGAACAAATTGTAACAAGCACAGGAGCCAAACAAAGTTTAGCAAACAGCATT
The DNA here is from genome assembly GCA_043776595.1 of Chitinophagaceae bacterium. Classification (GTDB taxonomy): domain Bacteria; phylum Bacteroidota; class Bacteroidia; order Chitinophagales; family Chitinophagaceae; genus UBA1930. The sequence continues at coordinate 2,233 of JAYVRD010000296.1, read as the reverse complement.
TTAGCTTTGGCAGATGAGGGTGATGAAGTAATAATACCCACACCTTACTGGGTTACTTATAGCGAATTGGTAAAAATAGCCCGAGCCAAAGTGGTAGAAATAAGAACCGCCGTAGAAAATGGCTACAAAGCAACACCAGCAGAGGTAGAAGCTGCAATTACACCTAAAACAAAAGTGTTTATGTTTTCATCTCCCTGCAACCCAAGTGGTGCAGTGTATAGTAAAGCCGAGTTAGAAGGGTTAGTAAACGTATTTAGAAAACATCCAAACGTTACCATCATTGCAGATGAAATATATGAATACATCAACTTTGTAGGCAAGCATGAAAGTATTGGTCAGTTTGAAGATATTAAAGACCGTGTAGTTTTAATAAATGGTTTAAGCAAAGGTTTTGCTATGACTGGTTGGCGTTTGGGCTACACTGCTTCTAACGTAGCCATTGCTAAAGCTTGCGAAAAAATACAAGGTCAGTTTACCAGTGCCACTTGCTCCATTACACAAAAAGCAGCCGTAGCAGCACTAACAGGGGATTTAAAACCATCGCAAGCAATGGCTGAAGAATTTACCAAACGCCGTGCAAAAACCTTGGCCTTAGTAAATGATATTCCAGGGTTTAAATGCTTTGCCCCCGAGGGTGCATTTTATGTTTTTCCAGATGTAAGCTATTACTATGGCAAAAGCGATGGTGAAAACATAATTACAGGTGCTGCTGAGTTTAGCATGTATTTATTAAACACAGCCCATGTAAGCAGTGTTATGGGCGATGCCTTTGGAGAACCCAATTGTGTACGTTTTTCTTTTGCTAACAATATGGCTAATATAGAAAAAGCGTGGGCAAGAATTAAAGACGCATTGGCAAAGTTGAAGTAGTGGTGTCTGACACCACTACTTCAGTAATTTTTTAGCCAGCAGTAGAATAACATTTAAGCTGCGGTTGCGTCGCACATGTTTAGCTATGGAAGTTTATTTAGCAATTAAAAAATTACTGCAGCTAAATATTTATTCTACAGTTGGCTACACTATAATATTTATTTAAAAGAACACGGCCAATTTAGCTCTCAAGAAGAAAGGAGTGCCTGGGGTAAAATTTAATTCTGTAACTGAAGCTGGTTCATTTCTTAATCTTGATTCTGTAGCAAACTGTGCCTCATTCCATTTTATGTTGAAGATGTTTTCTGCTGCTAGCCCAATTTCATATTTCTTTTTTGTATAGTTAATAGAAGCATCTAATAGAAAATAACCTTTAGCCACAATGCTATTGTCTTCGTTGGCAGGTCTATCTTGTATATAGCGATAAGATACGCCACCATTAATACCCTGCTTGCGTTTGTAATACATACCCCCTGTGCTTGTAACTGTTGGTGCCAAAGGAATATAGTCGTTGCCTTTTAGCTCTCCAGTTGCTCTTGGTTTTGTAAAATTATAATTTGCTGTTGCAAAAATGTTGTTTGTAAACTGATAGCGTGCAATCACATCTATACCCACTCTTCTTGTTTTGCCACTTGGTTCTATATTGCCATCATCGCCTACATATACAAACTCTTGGTCAAGGTGTAAATACCAAGCTGCAATATTGAGTAATAAATTTTTGTTTGGTTTCAAAATAATTCCAAGGTCTGCACCATAGGCTGCTGGTAAAATTTGGTAGCCAGCATTAGCTGTTACAACTCTTGCATCGTTTGAATGGAAACCTTTGCCAGCCTTTGCATACAACTGCACTTTAGAATTAAAAGTGTATTGAATATTTATTTTAGGACTAACAATAGATTTATTTTGTGTAGGATCTTGCGTTGTATTTAGTTTATCAAAATAATTGAAGCGTAAGTAATCAAAACGAACACCAGCTTCAATTAAAAACTTGTCAAGCACAATTTGTTGTTGAACAAATGCAAAGGCATTTGTTTCATGAATATCACCAAGCTTAGTATTATTTAAAAATTGCCTAGCAATCGCTGTTGCCAATTGTGAATTATTAGTTGCATCGTAACGAACGCCAACTCCATACACAGAGTTTAACGACCATTTATTATACACTTTTCGTTGGCTGTATCTAGAAGAGTAGCCAAAAACATTTCTACTTTCTGCTTGGTTAATTTCATCGCCATTAATTGTATCATTTAAGAAAAAAGTAAAGTTGGAATAAAGGTTGAATTTATACTTGCTATAGTAAGCTTGATTTTCTAAAACACCACCATTTGTAAATGTATGTGCAAGAATAAGGTTGGCATTGTAT
>JAYVRD010000295.1:0-16696 GCA_043776595.1 Chitinophagaceae bacterium | reverse complement strand
CTACGTTTGTCCTGTTATCCTCACCCTCGAGACAAGAGGGCATGTCTGCCAAAAATTTCATCACCCCACAGTGTAAAGAACTATAATTGTTACTTTGATATTGCAATGATAAACAAATAGCTTTATTTGTTGCAAATAATTTAAATAGAATTTTGAAAATATAGAAATTGTTTAAACATTTGTAAATTACATTTGAAATAATTTAAAAACACAATTAATATGGCAGTTAAATTAAATCTTGACAAACTTGACTTTCAGATAATACAAGCGATGATGAATAACTCGGATATTTCTTATGCCGATTTGGGGAAGAAATTATTTGTGAGTGGTGGTACGATACATGTGCGTATAAAAAAACTAGAAGAACAAAATGTGGTTACATGTAGGAAGCTGAGTGTTGATTTGAAGAGTTTGGGTTATGATGTAATTGCTTTTATAGGAATTTTTTTAGAAAAAAGTTCACTATACGATGCAGTAGCAAAGGATTTGAAGCAGATACCAGAAATTGTAAGGGTGAATTATACCACAGGCAACTACAGCATGTTTGCCGAAATTGTGTGTAAGGATATTGAGCAACTAAGAATTGTACTACACGATAAACTGCAAAACATTAAGGGAATTGAGCGTACTGAAACTTTGATTTCGTTGGAAGAAAGTTTTAATAGAAATGTGGTAGTCAGCGAAAGTTGAGTGAGTAAAAGCAATCAGGCTTAAAATAAGCCTGATTGCTTTTTTATTTTAGGCTTGCATTTTACTCATATCCATATGTAGTATGTTCCAGCGATGGCCATCTAAATCGGTAAAACCACAGCCATACATCCAACCTTGTACTTCGGTTGGTTTGCCAAAAACTACACCTCCTGCATCAGCAGCTTTTTTGGCCAGTTCATCTACCTCATCTCTTGATTCTGCATCAAAAGATAAAAGCATTTCGCTGCTTTTGGTTGTGTCGGTTATAGCGTTTCTGCTAAAACTTTCAAACATAGCTTCGGCAAAAAGCATGACCACTAAGTTTTTCGTGCCTATAAGCATACAAGCACTATATTCAGTAGCATGCTGTTCGTTAAAAGAAAAACCTAGTGCTTTAAAAAAGGCGGTTGATTTAGCTATATCTTTTACTGGCAGGTTTATCCAAAGTTCTTTAGTCATTGTGTTTTTTTTGAGGTAATAATGATGTTATGTTTTAGCTTCTGCGTACTGTTTAAAATTTTCTAAAATAGCTTGCCATCCATCGCGTTGTAGTTCTTCACTATTTTCGTTTTCCATTTCAAAAACCTCAGTTACTTGGGTAGATGCTTCACTAATTTTTTCAAACAATATGGATACTTTTCTGCCATCTTCAATAGCATATTTTATAGATTGTAATGGTATAACTTCTGTATAAATTCCATTAAAATTAAAACTAAAGCTATCATCTTTTGCTGCCATTGTAAAAATAAATTTACCACCAACCTTTACATCATTTATTGCTTTCGGGCAATGCCAATTAGAGTTGGCAAAATTCCATTGTTCAATATCTGTTGGGTTGGTAAATGCTGCCCACACTTTTTCTATAGTAGCATTAATAGTTGTAGCTACTAAAATACGCTTTGGTGCACTTGCTTCAGCTAGTTCTTTTACTTTTTGTAACGCTTTAGGAAAAGCATCTTCAAAATAAATAACAAATGCTTCGGGCATATTCATATTTGCTGTAAGCTTTGTTTCGCCCTCGGCTACTGATTCTAAAATGTAGGTTTCAAAACCATCTTGGTACTCAAAAAGATTTTCCTGCTGGTTTTTAATTTCGCCATGGTGCAAAAAGCTTATCAAATTGGGGACGTCTTTTTTTACAATAGTAGCAAACATACCGCTGCCATCAGGTCCTAAAAAATCAATTCTTGCACCTTCTTGCCAAGTGCTAACGGCATGAGAGCCTTCGTGAAAAATAGCTGTCCACTGCCTGTAGGTAGTGTCGTTCCATAACGTATTCCAAACGGCTTGCTGGGTAGCGTTTATGTTTATGCTAAATGTTAGTTGCTGCATCAATAAAAAAATTTGGTGTAAACAAAAATAATTTTTACAACTTTCCCCTCACATTCAAAGCATCTCTTAAACCATTGCCCAATAAATTAAAAGCCAGCACCAATAACATAATGGCTATACCTGGTGCCAATGCAAGCATAGGGTTATGGGTAATGATGAAGTTGTAATTCTCTTTTATCATAAGCCCCCAACTGGGTTGTGGTGGCTGTACGCCTACGCCCAAAAAACTTAAACCTGCTTCTATAACAATGGCACTTGCAAAGTTACTAGCTGCTATTACCATTACTGGACCTAAAATATTGGGTAGTATATGTCTAAAAATAGTTCTGCTATGGCCATAGCCCAACGCTCTTGTGGCTTCTACATATTCTTTTTCTCTTTCTTCTAAAATTTTACCACGTACCAGCCTAGCTACATTTACCCACATGGTTAAGCCCACAGCAATAAACACTTGCCAAAAACCTTTGCCTAAAGCAAGCGTTATTGCAAATACTAATAATAACGTTGGTATGCTCCAAATAACATTGATAAACCACATAATGATATCGTCTACCCTGCCTCTAAAATAGCCAGCAAATGCACCCAATAAAATGCCAATGGTTAAAGAAATGATCACTGCAATTAACCCAACACCTAAGCTTATTCTTGTACCAATTATTAGCCGGCTGAGGATGTCTCGTCCAAATTTATCTGTACCTAAATAAAAGGTTTGGGTAATTACTGGTTGAAAAGAGGATAGGGATTGCAACATGGACTTACGTTCTGAAATGCCATCATCAATATATTTTTGGTAAATGATACTATCGCCTTGGTTGGTAAAGCCATTTATTGGAATGTAATTGAAGGCATCTTCCTTACCACTTATTAAGATTGAGAAAAAATTACTTGCTCCATTTAGTTTATCCCTTTTTACTTGTAGCAATTGAATGGTAAAGCCGGGCTTCTTGCTTCCTATTTCTGGAATCATCCTATTAGCAGAGGGAGAATTATCTGGAGCAATAAGATAGGCAAATAACGAAAGCAGCACTGCAAGGCAAATAAGTATCAAACCAATAACAGCACCCTTGTTTTTAAACAAGCGTTTACCGAAAGCAGAATTTGTTTTGCCGATAGACATGAAATGAAATTAAACTGATTGTATTGCTTTCAACAATTTTTTTAGAACATTAAACCCAAATCATAACACCAAGTCTCAACCCCAAATGTTAACTATGAAAAACATTCTTTTTTTCCCTTTTGCACTATTGGCTATGGTAGCATTGCTCTTGTATTCTAGCTTTAGCGATGGTCAGTAAGTGTGTACAAAACACCACCAATCCACTACTTTAATAAGGGTAGTGGTTGTTTTATTTCACGTCACGTCCTTTCCATTGATAGGTACCAAATTTACCCAACAAACCCGCACTTACAGTATAAAATAAATGGGGCAATTGCATTACAGGAAACCACCATAGCAGTTTTTCTTGCTTAAAAAATTTTGCAGCTGGCAACATAAAACTAAACTCGCACAGCATTTTAAAAGCCACAAAGCCCAGCCAGTACAAAAATAAAATAGGTTTAAAAATAGCTATAACAGGAAGTAGTAATAAAATAATGTTCATTAAATACACAATGCTTAGAACGGCAATAATTCTTTTGTCTTGAAATTTGTCTGCCTTGCTTGCCCAGCGTATGCGTTGGTTAAAAAAACTATTCCAGTTGGGCATAGGATGCGTTTTCACAATAGCATCTCTTGAAAACAACAAACCAATTTGTTTGGGATACTCTTTTTTTATTTTGTGCATCAAAAGCATATCATCGCCACTAGCTATATTATCTATGCCCACAAAACCATTTACGCCATAAAATGCTTTTTTGCTATATGCCAAGTTTGCCCCATTGCACATGCTATGAAAACCAGCAGTAACAGCAGCAGCAGTTATGCCCTGCAAACTAATAAAATCTAAACATTGAAAGACCGAAACAAAAGAATTGTTATTAGTAAAAATAACTGGAGCTGCTACAAACACTGGCTTCTTTTCTTGAATATAAGCTGCATAGTTTGCCAACCACCTTTTGCTAATGGTACAATCGGCGTCGGTAGTTAAAATCCAATCTCCTTTGGCACGTTCTATAGCAGTGCTAATGGCTTTCTTTTTATACGCATTAAGCAGTTTACCTTGTACAATATCTTTTAGTTGAATTAAAGATAGGTTGGTATGCTGTGCTTGATAAGAAGTAACAACCGCCGATGTGTTATCTGTACTATGGTCATCTACCACAATAACTTCAAACAAATCGCTCGGATAATCTTGTTTAAAAATAGATGTCAAACAATGCCCAATATAATTCTCCTCATTTCGTGCAGGAACAATAATAGTAAAATGAGTAGCTGCCACAAACGAAGTAGGGATAACAAAAGGTTGTAGTTTATGAAACCAAATTTTGTACAACAGAATTAATGAGGCATAAACCCCCAAGCAAAAAATGGTTATTCCTAAAATGATGTTAAGCAACATTATAGCAAAGAAAAGGTTTACTATTCATACCAAGTAGGCTTTTCATCATTCTATAGCAGCCAATACCATAAACAGAATTAAACCGCTTGTAAGTAGTACTAACAAATTGGTTATTTGCAATTATTTTTACAACATGAATAAATGGGTGCAAAAATATACTGGCATATTACGTGGCTTACGCATTACGTATTGGTTGTACAATATTACCCATCTCCACAAATTAAAAAACAACAAACAACTTTACAAGCAGCTTGGCGTACAAAAAGAAATATGGCAAAGCATAGCCCACATAGATATTAAAAATGCATCTAACGATATACCTTGGATGGATAAAAAAGAAACGACAGCCCAAGCCATCACTACCCATCCGTCCTTTCAACAATTTAGGCCAGCCATACAAAAACAACTACTACAATGGAAGGATAATGGCATGATGATTATAGAAGGATTGCTAACAACACAGGTAGATGCCATTAATGCCGAAATTGAAAGATTAAAAAAGGAAAACAAAGTTGACTTTAACTTTACTGGGCGAAAAATAATGGATGCGTGGCAGCACAGCCCATTGCTAAACAGTATTTTTAAAAACGAAACCGTACTACAAATACTCCAATTTATTTTTCAAAAAGATGTAATACCGTTTCAAACCATCAACTTTATTTATGGCAGCGAGCAAAAGCCCCACAGCGATAGCATACACATGACCACCGAACCCCTTGGCTACTTGGTAGCAATATGGATAGCTTTAGAAGATGTACAAGTGGGTAGTGGAGAATTGGTGTATTACCCAGGCAGCCATCAATTAAATTATGTACTAAGCGAAGATTACAACACGGGCAACAACGCCTTGAAAATAGGAGAAAACAACTACGACAACTACGAACAAAAAATAGCCAGCGTTATAAAAAGTAACAGCTTACAACCCAAAACATTTTTAGCCAAAAAAGGCGATGTATTATTTTGGCACGCCAACTTGCTGCATGGTGGTAGTGCTATTAAAAATCCTACACTCACACGCAAAAGTATGGTAGCCCATTACTATGCAAAAGATGTTTTGTGCTATCACGAAATTTCACAAAGACCAGCAGTGATAAAGTAGATTTTTATTAAGCCAGCACAAGAGCATGAATTGAGCTGCGGTTGCGTCGCACATGTTTAGCTGAAGAATATCTATTGGGCTTACTGGCATGTTTGTACTATATAAACATGAATACTTTTGGTGAGAAAAGTTCAATGCTTATCCAAAGTTTAAAATGTGCGACGCAACCGCAGCTTAACATGTATTCAACAGCTCGTCCAGAAAAGCCTATTCCATAATCCTCATTTTGCAAAGCAAAAAGAATCTGTGTTCATCCGTTCAATCAGTGTCATCCGTGTGCAAATTGCTTTGTACTAAGTGAGAACAAATCATAACACTCCAAACCCTTCCCTCAAAATTTTTTTGGTTCGTATCCAGCATTTCCCCCTAACTTTGAAATTAGTTGCATAAACAACTATATGGCAAATCATCAATTTAAAAGAGGCGAACTATACAGCGTTATTAATGCCATGGCAGCAACTGCTATTGCTAGGCGATTGCAAAAAAATTTTAGAGATGCCAGTATAGAGATTACCATAGAACAATGGAGCATATTGTATCACTTATGGAAGGAAGATGGACTAAGCCAACAAGAATTATGCAACCGAACTTTTAGAGATAAACCTAGCGTTACTAGATTAATAGATAACCTAGTAAAACTTAACTTGGTAAAACGCATAGCCAGCAAAGAAGACAAACGAGTAAACTTTATAAGCCTTACCAACACTGCTAAAGATTTACAACAACAAACTATAGAATTGGCTAATCAAACAATGGATGAAGCTTTGGTGGGCATTAATAAAGACGAGATTGAAACAGTGAAGCAAGTATTACAAAAAGTGTATGATAATTTAAATCCCCAAACCCCTAAAGGAGAATAAAGAAAAAACATTATTTATTATTCAAAAATACAACTACTATGAACTTTCAATTTGCAAATAAGTTTCTTTTTGCCCCACTTCAGGAATTGGGTGCTACCACAGCTTTAAAAGGTGGCGAATGGATTATTAAAGACAGCAACCCATTCGATACTTTTATTCCCGAAGATTTTGATGAGGAACAAAAAATGGTGATGGATATGTGCCACCAGTTTTTGGTAAATGAAATTCACCCAATTATAGAAAGAATAGACAAGCAAGAAGAAGGCTTGATGGCAAGCTTAATGGAAAAAGCTGGTGAACAAGGTTTATTGTCCACTTCTTTTCCTGAGCAGTATGGTGGCTTGGGCAAAGATTTTATTACCAGCACTATTGTAAATGAAGGCTTGGGTGGTGGCTATAGTTTTAGTGTAGCCATTGCTGCACATACAGGTATTGGTAGCTTGCCCATTTTATACTTTGGTACCGAAGATCAAAAAAATAAATACATACCCAAACTAGCAAGTGGAGAATGGAAGGGTGCTTATGGATTAACAGAACCCAATAGTGGTAGCGATGCACTGAGTGCAAAATCTACTGCCGTATTAAGCGAAGATGGCAAACACTATATTTTAAATGGACAAAAATGTTGGATAACCAATGGGGGCTTTGCCGATGTGTATACAGTATTTGCCAAAATTGATGGCACACAGTTTACAGGTTTTATTTTAGAGCGTGGCATGGAAGGTTTTACCCAAGGACCAGAAGAACATAAGATGGGCATCAAAGGTTCCTCTACTGTGCAATTGTATTTTCAAGATTGTAAAGTACCAGTAGAAAATGTATTGGGAGAAATTGGTAAAGGACATATTATTGCCTTCAACATTTTAAATATTGGTAGGCTTAAGTTAGATGCTGCTGCATTAGGTGCAAGTAAATATGCAGCTAAGTTGGCTATAGAATATGCCAATACCAGAGAGCAATTTAAACTACCCATTGCTAAGTTTGGTGCCATCAAACACAAACTAGCCGAAATGGCAATACGCATTTGGGTGGGCGAAAGTGCATTATACCGTACCAGCAAATGGATAGATATAAAAGAACATGATTTAGAAGCAAGTGGTAAACCCTTTAATGAAAGTTTATTAGGTGCTGCCGAAGAATTTGCTATAGAATGTGCCATGCTAAAAGTGTTTGGCAGCGAAGTATTGGATTATGTAGTAGATGAGGGTGTACAAATACATGGGGGCAATGGCTTTAGCGATGAGTACTTAATTAGCAAGGCTTACAGAGATTCTCGTATCAATAGAATTTATGAGGGAACAAATGAGATTAATCGTTTGCTAACGGTGGATATGATGCTAAAACGTGCTATGAAAGGCAAACTAGATTTAATGACTCCTGCCATGAATGTGCAAAAAGAATTAATGAGCATACCTGATTTTGGTAGCGAAGAAGAAGGTGCTTTTGCTAAGGAAATAAAATACATTAACAACTTTAAGAAAGCCATATTAATGGTGGCAGGTGCTGCTGTACAAAAGCTGATGATGAGCTTAGATAAAGAACAAGAAGTGCTAATGAACATTGCAGACATGGCTATTGAAACATACCATACAGAAAGTGCATTGCTACGTGTAATAAAGTTGACCGAAAAGCAAGGAGAAGCAGCCACCGCCTTGCAAGCAGATATGATGCGTACTTATGTATACGACGCTGCTGACAAAATAAATATAGCAGGTAAAAATGCCCTTAATAGTTTTGCCGATGGCGATGAACTACGCATGATGCACATTGGGTTAAAACGCTTTACCAAAGTAGAACCCTTTAATACTAAAGAAGCAAGAAGAAGAGTTTGTAATAAAATGTTAGAAGCAAATGCGTATTGCTTTTAAAAAATAAATATGCTTAATGAAATGAAAGCCCTGCAAAATTTTGTGGGGCTTTTGTTTTTGTGTATAAGATGTATCCACCTCGTTTTTATAAACCTATGTTTTGTTTTACCGTGTCAGTTTACTATTTTTATCAATTAACCGCTGCTCATGAGAAAAATCTTAATCGTTGTTGTATTGTTTTCGTTTCAATCGGCTGCACAAAATAATTTTTGGCTAGGAAGAAGCAAAGGCAAACTGCCGATGCTTAGTTATGGCTTAGGAGAGGATAGGTTAGGGGGTACAAAGCTGGGCTACTTAGATACTAATATACTTTTAAAAGTTATAGACTCCACCAAAGAAATGTATCAAGTACAGCTTTCAAAATTTCATACCGCATACATTGAAAGAAATTATGTAAAAGCCGATACGCTGGCTAAGCAAAAACCATTTTACCTCACCAACTCTTGGAGTGTAAAAGGAAATGAAGAAGGATATGATGTGGTATCTATAAGTATGGATGAACGCTTGCCCTATAAAAGTTGGATGGAAATTGGCCCCAGTAAAATAATGCTAGAATTGTATGGTGTACAAAGCAATACCAATTGGATAACACAACTACAAAGCACCAAAGAGGTAAAGAATATTTATTTTAACCAAGCCGAAGATGATGTTGTAAGAGTAACCATTGAGTTAATTCATCAACAACATTGGGGCTACTCCGTTGGGTATAAAGGCAAAGCCTTAACTATAAAAATTAAGCAAAAGCCTACCTCTTTAAATATAAAAAAGTTAGTGATTGCTCTAGATGCTGGGCATGGTGGTACCAACAATGGTGCTACTGGTATTAAAACAAAAATGCAAGAAAAAAACTTTACTCTTGAGTTTGCATTAGAGTTACAAAAATATTTACAAAAGAAAAAAGTTGAAGTAGTAATGGTGAGAACAACCGATACCACCATAGATAATAAAGACAGGGTTTTATTTTTACAAGAACAAAAGCCAGACATACTCATTAGCCTACATTTAAACTCATCTAGCAAAACAGAAGTGCAGGGTGTAAGCACCTACTATAAACATATTGGCTACAGAAACCTAACTACCCATATTAATAATAGAATGCTGGAGCTAGACTTAAAGGAGTTTGGCAATATTGGTAATTTTAATTTTGCATTAAACGCACCAACCGACTTCCCTAATTGCTTAGTGGAAATTGCTTTTTTAAGTAACGAAGAAGATGAACAAAAAATAATCAACCCTAAATTTCATAAGCAAGTAGCCAAACAAATTTATTTAGGCATAAAAGATTTTTTGAAGAAGGCAAAGTAGCGAGTGTTGTATTATATAAAAAAACAAATCCAGCCCAGCAGATGAAGAGGTTAAATAGTAGTCTTGTAGCTTAAGATCCAATAATTTTCTTCCAACAAATAGTTTAATTAAGTAATTTCAACTTTCATAAACTTGCTTGCATGAAAAAGATATATTATTTAGCTGCCCTTTTTTCTATTGTACTTTTTGCTTGTTCTAAAAAAACAGATACAGGTACTGGTGGTACAGTTATACCACCTTTAGTAATAGCACCCCCACCTGCCTTTGGCTATTATGTGGTTGGCTACTTTCCTAGTTATAGAGATCCATCGGTAATGCCAGACAATAAGTTTAGAATGTGCAACGTAATTAATTATGCTTTTGCAAGTGTTACCAGTACTGGTGGCATCAATGTTTTAGTACCTACTAATCTTACTGCTGTGCGTACCAAAGCAAAAACAAATGGAGCCAAAGTTTTTATAAGTGTTAATGGCAGCACTACCGATTGGAAAAATATGGCCACCACTACCGCTGGAAGAACGAGTTTTATTACTCAACTCATGCAAGTAGTACGCAACAATAGCCTTGATGGAGTAGATATTGATTGGGAATTTCCTACCACTAGCGATGGTACAGACCTTACCTACACATCGCTTATGAAAGAACTAAGCGATAGTTGCCACCTTGGTTCTAAATATTATCTAACTACAGCTGTTACAGCTGGCAAGTATGCAGGCGGAATAAGAGATGCTGTAAAAAGTGAATTGTGGACAGGCAACTATGTTGACTTTTTTAATATTATGGCATACGACGATTTTAATACCACAGTACCTTACAAACAGCATAGCGATTTAACCCTTGCACAAACTTGTTTAAATTATTGGATGACAACCCGTGGTATGCCAGCGTCTAAAACAGTATTGGGCTTTCCTGCTTATGGTAGGCCAAGTGGCATTACACAAACAGGTACAGTGCTTACTTATAGTGGTATATTAGCACAAGGGGCAAGTGCCAATAGCGATAGTGCTATAGTTACTGCTGCTGGACAAACGTATACTATTTACTACAACGGTACTCCCACCACAAAAAAGAAAGCCATGCTGGCAAAAAATACAGCCAACGGCATTATGATGTGGGAAATGGGACAAGACACCAACGATAATAACGCACTACTAAAAGCAGTATGTGATACTATTGGCAGACCATATTAGTTTTTTTGTAACCAGCAGTAGTATATCTATTAAGCTGCGGTGGCGTCGCACATGTTAAGCCATGAATATCTATGAAACTTTAGAAGGAACAGGAAGAACGAGAAGAAACTACAAATTTCACAACAATCTAACCTTTGTATTCCTTTGCCCACCAAAGTTAAAATGTTGAAGTGTGCGACGCAACCGAAGTCCAATTCATAGTCTACAGCTGGTAACCAAAATAATTTTCTATTGTGCAGCAGGCTTATTAAGTGTTTGCCACAAGGCATCTTTTAATTCTATTAAACCAGTATTGGTAAGCGATGAAATAAATAAATGAGGAATATTTTTAGGCAACTCTTTGCTTATTTCTTTTTTCAATTCATCATCCAGCATATCGCTTTTGCTAATGGCTATTATAAAATCTTTTTGTAGTAATTCTTCATTGTACTCCTTCAATTCGTTGTACAAAACATCAAACTCTTTTTTGTGATTGGCACTATCGGCAGGTATTAAAAACAATAGGCAACTATTACGCTCTATATGGCGTAAAAACCTATGACCTAAACCCTTGCCTTCAGCAGCACCTTCTATAATACCTGGCAAATCGGCAATGCAAAAACTTTTGTCTTCTCTATAGGCTACCATACCCAACTGTGGAGTAAGGGTAGTAAAAGCATAGTCGGCAATTTTGGGTTTAGCTTCTGTAATTACCGATAGTAAAGTAGATTTACCAGCGTTGGGAAAGCCCACCAAACCCACATCGGCTAATACTTTTAGCTCTAATTGTCGCCATCCTTCAATGCCAGGTTCACCAGGTTGGCAATGTTCTGGTACTTGGTTAGTAGGGGTAGCAAAATGCTGATTACCCAAACCACCACGACCACCTTTTAGCCAAATAACTTGCTGTCCATTTTCTAAAATCTCGGCTTCTATAGCTCCTGTTTCTTCGTTTCTAGCCACAGTACCCAATGGTACTTCTATAATAATATCTTCGCCAGCTGCACCACTTCGGTTTTGTTTTGCCCCACGTTCGCCATCTTTTGCTAGTACATTTTTAAAGTAACGTAGGTGTAGCAACGTCCATAATTGGTTGTTGCCTTTAAGAATAATATGTGCACCTCGTCCACCATCACCACCATCTGGCCCACCCATGCTGGTAAGTTTATCTTGCCTAAAATGCTTTACACCAGGGCCGCCATGGCCACTACGACAAAAGATGCGTATGTAATCTATAAAGTTGTTTTTTTCTGACACTTGTATTGGGTAATGTTGCTTGCAAACATACACTAATAGTTTTTTAGAGCAATTGCTGATAGCCGTTGTGCAAATACCAGCTAAGGTTTTTTAACAGCCCCAACCATTTTTCTTTTAGTTTTGAAGCAGTAAAACATATTATTTAACGCATAGCGTTGCTGACAAGTTTCTTCTTAGATAAAACCTAGGAAATTTTACACAGAAAGAAGGAAACAGTTCAAGCGATGCATCCACAACGGGTGCATCCTTTTGCTGTATTCTATTCTTTCTGGGCTCTCCTAGGTGCCTTTCTAAGGTGGATTATAAGCGGAGGATTGCACCTATTTTTTTGCTCCCCTTCTTCTGCTTAATTCTTAAAACCTAAGCAATGCTTGCAACAACTGCTTGTAATGCTAAACGGTGAATCGCTAAACATAACTGAGGATAATTTGGAAAAACTCCAAACCCTTTTCCCTAATATTTTTTCAGAAGGCAAAATTGATTTTGAAAAATTCAAAGCTGCATTTAGTAACGATATCAATTTTAATAACGAACGCTACACCCTAAACTGGGCAGGCAAAGCAGCTGCTTTTAAAACACTGCAAATACCTACAACTGGTACGTTGAAACCCATGCCAGAACAGAGTATCAACTTTGATACAACGGAAAATATATTTATTGAAGGCGAGAATTTAGAGGTATTAAAAGTGCTGCAAAAAAGTTATTACAACAAGGTAAAGTGCATTATTATAGACCCACCTTATAACACTGGCAGCGATAGCTTTATTTACCCCGATAGTTTTAAGGAAAACAAAGCCGACTACGATAAACGCATTGGAGATAAAGATGAAGAAGGCTTATTAATGAAAGAAGGGCTGTTTAGAAAAAACAGTAAAGACAGTGGGCATTACCATAGCAACTGGTTAAGCATGATGTACCCACGTTTGTTTTTAGCAAAAAACTTATTAAAAGAGGATGGGGTAATTTTTGTGCATATAGATGATAACGAAGTACACAATTTGCGATTATTGATGAATGAAATTTTTGGGGAAGAGAATTTTGTTTGTGAATTTATATGGATTAAAAAGAATGTAGTGCAAAATGATGCAAAGAATGTATCAGTAAATCATGAATATATTCTTGCCTATTTCAAAAATAATGGACTTCAAGACTTTAATCTTCTTGAGAGAAATCAAGAGCAGTTAGATAGATATGAAAATCCAGATAATGATCCACGAGGTAGATGGACAAGTGTTGCATTGCAAGCAAAAAGCGGCTCTAAAGTATATGAAGCCTCATTTCCTAATGGAGTTACATGGAAACCTGTTGATGGAACTTATCCTAGACTTTCTAAAGACTCTTTGTTTAAAGCTTATGAAGAAGGTAGATTGTGGTTTGGAAAAACTGGAAATAATATCCCAAGGTTAAAGAAATACTTATCAGAAGTAAAAGAAGGAATCATAACAAATTCTGTGTTGCCAAATGAAGAAGTAGGCTCCACTCAACTAGCTAAAGAGACTTTAAAAAAGTTACTGGAAAACAATGTGTTTGAAACTCCTAAGCCTATAGACTTAACAAAAAAACTAATTAAGTTAGTTTCAAAAAAGGTTAGCGAAGACATTATCCTTGATTTCTTCGCAGGTTCTGGTACTATGGCCCAAGCTATTTTAGATTTAAACCAAGAAGATGGAGGCAATCGAAAATTCATCCTTGTTCAACTTCCTGAAGTGTGTGATGAAAGTAGCGAAGCCTTTAAAGCAGGCTATAAAACCATTGCAGATATTACACAAGAAAGAATAAGAAGGGTTATAAAAAAAATAGAAAAAGAAAAGGCAGCAAAGCCAGATATGTTTGATAATGGCAAACTCGATTTGGGTTTTAAATCATTTAAACTGTCCCCTTCAAATTTTAAAATTTGGCGTGGCAACGATATAACAGAAGAAAACTTAGTTGCACAATTAGATGCTTTTGCCAACCCTGTTAGAGAGGAAAGCCAACCTAATAATATGCTGTATGAACTGATGCTAAAAGCTGGTTACACACTTACAGAAAAGGTAGCTTTTAAAGAAAACTATTACGCAGTAAAAGATGGTGAACTTGTTATTGCCTTGCAAGCAATTAACCAAGCAATGGTTGATGCCATCATTGCATCTAACCCTAAAAAAGTAATCATGCTCGACCATCTTTTTAAAAGCAACGACCAGTTAAAAACCAATACAGCTTTGCAAATGAGCGATGCTGGCATTGATTTTAAAACCATTTAAGAATCCTATAAGGTTTCCAAAACCTTATAGGATTTCATCATCGAATTTCAATTATAGCTTTACAATGAAACTTCACTTTGATAGTAACCAACCCTACCAACAAGATGCTATAAAAGCTATCACTGCCATATTTGAAGGGCAGGATTTAAGTAGCAGCGATTTTGAGTTTGTAGCAAATTCAAGCGGTGCATTACTTACTGAAAATGGCTTTGGTAACAACCTTACTTTAAGTGAAGAACAGGTTTTTGAAAACGTAAAAGCCATTCAACAAATTAATGAAATTAAAAATCCTACTACTGAATTGCAGGGGATGAATTTTACCATAGAAATGGAAACAGGCACAGGTAAAACTTACGTTTATTTAAGAACGATTTACGAACTAAATAAACTGTATGGCTTTAAGAAATTTGTAGTTGTTGTGCCGTCTGTTGCCATTCGTGAAGGTGTGTTAAAAAACTTGCAAATAACACACGATCATTTTCAAAACTTGTACAATAAAACACCCATCAGCTTTAATATTTACGATAGTAAAAAAGTATCCAACTTAAGAAGCTTTTCTTCTGGCAATGCCATTCAAGTATTGGTAATAAATATAGATTCGTTTGCCAAAGATGATAACATCATTAACAAAGCCAATGACAAACTAACTGGTAAAAAACCTATTGAATTTATACAAAGCACTAAGCCTATTGTTATTGTGGATGAACCACAAAACATGGAAACAGACATAAGAAAAAAAGCCATTGAAAAACTTGCCCCACTTTGCACACTTAGGTACTCAGCAACACATACCAACTTGTATAATCTTATGTACTCACTAAACCCTGTAAAAGCATACGATTTAGGGTTGGTAAAACAAATAGAAGTAGATAGTCTGTTGAATGAAAATGCTTTGAATGAATCTTTTATTGAAGTAGAAGCGATTACTGCCACAAGCACTAGAGTTACAGTAAAAATTAAGATAGACTGCAACACAAAATCAGGCGTTCAAAAAAAGTCATTTACTGCAAGGGCAGGTGCAGACTTGTATGACCTAAGCAACAAAAGAGAAATGTATAAAGATGGCTTTATAATAGATGAAGTAGATGCTGCCAACACCACCATTACTTTAACCAATGGTATTTCACTTTCTGTAGGTGAATCGCAAGGGGGAATGAATGATGAAGTAATGAAGTTCATGATTCAAAAAACGGTAGAAGAGCATATAAGAAAAGAGAAAATATTTAAGGGCAAGGGCATAAAAGTACTGTCATTGTTTTTTATTGATAAGGTAAAGAATTATCGTGATTATGATGCCATAGATAACAAAGGAAAATTTGCCAATTGGTTTGAAGAAATTTATACCGCAGAAGCCAAAAAGAAAGGGCTAGAATTTGATGCTGTTGCGGATGTACACAATGGTTATTTTTCGCAAGACAATAAAGGAAGGGCAAAAGATACAGGTGGCGAAACACAGGCTGATGATGATACCTATAAACTGATCATGCAGGATAAAGAAAGGCTGCTTGATTTAGAAACCCCACTGCGTTTTATTTTTAGCCATTCTGCTTTAAGAGAAGGCTGGGACAATCCCAATGTTTTTCAAATATGCACCCTTAACGAAACTAAAAGTGAGATAAAGAAAAGACAGGAAATTGGCAGGGGTTTACGATTGGCTGTAAACCAAGAAGGACAAAGAATTTTTGATGTTAACATAAACAGGCTAACGGTTGTAGCCAACGAGAGTTATGAAGATTTTGCTAGGGCATTGCAAAATGAAATTCAGCAGGATTGTGGGGTAGATTTTACAGGAAGAACAAAGAATAAAAACACTAAAAAGAAAGTGAATTATAGAAAAGGGTTTGATATAGACCCCAAGTTTTTGCAGATATGGGATAAGATAAAATTCCACACCAAGTACAATGTAAACTACTACACAGATGAACTAATTACAGAAGCTGCCAAAGCAATAAAAGATGAGTTGCAAATGCCTATTACAAGAGCATCATCTGTTAGGTCTGCCACCTACAAAATGAATATTACCGATGAAGGTATTACTGGTAATATTTTGAGGGAAAGGGAAGCCGTATTTTATAAGAAAATTAATATTCCTGATGCACTTGGCTACATTCAAAACAAAACAGAATTAACAAGAGATACCATACTTCAAATTCTAAAAAAGTCAGGTCGTGTAAATGAGTTGTTGATTAACCCACAAATGTTTTTGGATAATGCAGTGAAGGTCATCAAACAAAAACTTCAATACCTAATGATTGAAGGCATCACCTACAAAAAGCTTGAAAGAAAAACTTATGAATTGACATTGTTTAGTAATACAGACTTAGAAATTTACTTTGATGAAAAGAAAACATTTGTAGTAACTGATAGCACTAAAA
>JAYVRD010000294.1:0-4262 GCA_043776595.1 Chitinophagaceae bacterium | reverse complement strand
CAACAAAAAGTTAGACGATGATTTTATAGATGCCTTTAGTATGGCAAATGCTTATGGTTTAAAACATATAGACGAAGTGGTGGCTGAAAATCCTTATCCACTGTACGATTTGAAAAAATATTTTACCGAAAACATAAGCTATACTTTAGATATAGAGAAGAGAAAAGGATTAGAAATGTTTTTGGATTATTTACAATAGAAATTATTTTATGTACCTACGCCAGTTAAATTTTTAAAAGACTTTTTACTCTATACTGGTTTGTTGAGGATTCTTTCTCCACTCAATAATACTTTTTTGTTTATCAGCAACTTCAACAAACTAAGAAGCTGGATTGGCAATAACAAAGAAGGCATGTTGCTAAACGATTTTTATGTAAGTAAAAGAGATTTTACCAAACGCTACAAACTATACGAAGCTGTTAGTAAACACTACGAATTAGATACAAAAGAAATTTTGTATCTAGAGTTTGGTGTAGCTGCTGCAGCGTCGTTTAAATGGTGGTTGGCAAAAAATACTCATGCTGGCTCTGGCTTTTACGGCTTTGATACTTTTGAAGGATTGCCAGAAGATTGGGGAGGTTTTTTTAAAAAAGGAGATATGCACGCCGATGTGCCAACCTTAGAAGATGAACGTGCTACTTTTATTAAAGGAGTTTTTCAAGATACTTTGTGTGGCTTTATAGATGCAAACAAAGAAGCGTTGAAAACAAAACAAAAAATTATTCATTTAGATGCTGATTTATTTTCAGCAACTATTTTTTCGTTATCTCAATTGTATCAATACCTCAACAAAGGCGATATTATTATGTTTGATGAATTTAACGTAGCTAATCACGAATACCAGGCTTTTAGAATTTTTACAGAAACTTTTTATGTAAAACTAAAACCCATTGCTGCACAAAACAATTATTATCAAATGGCTTTTGTGGTGGAGTAGAGGGTAGGGGCTTAATACCATAATCTTGCCACTACATCTTTTAAATATTGTAATGCAGCTTTGCTAATTGGCGTTCTTTTTTCTGTAGAAGCGATAGCAAAAACTTCTTTCCAACCTTTTATAAATCTAGCTACATTAAAGCTGGTTTCTTTTAAAAACTGAATGCTCCACATAATTGCAGTAGAGTAAAAATATTTTTTGGGTAAATAACGATATGCCACTTTGCATTTATTCACCCACATCATTCTTAATTTGTCTGCCTTAGGCTTGCGACCTAAAGGCGATTCTTTGTGAAGCATAATGATACTGGCATCGTACTTAATACAGTAACCTTTGTCTAGCAAGCGATAACTTAAATCGTATTCTTCCATGCCGTAAAAAAAATCTTCTGGAAGGTTACCTGCTTCAGCTAGTAAATTTCTTTTAATGGCATGTGCACCCCCGGCAAAATAGTAAGTGTAAAAAGTTTGTTTGTCTTTGTACTGCTCAAACTGTTTGTGAGGCAATCCATTTTTTTGGAAATCTTTGGTATCGTAATACAATACTTTAAATGATACAATGGCTACTTCTCTGTTATCCATTCCTTTGTCGGTAAAGCTGCTTACTACATTTTCTAAAGCATCTGCATTGCCCATAATAGCATCATCATCTAAAAAAATACAAATATTGCCTTTGGCAAATTGCAATGCAAAATTTCTGCCTTTGGTTACGCCAAGATTACTTGATGCATCTATGTATTGAAAGGGAATAGCGGTGTTTTCAGCTACGTAATTTTTTACAGCATCATAGTTTTCGGTAGAAGCATTGTTTACCAGAATTACATCTTGTAGTAATTCGCTAGCACGGTTTAAGGTGCTAATGTTTTGCAGCAGTTCTAGGGTATCTGCTGGGCGATTGTAAGTGATGATGATGAATGATAGTAGCTTCAAAAAAATTAAGAATTAGAAATTTAAAATTAGTGCAACAAACTTTGATAACTTTTATTAAAAAGTTCTATACCAAAATTTTGGTAGGCATATTCCTGTGCAATTTCGCCTAAGTTTTGCAATTTTTCTTTGGTTAAGCTTTGTAAAAATACTATTGCTTCTGCAATAACTATTTTTTCATCAACAGATGAAAAGAGCCAACCATTTTTGTTGCTATGCACATGATAAGGAATATCGCCAACTGGTGTAGCCATTACTGCACAACCTCTGGCCATGGCTTCCATTAATACAATGGGGAAACCTTCGGTAGATGAGGGTATGATGAGCAATTGATGTTTGCAGTAAATTTCACTCAATAAACTATTATCTTCAATACTGCCCAAAGCAGTAGTATTTGGTGGTAAGCTAGCTAGTAAATTTTCATTCATTTCTCCAACTAAAGTAAAGCTGGCATTCATGTTTTGCTTGGAAGTTTCAGTTGCAATTTTTACAAAAAGTTCTGGACGTTTTTCTGGTGTGCCTCTGCCAACAAACAAAATATTTATTTCAGTATCGAAATTTTTATTGCATTTTTCTGTAGGTAGTTCAATAGCATTTTGAACGAATTGAATATTGTTTGCCAGTATTGCTGGTATCCCAATATTGTGATACTGTTTTTTATGTTGCTCAATCCTTAGCTTACTAATCATTATTGTTTGAGAAATGAATGGCAAAAAAGGAATTCGTATCCACGAAAAAGAATTGAAGGAGTGAATGAGTTCTACCTGTTTTGTTTTAGCATTAATCCAAGGCGAAATTTTGTAGGCAAAATTGCATTGCCCGTTAAATACTACTGGCTTTGTTTGCTGTGCATTAATATAGCTGGTAACAATACCTCTATAAATTAAATTGAAAAAATACAAAAACTTATTATCAGTAAATGAAGAAATGTCTTTTATGGTGCAGCCTGTTGCTTCAAAAGCTTTTAAAAATCGGTTGTCTGTAGATTTTCGGGTAAAGTAAATGATGGCATCTAAACCTCCGAGCTTAGCAATTGCTTTTGTAATTTGTGCATGTACCATTTCGGCACCACCTGTATGGTAAAATGGAAAGAAAAAATAAACACCGTATTGCTTTTTTTGTGGCTTTAGTTTGGCAATAATTTTTCCAATAAGTATAAAAGGGAAAATGCACACAGCTTCTAACTTTCTTTTTAAAAGATAGTTTGGGTAGCTGAAATTTTTTAGCAGCTTGGGTGGTGGCGTATTGTGTTGGTGCTTGTTCAAATAGTTTTGATAATTAGTTTAAATTTATCGGTTTCGGCATTGTTTATAGTAAGCTTGTCGAACTATCAACCTAACGCTAAAACTGAATGTTGTCAGCCTGAGCTTGTCGAAGGCGATTGCTCCTTATTTCACAAACAGTCTTTTAATGTTCGATGCCAATAGCTTCATTTTATTTTTTCTCCAACAAGTTCTAACACTTTTATTAAAATCGTTCCAAACGCTCACTTGTTTTAAATAGTTGCTGTAGGTTTCATCCATCTTTTTAAAAACACTTTTCTTTTTTTGTGTAGATGTTATAGAGTTGGTATGAACTCTGTATTGCAACACTACTTCTTTCATTTTCGCTACCTGCAAACCATCAGTAAATAAGCGTAGCCACAAATCCCAATCTTGGCTATGTTGTTGCAACTCGTTGTACTTGTATTGCTTTAGCACATTGGCTCTAAGCATAACCGTTGGGTGGGCTATCACATTTTTTTTAGGAATAATTGTAGCTATCTCTTTTTCACTATTATACCTTCTGTCATCATCCCAAATGCCTGTTTGGTTTCCGTTTTCATCTATTAGTTGTATCCAACCAGCTGTGCCATCTAAGTGGTTATAATGCTCTAAAAGTGCAACTTGTTTTTCAATTCTGTTTGGCAGGCTAATATCATCTGCATCCATACGTGCAATGTATTTGCCTTTGCAAAAAGCCAACGCTGCATTTAGGTTTTTAGTTAAGCCCAATTGCTTTACGTTGTAAATTATCTCTACTCTTTTATCCTGTATGGCAAATAAAATATCCTTGGTGGCTTTGTTGCTACAATCATCAGTAATAATAAACTGTAGGTTGGTATAAGTTTGGTTTAAAATACTATCAATAGCCTGCTGCAAAAAAGCCTCACCATTATACACACTCATAATGATGCTTACCAAGGGCTGCTCTTTATTTATGCTTTGTGTTGCTGCATCCATAGGGCAAGGGTTAGTAATATCCAGGTTTGATAATTATTTTGTGCTGCTATTTTTTGTGTTTGCGTGTAATCTATCCAAGTAAAAATTGGGTTGTTTTTATCCTTTAAAAAATCATGCTTTAGCTGCTGCATGTTTTTTTGTTGCAACCATTTATGCACGGGTGCACCAAAGCCTTGT
>JAYVRD010000293.1:0-16751 GCA_043776595.1 Chitinophagaceae bacterium | reverse complement strand
GCCTCAACTCTGTTTTTATTGGTAGAGATGTTGAAATTAGCCGTCCAACTAAAAATATTTTTATTGCGAATGATGTTGGCATTTAACTGAAACTCCCAACCTTTATTTGATGTTTTACCAATGTTTTGAAATTGGGTAGAGTATCCGTAAGTGGCAGCAATGGGTACATTAAGTAATAAATCTTTACTGCTGTTACTATAATAATCTATACTTAAATCAATCCTGTTTTTAAATAAGGTAATATCAACACCATAGTTTCTGTTTACAGTACTTTCCCATTTCAAATTTTCATTTACCAACGATACTGAGTTGTAGCCGTAGGTTAATTGGTTATTTAAACCATAATAATAAGTATTACTTGCAAATGTGCTGATGTAGCGATAATCATCAATTCTATTATTACCTACTACGCCAAAACCAGCTCTAAATTTTAAATCGTTAATGAAGCTAACATTTTTTAAGAAATTTTCATTCTTCACTCTCCATGCAAAAGAACCACCAGGGAAATATCCCCATTTGTATCCATCGCCAAATTTTGATGCTCCATCTGCCCTAAAATTAAACGTAAATAAATATTTTTTTAGGTAGGAGTAATTGATTCTTCCAAAAAAAGAAAGGCTGGTATATTTAGATTTGGTGTATTTAGGGTAACCTGCAAAATTGTTACCAATGCCTGATGCAGCTAAATCAAAGCCAGCACCAGCATCTACTTGATAAGCATAATCACGCATTATTCTTTGGTGAACGTCGGTGGTAAGTTCATACGTTTCTTCACCTACTAAAATATCAATATCGTGTTGCTTCTTCAAGTTTTTTAAACTGTAGGTAAACACATTTGAATTATTGATGGTAATGCCAATTGTGGTATCTAATTCAACCAAAGGTCTTTTGCCTCCCGATATGGTAGATAAAGAAGTGAGTGTATCGCTATACAATCTATCAATTATATTTTTTCTTTCAAAACCAAGGGTGCTTTTAAAAGACAATCTTTTAGAAATATTATAGCTTATGTTGGCAGTAAGGTTGAAAGTTTGTGTTGTTTTCTTTTTATACTCAGCAAAAGCCAATTTAATTGGATTTACTAACGATAAACTGTTACCCACGTTAGGGTCGGCCAATGGATCGTTATCATCTAAACTTTGAGCATTAGACAAATAAGGACGGTATTTAACTGCATTTCTTAACCTACTGTAAGATGAGCCTCTATCATCACTCACACCAGCACCAAACACATTTTGAGAATTGTAACGAGCTGATATTCCTCCCTTTAATTTTTCAGAAAATTTATGATCTATTTTAAGGCTAAGTTGGTTTCTTCTATAATTTGAGTTTAGTACAATTGCCTTATCATTATTGTAAGTATACCCAAAATTGAATGTGGTTTTTTTATTACCACCACTAACACCTACATTCTGATTTTGTGTATAGCCTTCTACTCCCATCACTTCATCTTGCCAATCTACAGGTTGTTGTTTTTGATAGTTAATAAGGGTATCCCATTTTCCAAAACTTGATACAAAACTTGCACTATCGGTACTGCTTCCTCTTGTTCTTTCACTCTCGTAAATAACATAGTCATAGGGACTCAATACACCCAACGTTTTGGGTAAATATTTTACACCATAAAAGCCATTGTAAGTAACTTTTAGTTTACCAGCTTTACCACTTTTGGTAGTAATGATAATTACACCATTAGCACCTCTTGCACCATAAATAGCTGTAGCTGCAGCATCTTTTAGTACATCAATACTTTGAATATCTTGCAATACCACACTGCTCAATCCATTTTCTACTTGCACACCATCAACTATGTATAATGGTGAGTTATCGCCGGTAATAGAAATACCATTACGTACCCTTACTCTTACCTCTGCGTCTGGAGAACCTTCAGCAGTTGTAGCTGTAACACCAGCCAACCTACCATTCAAAGCTTCTGCAACAGAGTTAATAGGAATATCTTTTAAATCTTTTGCATTAACGCTAGATACAGATGCCAATGCATCTTTACGCTTTACAGTTTGGTAGCCTATTACTACCACTTCTTCACCCTGTCTTACTTCTTGTACCAAACGTACGTTTACACTATTTCCATCTGTAGCAATGGTTTTGTTTAGGTATCCTGAATAGCTAAAACTAAGGTCATGTTTTTTACCATCATCAGGTATGCTTATCGTGTAGTTACCTCCTTCATCGGCTTTTACAGCTTTTTTAGTACCCGCTACTGTAATAGATGTACCAGGTAAAGGGTTACCAGTACTATCATCTACTACCTTACCCTTTATTTGTTTGGTATTTTGTGCGTTGAGAGAGCATACTGCTATAAGCAGCATAGATGCAAGAGCAATCAATTTTTTCATTTGCAATCGTTTTGTGTAAACGTTCTGTTTGGTTTTAAGGACAGTTATAGCATTGTTTTAACTGTAATTAATGGTGTAATGCTACTGGGTTTTTTACAACTCTCGTTGAGGTTCAATATTATTTTTTACGCAATCGTTGCCGATAACGTTTGAAGCCTAAAAACAGCCATAAGTATTTGATTAACATTAATAAACTTGGTGTAAAGTAAGCTAAGTATGGTATTTGTTTGGGGCAGTGTGGCTAAGTGCTACTATGGGCTACAGTTGGGGCTTGGCGTAAGAAAGCTTTCCACTATAAGTTAGTACTTACTATTCAACTAAAACTGCTTGTAGAAAAAATTTCTGTAAACTAAAAAGGGCTTGTAATTCTTATCCCTTCCACGAATTTTTGGAAATTGTTATTAAAAACCGTCTGTGTATTTACGCCACTAAGCTTTACAGTTACATAATTTGCTGCCCCATTCAAATGCCTTATAGGTATTGCTGGCAAGCCCCCATAATATGTTAATGCACCTAAAGAAAAGTTGTTACATACACCACCAATATTATCCTTAATAGCTGTAGTAGTTGAAAAGAAAGTTGAGCCTCCAGCACTACGTCCTACATCATAACTTTTGGTATACTTCCCTGTATTCAAAGCATTTTGATAATCGCCTGTGAGGGTAACATCAATGTAACCGAAATAAGTTATATCAGGTAGTAATATATACGCAATGGTGTCGCTTGTGAATAGCTTAGATTTTAGCAAAACCTCAAACTGATAGCTTGGTGAGCGGCTACTATCTACCCTATTGTAATAACTATTAAGGCAGTTGTTTATCGGGTCGCTGGCAATAAACTTTTCAACCATATTGCAATTCATATTTAGGCCACCTACAAAGTTTAGCTTATTTACTCCAACGTGATTTAAAGATTTTTTGGCTGCTAAAAGGTTGCCTTGTATTGCATTTAATGGATCGTAAATATCGGCTACATGGCTCCACCAAAAACTATTCGTAAGCATCTCGGCAAAATACCCATTCACATATAAAAAATTGTATGGCTCGTTACCGTCAACAACAAAACCGCTAATAGCATACTTACACCATTGAGCAGTAATGCTTGTCATAGTTGATAATG
Organism: Chitinophagaceae bacterium; assembly: GCA_043776595.1. Classification (GTDB taxonomy): domain Bacteria; phylum Bacteroidota; class Bacteroidia; order Chitinophagales; family Chitinophagaceae; genus UBA1930. The sequence continues at coordinate 13,275 of JAYVRD010000293.1, read as the reverse complement.
CCCCCGTTCTTTCAACATCGTATCCATACTCGCAAACCGCAGCTTTGCAATTTGTCATTCTTACATGTTCTCCAGCTATATAGCCAAACTTATAACCAACAGCAACACAGTTATCAAAAATATTGGTAGTACCACCCCCTTGAAAATTACCAATAAAGCCAGTGCTATTATTGGTTGGGGCATAACTTTCTCTGCTGTTTTTATTAATGTCTGCTCGGCAATTTGTAAATCTGTTTTGCCCAGCCCACATCATGTTAAATGCAGTGAGGTAAGTACCATTGGAGGCAACATTAGGCACTTGCACATGTATATTTTCAAAAATTGCATCAACGTAGCTGTGGTATATTATTGGCGAAAAACTGCTATCCGCAAATCCTTTCATCCCAAATACTGAGGGGAAACTTCCATTTACACCAGAATAGGGTAAGTTTGAAATAATTACTACTCCATTTGTATTAACTGAATTGCTATCATTTACCAAACCACTGTATGTAGAGTTTGGTGGCACTTCGCCAATAAATCGTATAGTTCTTAAACTTTTTTTGCTGCCTCCATTAACCCACGGATTTTTAAAACCCGGTATATAAATTTGTGAGTTAGGATTATTCCCCAAAGTGTCGTTTGTTATTAATGGCCCATTAACAAAATATCTACCTATGGGAAAAATAATATCGCCATCAACTTCACTAAAAGCCCAGTCGTTAACAGCTTTTTGTAGTGCCTTTGTGTCGTCTGTTACGCCATCGCCTTTCGCCCCATAATCTTTAACATTAAATCGTTTTCTAGTAACACCCCAATTGTTTTGCATACTATGCCAAAATACACCATCAAAAACATAAGTACCAATATGGGTAACATTTGCCGTAGCAGTATTGGTGGTGCCGCTAAGATCGGTTACATATATTATGGTGCCTGTTTGGGCAGTTGAATAGGCTGTTTTCGCAATTAGTTGCATACGAGTAAGGCGTGGTGGTATTACACCATCGGCAATGTTTGTAGTATAGGGTGTGCCAGTTACATCTAATGTTGCTTTGGGTAGCGTATTTCCTATGCCTACTTGTGAGAAAGTAGTAGTTGAAAACAATAAGCTTAATCCAAAAACTAATTTTGTAGCCATGTTCATGATTTTTAATTTTTGTTTATTACGATATAAAATTCTAGGTTTTTAAAAATCTCACCGTACTTACAAGTCTTGCTAAGGTATATGGCAAAAGAAATTAATATAGCCAGCAAAGTAGTAGGGTGTAAAATTGGATATAAATAAAACAATCTTTTACTACTATTATCTAGCTTTTAGCCTAAGTTGATGCTATCTACCTAACTCAAAAATATAGAAAAAACATCGCCTAGTTTAATATTTCCTCAACCCAATTTTTAAATAGAAGGGAGATTGGTGTTATTTCTAATTTAAATTTGATTTATGAATTACTGCAAGTGAAAACAATATGTAGGGGCGGAAACCATTTATTAGATTTACTTGAAAGAGAAGAATACTAACAAACTATAAATCCGTAGTTAGCTATGCACAAAAACTACGGATAGCTGGGATAAAACACCAAACACTACACCCAATACCCACCCGCAGGCACATTGACCAATTGAAATACTATTGCCTATGGACTGGACGATTGAGTAAGGTAGCTGCCTTTGCCCCAAAGGACAAAGGCACTGCTTACGAAAGCGTCTACCACAGTCGATAGTAGCAATGGTGCTGACAGCCAAAAAAAAATAATACCAAACTACAAATTAAAAGTTTGGTGCATGGCAGGTACGGTAACCATTTTAAATCCTTTTTTCAGCAGGCTTTGTTGAAAGTCGAGCTGTACTTTTTCTTCGCCATGTACTATAAATACTTCTTGTACCAAAGCTGGGTTTTGGCAGGCCAAAAACTGGCATAAATCGTCATAATCTCCATGGGCACTCATGCTACGCATACTACCTACTTCGGCTACTACAGGGTAAAAATCGCCAAAAATACGAACTTCTTTTTGCCCATGCATGAGCCTACCACCCAAGCTGTTAGGCTCGCAATAACCTACCAATAAAATGGTGTTATTAGCATTACCAATGTTATTTACAATATGGTGTTTTATTCTTCCTGCATCGGCCATACCACTAGCACTTATAATAATCATGGGTTGATGATTGTCGTTTAAGGTTTTGCTTTCATCGGCACTTTCTACAAACTTCAATCCTACAAAATCAAACGGGTCTTCATCATGCTCTAATACTTTTTTTACGGTAGCATTAAAATATCTGGGATAGCTTTTTACAATCTCAGTCGCTTCCTTACTTAATGGGCTATCTACATATACCGGAATTTTAGGTAACCGATTTTCTAAACTCAATTGGTTTAAAGCATACAGCAACTCTTGTGTACGCCCAACGCTAAAACTTGGTATTATCAACTTTCCTTTTTTATCTACGCAGGTTTTTATTATCCAATCGTGTAATACATCGGTAGTTATTAATCCATCTTTATGCAGGCTATTGCCGTAAGTGCTTTCTATTAAAATATAATCTGCTTGTGGAAAAATATCTGGACTTCTTAAAATCATGTCTTTGTACCTACCCACATCTCCACTAAACGTAAGCCTAGTGGTTTTGTCATCTTCAGTAATTTTTAAGTGTACAGCTGCACTACCAATGATATGCCCAGCATCGGTAAACATAGCTTCTACCCCATCTATTACTTTAAACCAATGTTTGTATTCTTGTTTATCTAGTAATGCAAAGGAGTTGGTAGCATCTTCTATACTATACAAAGGTTGTATAGGTGGCTGCCCCATTTTTGCACGTTTTTTATTTATATAGCGAGTATCATCTCTTTGTATGGTGGCACTATCTTCTAGCAATACTTTGGTTAAATCAAACGTGGCTGGCGTACAAAAAATTTGCCCAGTAAAACCTTCCTTAACTAGCTTGGGTATAAGTCCTGTATGATCTATATGTGCATGACTTAGCACCATAGCCGTTACAGTGGTAGCATCAAATCCCAAAGTAGCGTTTAGGTTATCTGTATCCTTACCCATGCCTTGAAACAAGCCACAATCCAACAATACTTTTTTGCCATTTTTTAACGTAATTAAATGTTTGCTACCTGTTACAGTGCGTGCAGCACCATGAAATGAAATTTGCATAATTGAGCCCTCCGCCCTAAAGGGAACTGTTACGTTCCTAAACTTTAGTAGCATTTTTTTGAATAATATTTTTGTTTGCTATCTAATTTTTCAAAGAAGATTTTGGTAGCCAGCGATAGAATAAAAACTAAGCTTCGGTTGCGTCGCACATGTTAAGCTATAGAATTTCTATTAAGCTTTTATCGAAGCGATTTTTTAGAACATGGGTTTAACGGATGTACACAGATTATTTTTTTTGCTTTGCAAAAAATAAATTTAACGCTATAAATCATTCCAATCCGTGTCATCCGTGTTCCCACTTCCTCCATTGCTTACCTCACCACTTATCACTTACAACTTCTTCCCCTTAAAACTCCACTCAAAAACAAATTTCGCCACCACTTCTCCCTGCTCATTTACGCCAATAGAGGTACAAGGTACAGCTATTCCATTGCCAGTGGCAATGCTTTCTTGTATGGCTTGTGATACTTCGTTTCCATTGTTGCAGGTAAAAATTATTGTACCAACTGCTTTTTTGTAAAACTCGCCTTCAACTTTAGTAACCAACATGCTTACGCTTGGGTTGCGTTTGTAAATATTAGCAAAGCCTAAAACACCTGTACTTAATTCAGCACCCATACTAAGCACAGCAAAATAAATGCTCTTAAAAGGGTTTTGATTTACCCACTTAAACCTAACACTTACACTTGCACCAGCCTCTTGAAGCTGCACAATTTTTAACCCACTTATAAACCCCATAGGCAATTTGCTAAGCATAAATAATTTATACTTTACAGGGTTGGTTATTAGTTGTTGAAACTTGGGGAAGTTGGGATTCATAATGGCAATATAAAAACAAGTTAGGCAGACTTAGGTATAAAGTTTACTTTTACTAAAAGAAATTTATGGAAACAACAATAAGAATAAATACCGATTTACTTACACAAGATATATTGGATGGAATCAAAAAAATGTTTCCTCATAAAACTGTCGATATTATTATTCAACCTGCAGATGATACCGAATACATACTAAGTAATGCTGCATACGTAAATGAATTGCAAGACAGAATTGCTGAATATCAAACTACAAAAAATGGAGTAATCGTAAAAGAAGAAAGCCTTTAAAATATTAAGCTAATCAATTTCAAAAGCAAATTACCCTGCCTAAACTATTACCAAACTTGTTCCTCCAATGAAAATAGTTTTGATATATTAAATTAAGAACATGAGAACAATAGTATTTGTGCCCAAAGCTTTTGAGGAATATCAAAATTGGATTAGTACAGATAGAAAGATGGCTTTAAGAATTGGCGACTTAGTAAAAGATATTCTTCGTAACCCGTTTGAAGGTATTGGAAAACCCGAACCGCTTAAACATCAATTTAAAGGATATTGGAGTAGAAGAATAGATCAAGAGCATAGACTGGTTTATGAAGTTACAACTGAAACGATTATCATTTTTTCTTGTTATTCTCATTATTAAATTTTGGCGAAAACTTAATGCAAACGCCCTCACGAGGTTTAAAATTTGTGAGGGCGTTTTAAATTTTATTGCTAAATAGTACTACATACCCAAACATGTGCGACGCAACCGAAGCTTAATTTTTATTCTTTAGCCGGCTACAAAAAAACTCATATCTACTACCCATCAACACCCAACTATCAACTAACATTTTACTGCTTATCCAAAGCTATGATGCAGGCTACCGCACTCTTATCGCCAGTTTGGGTTTTAAAACCAAATGTGCCATTGCTATTGCTGGTAAAATTTACACCACTTACACTTTGCCTGCGTATGGCTGCGTTTACGGCATTTTCAAAACCGCTGGCTTTGTTTCGGGTAATGCTTTTATTGAGTTCAAAAACATCCATAGCTTCTTTGCTGGTAATGATGGCAAAAAAATCTTGCGTGCCTATTTCATCTACCTCTAATTTTTTGCCTCTGGGGAATAAACGATAACCTGTAATGCCGCAGTAAGGACTAAACATTGTTTTATTAGCATCTGCTTGGCTTGGATAGGGAAATAAAACGTAGCTGCTACCATCGGTTTCTTTGCCAATAACGTACACATAGCACTCAGTATTATTCTTTAACTCTATTTTAAAACCTGTTTTTTTAGGCAGTGTGTTTACAGTTTGAAATATATTTCCACCTGCCGTTTTTAAAGGAATGTATTGCTTGGTTTTGGCTTCTACCAAACCAAACTCTACAGCTAAGTTTTGGGCAATTGCTGCACCTTGCTTAGGCATGGGGTTTAAGCCATAAGCTTCACGTACAAAATGTTTAAAATCTTTATAGCGTACAAAGGCAACACCATTTTTACCCCAATCGCTACCCCAGCTATTCATTATTTGAAATGCTCCGCCTTCTTTTCTATCATCGTAGCCAATAACACATAATGCATGTCCACCAAAACCCATTTGCCTATAGTCATCATCGGTGGGGTTCCACATATCTTGCCCCATCATGTCTTGCATAAAAGTACCACCTACCATCATCCCTATTACTACAGGTACATCCTTAGCCAAGTGCTCTTTTATTGCATGTAGGTTTATTTCTTTAGTGCCTTCATCATCCGTAAGTCGCGTAAAACCCAGCATCTTTTTTTGTCCAGCTTCTTGTATTAGTTGTCCATTGGGTTGGCGATTGCAGTCTTTATCGTCGTAGGCAAACTCTTTAAAAGGTACTGCACCTACCTGTGTAAGGTTTTCCATAGCACGTATAATGTACGAGCCTTGACAGCCATCTAACTTTATTTGGTTGTACATAAATGCTGGGCTAAAAGCAGTTTGATTGCCACTAATGCCATTGCTACTTGCTTCTAAAATAGTTCTTGCACCATAAGCACTACTCCATGCCACACAGCTACCTTGCTGCCCTTGGTTTAGCCTGTCTGGTGCAAATTTTAATAAAGAAATTTGTTCGGGTAAATCAGTTTTACTTTCGTCTAATCCTTCGTACACTTTGGCTTTAGCAAAAGTATCTCTATCTAATTTACCACCTGTTGTAAGTTGAGAAACAGTGTTGCTTACACTTCCCAAATTGCATCCACCTTTAAAATAAAATAAAGCTCCAGCACCCAATGCTACCAAAAGTAAAATGGGCTTGCGTATGAGTAGCCCAAGAAGCATGGGTAAAAATTGAAGGAGACCACCCCCACCTCCTCCTCTTCCACCTCCACCACCTGGAGTGTTTTCGTTACTATAATTATCATTTTCGTCATCTACCATTCTTACTGGCATATCAATTAGTTTTTGAGTTTATTAATGAAGAGTGCTTTCATAGACCTAATAAACAAATGTAATGAGTTAAACGAAGGTTGGTTGCAATTAAATTGTGAGCGAACTAAATTTCAATTAACAAAAATTTGTCTTTGAAATGTCGAAAGTGTTTTCATATCTTTCATCAGCAAAAAATTGCTGTCCACCTTCTTTCAACCTTTACCATATATGAAAGCTCATTACCAAATGCCACTCAAAAAATTGAGCTGGCTTTTTTTGTTTGCTACAATTCTTGTTTTTACAGCTTGCAAAGGCAAGAAAAAATTAGTAAGTATGAATCCAGAATTTAGTAAATACATAGAAGCTTACACTTCGGGTATTGTTTCTAAAAAAAATGTCATTCGCATTCAACTATCAAGCGATGCTAATACAACGCATACACTGAATGAAAATGTAAAAGAGAGTTTGTTTGACTTTTCTCCATCGGCAGAAGGAAAAGCATTTTGGGTAGATGCAAGAACTATAGAATTTAAACCAACTAAAGATTTACAACCTGATGAATTGTATGAAGTAGAATTTAATCTAGGAAAGGTAATGAACGTCCCATCCAAGTTTAAAAACTTTCATTTTAATGTGCAAACCATCAAGCCGTCTTTTCAGGTAGAAGAAAATGGATTGAGAAGTAATACCAAAGAAAGCATGAGTTTAAGTGGTCAAATTATTACTGCCGATGTAGAAGAAAGTAAAAAAATAGAAGCCATATTAACAGTTACTGTAAACAATAGCAATACTACTATAAAATGGCAGCACAACGAAGCCAACAAAAGACATGATTATATAATAGAAAATATAAAACGTACCAACAATGCTGGAAGCGTAGTATTAAATTGGAATGGTAGCCCACTAAACATTTCTATTAAAGACAAAAAAGAAATTGCCATACCTGCCTTGGGAAACTTTAAAGTAATGGATATACGTGTAATTCAAGATGATGAACAATATGCCTTAATACAATTTAGCGACCCTTTAATGATTGGGCAACAGCTAAATGGTTTGATAGCCATTTCTAATCAGGAAAATTTAAGCTACACTATTTTGGGTAGCGAAGTAAAAGTATATGCCAGTAATAGGTTAGATGGCAATTACACAGTAAGTATAAATGAAGGAATACAAAACCAATGGAGTGATAAAATAAAATCTTCCTTCTCTGCAAATATCTTTTTTGAAAACCGTTTGCCTTTGGTAAAAATTCATGGCAAGGGTGTAATACTGCCCAATAGTGGTGGCAAAATTGTGTTGCCGTTTGAAGCTATTAATTTAAAAGCCGTAGATGTGTCCATCATTAAAGTGTATGAAACAAACATTCCTCAATTTTTGCAAAGCAATAAAATAGATGGTAGCGAGGGTTTAAGACGTGTAGCTAAACCATTGGTAAAAGCAAGAATAAATTTAGATGAAGACAAAAGCCTAAACCTGCATCACAAAAATCGTTTTTCGTTAGACCTTGATAAATATATAAAAACCGAACCAGGTGCTATTTATAGAATTAATATTGGGTTTAGACCAGACTATTCATTATACACTTGCACCGAGATGATTAAAGCATCGATGAATGACTACAACAACAAGTATGAAGACGAACAAAACAATGGTGCTGTAGATGATGATGATGAGTTTTGGCAACGCTACGATGACTTCTATCCTTATGGATATAACTGGGAGCAAAAAGACAATCCATGCAATCAAGCTTACTTTAATAAAGACCGTTTTTCATTTAGAAATATTATTGTAACAAATATTGGTTTAACAGCCAAATATGGTAGCGCCAATAAATTATTTGTTGCTGTAAATAATATCATCAACACACAACCTATGAGTGGTGTAGAGTTGAGTGTATTAGATTATCAACAACAAATTATTGGCAAAGGAAATAGCAATGGTGATGGCATCGCATTTATAGACATCAAACGAAAACCTTATTTATTAGTTGCTAAAAAAGGTACAGAAAAAAGTTATTTGAAGTTAGATGATGGCAGCTCCTTATCACTTGCCAAATTTGATGTAAATGGTGTGGAAGTAAAGAACGGAATTAAAGGTTTTGTATTTGGAGAACGTGGTGTATGGCGACCAGGTGATAGCTTGTTTCTAAGTTGTATTATAGAAGATAAAAATAATAAACTACCTAAAGATCATCCTGTAGAAATGGAATTAATTAGCCCCCGTGGGCAACTGTATAAACGTTTGGTACAACCCAATGCCGAAGATGGCTTTAATGTTTTTAAAACAGCTACCGATGCTGCTGCACCTACTGGTAATTGGTTGTGTAGGGTAAAGGTTGGCGGTGCTACGTTTACTAAAAATATCAAGATAGAAACCATTATACCCAACCGTTTAAAAATTGATGTGAACTTTAACGGTGTAACCGCTTTGGGCAAAAATGCAACCACCAATACTACGCTTAGTGCCAAGTGGTTATTTGGTGCTACAGCACAAAATTTAAAAGCAAGGGTAGATGCACAACTCTATAAAAAAGTTACAGAGTTTGATAATTTTAAAGGCTATGTTTTCGATAATCCTACCACTAGTTTTACTACACAAAGCAAAACTATTTTTGATGGTACATTAAGTGCCAATGGTGTAGCAAATATTAACCCTCAGTTTGATGCAGGCTCACAAGCCCCAGGTATGTTACTTGCAAATTTGGTAGTAAAAGTTTTTGAGCCTGGCGGAAATTTTAGTACCGATAATATTTCTATGCCATACAACCCCTATACATCTTATATAGGCGTGCAGTTGCCTAAAGGTGATGAAAGTTGGGGCTATCTTACCGCAGGTAAAATACACAGTTTTAATATAGTTGATGTAAACACCAGTGGTGCACTAACCAATGGTGCAACTAATGTAGAAGTAGAACTCTACAAAATACAATGGCGTTGGTGGTGGGATAATAGTGGCGATAACCTAAGCAACTTTACACAAGACAGTTACAACAAACTTATTAAGAAGGAAAGCATGAGTTTGAATAATGGCAAAGGCAACTATAACTTAAAATTAAGTGCTGCCGATTATGGCAGATACTTGGTATTAATAAGAGACACAAGGAGTGGGCATGTAACTGGCAAAACATTTTATGTAGATGATGATAATTGGCGAAGCAGAGTAAGCGATAATGAAGATGCAACAGCAGCTACTATGCTAAAATTTACTACCGATAAGGCTAAGTACAATGTAGGCGATGAAGTAAAACTAACCATCCCTTCTGGTAAAGATGGACGAGCTCTGATAAGCATTGAAACGGGTAGTAAAGTATTAAAAACTTATTGGGTAAATACAACGCAAGGCGAAACAAAGTTTAAGTTTAATGTAGAAAAAGAAATGACACCCAATGTGTTTGTAAATGTGAGTTTAATTCAGCCACATGCACAAACTATTAACGATTTACCTATAAGAATGTATGGCATTGTACCCATTACTATTGAAGATAAAAACACCATTCTGCACCCAATAATAAAAATGAGTGATATAATTAAACCAGAAGTAAATAATACCATTACCGTTAGCGAGCAAAACAGTAAAAGCATGACTTATGTTATTGCTGTTATAGACGAAGGCTTGCTAGACATTACTCGTTTTAAAACACCCAACCCACACGAAGCATTTTATGCCAAAGAAGCACTAGGTGTAAAAAGTTTTGATGTATACGATTATGTGATTGGTGCTTGGGGTGGAGAGTTAGAACGCATACTTGCCATTGGTGGCGATGCAGAAGCAGAATTGGCATCTAAAACAAGAAAGGCAAACCGCTTTCTACCAGTAGTTAAGTTTTATGGTCCTTTTAAAAGTAATGGTAGTAGCAAAACACACAACTTTAGTTTGCCACCTTATATGGGTAGTGTAAGAGCCATGGTTATTGCATCTGGCAATGGGGCTTATGGCATAACAGAAAAAACGGTGCAGGTTAAAAAGCCATTAATGCTACTGGCTACCTTACCAAGAGTATTAGGGCCAGAAGAAAATTTACGCATTCCTGTTACCGTATTTGCTACAGAAAATAATATTAAAAATGTAAGCCTTAGTTTGCAAAGCAATCCTTTTATAGAAGCTGCTGGTACACAAAATATTTCGTTTAGTAAAACAGGCGAACAGATTGTTTACTTCAACGCCAGAGTGAAATCATCAACAGGCATTGGCAAAATAAAAATTACTGCTACAAGTGGCAAAGAGCAAACCAATTACGAAACAGAAATAGACATTCGTAATGCCAACCCACCCATTACCCAAGTAAAAGAATATACCCTGCAAGCAGGGCAAAGCATAAACGATGTTGTTGCTATTATTGGCAATAGCAGCAAAGCAACCTTGGAAGTATCTAGTATTCCTGCCATCAATTTACAAAAACGATTGAGTTATTTAATTCAATATCCGCATGGTTGTATTGAGCAAACTACCTCTGCTGTTTTTCCTCAATTGGTACTTAATCAATTAATGGAACTTACCCCACAACGCAAAACAGAGATTGATAAAAACATTGCCATAGCCATTCAAAAAATACAAAACTTTCAAACCAACGAAGGTGGTTTTAGCTATTGGGCTGGCAATATGCAAAGCGATGAATGGGGTACTAACTATGCAGGCAATTTTTTATTAGAAGCATCTGCCAAAGGCTACAATGTGCCCACACAAATACTTACCCAATGGAAGGCATACCAACGCACCAAAGCACAAGCTTGGAACGTAACTGCAGCACCATGGTATGGTACCGATTTAATACAAGCCTACCGTTTGTATTTATTGGCTTTGGCAAAAGCCCCAGAAATAGGTGCTATGAATCGCTTAAGAGAATTTAAGTTTTTATCTCCCGAAGCCAAGTGGCGTTTGGCAGCAGCTTATCATCTTAGTGGTCAATCACAAATTGCCTTGCAACTTATAAGTGGTTTGCCTACAACCTTTGCATCACGCCCTTATGCAGGTCAAAGTTTTGGTAGCGATGTACGAGATGATGCCATGGTTTTAGAAACCCTAACCATCATGGGGCGTAAAAACGAAGCTGAGCAATTGGTGCGTACCGTAGCCAATAAATTATCGCAAGAAACTTGGTACAGCACACAAACCACAGCCTATAGTTTAATAGCAATAGCCAAATATTGTGGTGGTAATACAAGCGGCAAAAAAATAAATGCAACTGGCAAAGCTGGCAACGAAAATGTAAGCATCAACTCCGCAGCTACCATTGCGCAAAATGCAGTGAGTTGGCAAAATGGCAAAGCAAACATTCAGCTAAAAAATAATGGCAGCAATGTTTTGTATGTACGTGTTATTAACCAAGGGCAACCCTTAAGTACGCAAGTTGTGCCTATGGCAAACAATCCAAATGTATTGCAGGTAAATGTAAGTTACATAACCACCACAGGTGCAGTAGTTGACATCACCAAACTAAAGCAGGGTACAGATTTCGTGGCAAAAGTTACCGTTCGCAATCCAGGTGCAAGAGGTATTTATACCGAGATGGCATTAACACAAATCTTCCCTAGTGGTTGGGAAATTCTCAACACCCGTTTGTACAATAGCGAAGGTGCATTCAAATCATCCAACAGTAAATACATGGATATAAGAGATGATAGAGTGTATCATTATTTCGACATCAAACAAGGCGAAACGCTGACTTATTATGTACAGCTCAACGCAGCGTATCCGGGTAAATATTTTTGGAGTGGGGTTCATTGCGAAGCCATGTATGACAACACAATTACAGGTGGTGTTAGTGGCAAATGGGTAGAGGTTTTGGAGTAGGTATATAGCATACCTACGGCACGTAAAAAAAATTGCTATTTTCGGCTACCGATATAAAATCCCTAACGGGATTAAACCAACATTATTCATATCTCCAAGTGATTGTGTATCGGTAGAATCATCATAAAATAAAAATGCTTTGTGCCGTAGGTACAAAGTATCGGTAGAAAATATACAAATCAAAAATGTTCATATCCCGTAGGGATTATATATCGGTAGAATCATAGCAAAACAAAAACGCTTCGTGCCGTAGGTACGATATAAACACATGGCAAATACATATACACAAATCCATCTACACCTAATTTTTGCTGTAAAAGGTAGGCAATCATTAATCCAAAAAAATTGGAAAGATGAATTGTATAAATATATTACTGGTATTATTCAAAACCATCAACACAAGCTTTTATCAATAAATGGTATGCCCAACCATCTTCATATTTTAATTGGCTATCGCCCATCACAATCATTACCAGATTTGTTGCAAGATATTAAAGGGGATTCCTCAAAATGGATAAATACAAAAGGTCTTATAAAGGGTAAGTTTGAATGGCAAAGTGGCTATGGAGCATTTTCATACTCAAAAAGCTAATTGAAAGATGTAATTCATTACATAGAAAATCAAGAACTACATCATTCTAAAAAGTCTTTCAAAGAAGAGTATGTAGAGCTACTCCAAAAGTTTGAAGTAGCTTTTGATGAAAAATATATTTTTGAAGACATCGATTAAATTTTTCTTTATGATGCCAGCTTTTGTAACCAATATTAAGCTTCAGTTGCGTCGCACATTTCATCTGTGTGCTGCTATTGGGTTTTTATTATGTAGTAGTTGTAATACTAATCAAGAAATAAACCACAAATATCTTCAAGTAAAATGTAATGAAGCAAATGAAGGGGAAATTAATACTTGGGGGCATATAAAGTCTGTAAACTTTGATAGCACCATTAGGTTTCTTTCCACTTATGCTAATTTAAGCCCAACACCACAAGATTTATTCTATTATGATTCATTCATTCACATTTTCGAACATCCCTTGTCATATTTTAATGACGCTAAAAAAATAATGGCTGAGACAGTTAAATCATCTCTTGAAAAAGAGATAACAATTTACTCAATGCAAGGGCTGACTCTTCCAAAATAC
>JAYVRD010000292.1:0-4278 GCA_043776595.1 Chitinophagaceae bacterium | reverse complement strand
TGTGGCAGTGGGTAATAACACTTCTAGTCTAAACCTTGCATTGGCTGCACCTACTTATATTGGTGGCGATGCTGCAAATCCAAAATTTGGTGCAGGTAATATGAAGGAAATGAGCTTGTGGAGTATTCCAAGATCAGCCGCTGATATTGCAGCTACTTATGCTGGTGCTACACCCTATCCACAATTTGGCATGTATAGTTTATTAAATTGTAATAGTGCCATAGCTAATGGTACCAATGCAGACAGAATTGTAGATAATGCAAACGCTGCTACATCGGCACTTGTAAACTTTGCTTTAAGTGGTGCAAACTCTAATTTTATTTCAAGTATAGTACCTTTTATTGCTACATCTATCACACTTTCGGGTAGTGGTGCTGCTACTTATACTTGGAGTGGTGGCATTACAAATGGCATTCCATTTGGCTTAAATACTACAACTACCTACACCGTAACAGGTACAAATGCTTTGGGTTGCAGTGCGAAAAATAATATAGTTGTTACAATAAATAGTGCTACCCAAAACATAACCACCCAAACAGCATGCGATAGCTACACTTGGAATGGCATAACCTACACCACAAGTGGCACTTATACAAAAACATTTACGGGTGGTAATAGTAAAGGTTGCGATAGTATAGCAATATTAAACTTAACCATAAACACTTCCACTATATGGAACGGTAGTATATGGAGCAATTGTATACCATCAGCCAGTATAGATGCTATTATTGCTTCTTCTGTAGCCCCTGCAAGTTTTACATGTAAAGCACTAACCATCAATAGCACATTTTCATTAAATACTACAGGTATTACAGCCACAGTAAATGGCAATATCATCAACAATGGCAATGGTATAGCTGGCACAGGAAATTTAACCATAGCAGCTAATAGCACATTGAGTGGTAGCAACATTAATTTTAATGGAACACTAACTGTAAATAGTGGAGCAGTATTAAGCACTGGTGGTTTGCTTACGCTTACCAGCAATGCCACCAACACTGCAAGGGTAGCAGCAGGTGCATCAGCAGGTGGTTATATTTTAGGAAATGTAATCGTGCAAAGGTTTATAGCAGGTGGTGCAGGTAGAAGGAAGTTTAGATTTCTTGGTCATCCATTTTCAACGGCCATGAACCTAACAGAAATTACAGATGATGTAGATATTACTGGGGCAATTACTGGTAGCAATGCCAATGGTTTTACGGCAACCACATCAAATAACCCTAGTGCTTTTACATTTATAGAAGCAAATAGCGATGGTGCAATAAATGATGCAGGATGGACACCTCAAACAAGTGGCAACACAATAAGCACTTGGTCTACAGGGCAGGGATTAAGAGTGCTAATACGTGGCAGTAAAGGGCAAGCAACTATTTTTTCAGCAAGCCCCCCTGCACCTAACGATGTAACAATAGGGATGACTGGAACTTTACGCCAGGGAAATTTTACACAAAATTTATCCTACACCTCAGCAGCACAAGGCTGGAACTTGATAAGCAATCCTTACGCTAGTAATATGGATTGGGACTTGGTAGGCATAGGTAATTTATCGGGTGTAAACAATGCTATTTATACTTATCGTCCTGCATTATCAGGTGGCAATTATGGAAGCTATGTAAATGGTACAGCAGCCAATGGTGGCAGTAGATATATTGAAGCTTACAGCAGTTTTTTTGTAAGAACTAATGCTCCTAGCCCAACCATTACTTGGCAAGAAATAAACAAAGTATCCAGCAACCCTACTAACACTGTTTTTAGAACCACAAATACCATCAACAACCGTATAAGCCTTACGCTAAAAAATGAAACTACACAATCTACCGATGAAGTAGTGCTAAGGTTTGGAGACGACGCAGCCACAGATGGTTTTGATTTAAAATATGATGCTTACAATTTAGCAGGTGCAGCACAAGATTTGTTTGTATTAGATAATCAAAAAAACAAATACAGCATTTATCATGGTACTGCATTAAAGGCTTGGCAAGAAGAAAAAAGGGTAATAGAGTTGGGCATGAATAACCTTACAGCTGGCACTTATAGCATACACACTCAAACGCTTAATGTACTAACAGGCAATAACAAAGTGTTTTTAAAAGATGCAGCAACCAACACACTTACAGATATAACACATGCTAACAGTTACAAGTTCAATATTGACACTAACACTAATTATTTAACCAACAGGTTTAGCATAGTGTTTAATGCCAAAGAAAGAGTAGCAGCAACCATTAAAGAACTAAACATTAAGCTAAGTCCTAACCCAGCCAAAGGTTTAGTACAGCTAGCTTATAACCAATCAGAAGAACTAAATACCACGGTTACTATTATCAACCAAGAAGGTAAACAAGTCCAAACAATCAATTTGGGTAAGGTGCAGTATGGTGTTAAGAATATTGATATTAGTACACTTGCAACAGGCAATTATTTTATTCAGTATAACAATGGCTTGGAAACAAGAACAGAAAAATTAGTAATTCATAATTAATAATTGGTTATAACCTAAACTTTAGCTATGACGATTACACCACAAAACAATCAAACCATGAAATCAATAAATTTCCAAATCATCAACCTAGCATGCATACTGTCTTTACTTTTTCTACCTCCTATCCTAACACATGCACAACCTGGCTTTGGAGATGATGTAAATGATGTACCAGTAGATGGTGGGTTATCACTACTAGTAGCTGCTGGTGTGGGGTATGGTGCTACGAAATTGAAAATGAATCAAAAGAAGAAAATGAATAAATAAGTTAATTGTTTCTATCTGCCCCCAAATAAAAAATCCATTGCTTATAGTATGGCTTTTTTATTTACAAAAAAATATTCCTTACATTCAGCATTATTAAATATAGTTGTTATGAAAATTAATGCAACCCGTCTTCAATCCAACTTCGAAGCCATGAGCCTCATTGGTAAAATTGGTGAAACAGGCACCAATCGTCCTGCTCATTCTGTTGATGAAAAGAAAGCGTTTGAACTAGCAGCATCATGGATGCAAGATGCTGGGATGACCACAAAGATCGACAACTTTGGAAACCTTATTGGCAAACGAGAAGGCACTAAGCCAGCATTGCCAGTTTTGATGATGGGCTCTCATTTAGACTCACAACCTTATGGTGGACGCTTTGATGGTGTGGCTGGTGTATTATGTGCTATTGAAGTGGTAAAAACTTTACACGATAACAATATTATTACTGAACGAAATATTGAAGTCATTTCTTTTGCCGATGAAGAAGGCTGGCGTTTTAATAAAGGCTTGTTTGGTAGTAAAGGTATTTTAGGCAAACTAGAAGAAGGCGATTTGCAACGTAAGGATGCAAATGGCATTAGCCGTGAAGAAGCACTGAAAGAATTTGGCTGCGACATTACTAAGTTTAAAGAAGATGAATACAAGCCGGGTAGTATTTTTTGCTTTTTAGAATTGCATATTGAACAAGGTCCTGTGTTGGATATTGCGAATAAAGCAATTGGTGTGGTATCAGGAATTTCAGGTCCACTGTGGCTTACAGTAAAACTAAAGGGAATGGCTGGTCATGCTGGCAGTGTGCCCATGGCTATACGCAAAGATGCGTTGGTAGGTGCAGCAGAAATAATTATTGCACTCAACGAAATTGCCAATCAAGTTTCTGGAGCACCAACAGTTGGTACAGTGGGTACATTGAATGTTTTTCCTGCAAGCAGAAATATTATTCCTGAAGAAGTAACGTTTACTGTTGACTTGCGTGATATAGATTTAGAAAGAAGACACCGCTATGAAAAACAATTGATGGATAAAATTGAAACCATCACTCAAAAACATCAACTCACTTATTCCATTTCAGAAGATACTAATAGTGAACCTCGCTATTGTGCAGATTGGATTAAAGCCATCATCCACAAACAGTGTAAAGCTTTACTCTTAGATGCACCTGAATTGATGAGTGGACCATTTCATGATTCTTTACCCCTCTCCTATGCTTGTGATTATGGAATGATTTTTATAAGAAGTAAAGATGGCATTAGCCATAATCCATTAGAATATTCGTCATACGAAGATTTGGCTTTAGGTACTAATGTGCTACTTGGCACAGTACTAGAGATTCTGAAAAAATAGAATTTAGTTAGTAACAGTTGTACTTATATGTAGTGCAATAAACACTAAAATGAGTTAAACAGAAAATTATAAAACTTGCAAAAAGGTGAATGATAACGTATTACAAACCATCAAAACTCTAACATTAATAAAACATTATTGCAACTATGTTTGCAGCTAGTTACTTGTAAGCAAATGAGAAAACC
>JAYVRD010000291.1:0-4312 GCA_043776595.1 Chitinophagaceae bacterium | reverse complement strand
AATACAAGCTGCCTGGTGCATCACTTACCAATGGTGTAAACTGGAGTAATTGGGAAAGTTTGGGTGGCAATATCTTAGGCACACCCTCTGTTGTATCGTGGGGTCAAAATCATATAAATGTATTTGCCAATGGGAGTGATAGAAATTTATACATAAAATGGTACGATGGAAAAGATTGGCATGGGTGGGACAAAATGGGTGGCGAAATGAGCAGCGATCCAGCAGCGGTAACTTCTGGTGTAGGGCATACCTATGTTTTTATACGTGGTACCGATGGCGATGTGAGATTAAAATATTGGAAAGGAACTATATGGAGCGAATGGGAAAATTTAGGCGGTAATATTATTGGTAATCCAAAACCAATTTCGTGGGGGGCAGGACATATAGAGCTATTTGCACGTAATACACAAGGCAACTTAATACACAAATGGTGGACACCTAATGGCTGGCAAGGATGGGACAATTTGGGTGGTTATATTACTAGCGATCCTATACCAGTTAGTTGGGGGAAAGGACATTTAGATGTATATGCAAAAGGTGGCGATAATGCTTTGTATCATAAATGGTGGACTGGTAATGGATGGAGTGGCTGGGAAAATTTAGGTGGACAATTAGAAGGAACACCTGCTGTGGTAACATCTGGACTCAACCACATAGATGCTTACGCACAAGCAAATGGTATTATAAAACACAAATGGTGGAATGGTAAAATTTGGAGCAATTGGGTAGAAGCTGATAACACTATTGATAAAATGCAACGAGAACGTTTGCCCACTAATAATAAATTCGAAACAAGCAAGCCTTTAAACAACCAGAACAAAAATCAAATTAAGCGAAGAACAATTAATTAAAACATCAGATAGTTGTATTTTACACCTATCAAAATACTATGATTGTTAAGTGTATTAAACTACTCATTATACTGTGGGCTGTTATGCAGCCCCAGTATTTTTTTGCTCAAACCCTACATTTTCAAAACTATAATTCATCCAATGGCTTATCGCAAAATAGTGTGTATAGCATAGCACAAACTAATGAAGGGCTTATGTGGTTTGGTACACAAGATGGTTTAAACAGGTTTGATGGAAAAACATTTACCAAAACTGTTCCTGTATTGGTAGATAAAAATGCCACTAAAAGTATTACTACATTTTCTAAACAAATTACTGCACTTTGTGCAGATGATGATTGGCTTTGGTGTGGTACTACTTACGAATTGGTGGCCTACAATAGAAAGAAAAACATGTTTATCCTGCCTAACAAAGTGTATGAAAATTTTATAAACATACATGGAACTTGGATTACTAAAGTAGATAAAGACAATGAAGGAAATATTTGGATTCTTACTAGAAATCAGGGGCTACTTTGCTATAACAAAAAAAAGGGGGCAATGCAAACTATACAATGGACAATTAAAAAACCATTGGATATTATTTCTTTTTCAATTAACAACAAAGGGTATGTACTAGCTGTTACTGCCAAAGAAATTTTTATTTGTACCAACAAAAGCAATTTTACTATAATACCTGTAAATAAATATACAAACTTAAAAGACCAAGAATGGATTGATGCAAGTTTTGTAAATAATGAAGCATGGCTTGTAGCTGCCAATAGCCAAATTTGGATGTTACAAAATCCTACTGAAACTACACCCTTATTTACTTTTTTTAATAGTAGTTATAAAGGCAATACTTTTTTAAATGCACCTAGGCAAATACATCAAAGCGATAGTAATACTGTTTGGATAGGTAGCCGTACACAGGGTGTTATTAAAGTAAACTTATCTAATAAAACTTTTGAAAACGCAATATCATTAGATAATTCAAACTCGCTTGAAAGGAGTATTGTACTTAGTTTTTGCAGTGGTGTTTATGGCATTACATGGATAGGTCTTAGTGGAGCAGGTGTATCTAAATATGATGGAGCAAGAGTACAACTTGGGCTATGGAGAGTGCCAGCAAACATAAAAGGCTTAGTACCCGATAATATGATAATGAGTATACACGCCTCCGATGAAAATAATATTTATGTAGGCACTATGACTGGTGGACTTTTTTACCTAAACAAACAACAAAACATTTGGCAAAATTTTTTACCACCCAATCTTTTACGCAACGGTGCATCTAAAAATATTTATGCCATTGTACAAGATGCAAATTTACTTTGGCTAGCTACATGGGGCGGTATTTTTAGCTTCAACTTAATTACAAAAGGTTTTCAAGGATTTACAGATGCCAACGATAAAGAAACAAGGGATTTAACATCGCTCATAAAACTACAAAATACCAACTATTTACTAACTGGTGGCTACAATGGTGGGCTAAGATTATTTGATGTGAAGACAAAAAAATTTAGTCCCATAAAAGATGTAAACAATATACTAGCTACACACCAATTTAGAGTGAGGTATATGCTAGAAATAGGTAACAATGGAGATGTATATATGGGCAGCGAAGCTTATAGCTTTTTAAAATACAATTACCGTACTGGAGTATTTACTTTTTACCCAAATATTCAAAGCCTAGCTGGCGATTGTAGGCATTTTTGTTTTACCAACAACCAATTATGGTTGGCTACAACCGACGGTTTGTTACAGGTAAATCCTGCTAATATGCAGGTTATAAAAACTTATACATCTGCCAATGGATTGCCAAATAGTTATGTGTATGCTGTGCAGGCAGATGCACAAAATAATATTTGGGCAAGCACCAATGAAGGTATTGTAAACATTAATACTACAACTGGGCTTTGTCATAAATTTATTATGGAAGATGGATTGAATGCATTAGAATTTAATACAGCCTCTACTGCAAAAACTAAAGCAGGTACTTTATGGTTTGGTGGTATTAACGGCATTAATACTGCACAACAAGTTAGTGTATCATCAATTACCTATTCACCTAAACCTTTAATTACTGGTATAAGGGTAATGAACATACCTTATACAGATTCTGTTGAGCCCGCTTATATCAATCAAATAACACTGCCCTATACTAAAAATTTTATCAGCTTCGAATTTCAAACTCCTTTGTTTAGTCAAACAGAAAATATACAATACCAATACATGCTTAGTGGTGTAGATACTGGCTGGGTAAGTAATGGTAACGAACATTTTGCCAACTATACTCAATTAAAGCCGGGGCATTATACCTTTAAAGTACGAAGTGCCAATGCTGCCAATGAGTATGGTACAGAAGAAGCTACTATACAACTTATCATTGTGCCACCATGGTACAATACATGGTGGTTTATTGGTTTAATAATAATAGCCAGCAGCCTACTTATATTTTATTTTTTGAGGCAACGCATAGCTGCAATTAAAAGTAAAGGTGCAACAAAACAGCATATTGCAGAAACAGAAATGGCAGCTTTAAAAGCACAGATGAATCCACATTTTATGTTTAACTGTATCAATAGTATTGATGCCTTTATACAAAGCAACGACAAGTATAATGCTACTTTATACCTCAACAAATTTGCCAAGCTAATACGTAATATTTTAGATAGTAGTAAGCAAAACGTAGTGCCATTAACCAAGGATATTGAAACGCTAAAATTATATTTAGAACTAGAATCATTACGGAATGAAGGAAAATTTACTACCAACCTGCAAATACCGCAAACATTGCTGCAGCAAGATTTTTATGTGCCACCACTAATAATACAACCTTTTGTAGAAAATGCCATTTTGCATGGACTAAAAAATAAAGATGATAATTCGGGACAACTAATAATTACCTTAGATAAACAAGAAAATAAACTAACGTACACCATACAAGATAATGGTATTGGGCGAAGTGCTGCTGCTGCTATCCCTCAAACAAAAGAAGCGTCATATGGTATGCAGCTTAGTAGCGATAGGGTAAAATTATTCAATAAAGAAAAAAATGCATCTATTACTATTGAAGATTTATACAGTAATGAAAAAGCAATAGGTACAAAAGTTATTGTACAATTAAACATAGTATAAAATGATAGACGCAATTATAATAGATGATGAAGCCAAAGGGCGTTTTGCTTTAAGGCAAAAGCTAGCAGATTATTGCCCACAAGTTTCGATTGTGGCAGAGGCTACCAATGGATTTGAAGGTATTGCAGCCATTACATTACACAAGCCCCAACTTATTTTTTTAGACATTGAAATGCCACAGATGAGTGGTTTTGAAATGCTGAATAACTTACCACAAAAAAAATTTCATATCATTTTTACTACGGCTTACAATCAATACGCTATTAAAGCTATTAAGTATGCAGCCTTCGATTATTTATTAAAGCCAGTTGATATTGAAGAACTAAAAATAGCTGTAAACAA
>JAYVRD010000290.1:0-16980 GCA_043776595.1 Chitinophagaceae bacterium | reverse complement strand
TTTGTGAATTAGAAGCACAAATGATCAATTTAGCAAAATGCCCCACTAGTAATCTTGAAGAAAATTATATAGAAATGAAGCTATATAGTTGTTTCTCTTTTTGGGTTTCCAATCGAGAAAAATAAAACACATGAATGAATAATATGCATGTTACTATTGCTTCATCATTTCAAGATTGATATATTTTATTTCTCACTTGTATCTTACTAGATTTAAACAAGTAGTAAGCCTAACTCCTTTGTATTATATAACAATATCAAAATCCAAAACAACATTATCGCTACAAATTAAAGCTAAGAACGGAAAACGAAGAAATAAGTACCTAATTCCTAACTTCCAATTATCCCAGCCTACTTACTCACATAGATAATAAACTTCTCTTTAAAATATTCTTCCCCAAAAATTTCATGTACACTCATCATGCGTGGGCGGGTAAGGCTTTCAAAAATTTCTTGGTGCAGGTCGCCGCCTTTTAGGCATATTAAACCATTCAGCATGTCGTTCTTGTGTTCCTTTTTAAGCAAGGGTTTTGTCCACTGCCACAATTCTTTTAATGGGGCTACAGCACGGCTTACTGCAAAATCGAACTTGCGATTTTTTATATCCTCGGCACGTGTATGTTGGGTAGTAATATTTTTAATGCCAGCACCTTCGGCTACAGCATCTACTACTTTTAATTTTTTACCAATACTATCTACCATATGAAACCTAACTTCTGGAAAAAAAATAGCCAATGGCACACCAGGAAAGCCACCACCACAGCCAATATCAATAACATCGGCACCAGGATTAAAATTGGCAATGGCTGCAATGCTTAATGAGTGTAGCACATGGTGCAAATAAATTTGATCAACATCTTTTCTCGATACCACATTTATTTTCTCGTTCCATTCCTTATACAGTGCCTCAAGGGCAGTAAATTGTTGTAGCTGCTGTGGGGTAAAATCAGAAAAGTATTTTAATAAAATATCCATGGTCGTATTTTTTTGTAGCCAGCGATATTACTACTATTTGGCTTCAGTTGCGTCGCACATGTTAAGCTGAGTAGTGCTATTCAGCATTAACAGTTGATAGAAAATATTTAGGTTATGAAGAACTATAATTTTACGCTTCCATAAAAGCCCAATAGATATGCTAAAGCCAAACATGTGCGACGCAACCGCTGCTTAATCTGTGTTCTATAGATGGTTAAATAAAACCTACCTCACCCAACCCTCTCCAAAGGAGAGGGCAAGCCTCCACCCGTTGGGTAAGCAGACACCTATTTTACTCCAATGCATAATCTATTTTTTGTGGTATCATTCTACCGCCCTCCTCTCCTCTTTCGCCACTTTCGTGGTATTCGGCATCTTGGTTTACGTTCCAAACATCGTAGGCTTTGTTGCCTGCAATAATGTTTTTGGCTGCAAGCATAGCAGTCATCATGCTATGATCTTGGTTGTTGTATTTGTGCATACCATTTCGCCCAATTAGGTACAAGCCTTCGTAGTGTTGCAGGGCTTGGCGTATGGTGTTTACTTTTTCTTTATAATCATGATCGTACACTGGGTAAGCTTTGGGTTGGCGTACCACATAGCCATCCACAATATCGGTGGCTTTGGCCAATCCTATTTGCTCTATTTCGTTTTTGGCAAGCTGTATTAAGGTATCATTGCTGCTTGTCCATAAACCATCTCCTTCAAAACAAAAATATTCTAGTCCGTAGCAAGCCATAGTATCATCTGGCACCATGTAAGGGCTCCAACTTTTAAAGTTTTGAATACGCCCAACTTTTACTTCTGGGTCGTGTATATATATCCAGTTATCACTAAATACGTTTGTATCTTTTAATATTAAAACTACTGTTATAAAATCTCGGTAGTGTAGGTTTTGTGCAGCTATTAAAGCATTGGCTGGCAATGCTGGAAAAACATTAGGTATCAACTCTCGTATGGGTGCAGTAGAGAGTACATAATCAAAGCCTGCTTGGGTTGTGCCGTTGGAAAATGCAATAGTCCATTGGCTGTTTTCAAAATGTATTCCTTTTACGCCAATATTCATTTTTACTTCGCCACCAAAAGCTATGGTTTTAGCGGTGCAAGCTTCCCACATTTGTCCAGGTCCATTTTTTGGGTAGCGAAAAGAGTCTATTAATGTTTTAATGAGTTTGTCTTTATCAGTCGTTTTTTTTGGAGGAAAGAGTGCATTTTTTATAGCACTACTCATAGATAAACCTTTGATGCGTTGTGCAGCCCAATCTGCAGAAATTTCGCTACAAGGCATGCCCCAAAGTTTTTCAGTATAAGTTTTAAAAAAAATACGAAACAAGCGTTTGCCAAACTGGTTACTTACCCATTGCTCAAAATTTACGGGATTTTTAATGGGATTTATTTTTGCTATCATGTAGCTCATTACACATAAAAAAGATTCCCAAATACCCAGCTTACTCAAAGCATCGCCAGCCATTAAAGGATAAGAGAAAAACTTTTTATTGTAATAAATTCTACTACTACGTGGGCGTTCTAGCATTTCATCGCCCAAAATTTCTGTCCAAAAATTTTCTACTTCTTGGCTTTTGCTAAAAAAGCGATGCCCCCCAATATCAAAATGGTAGCCTTTGTAGCTTTCAGTTCTGGATATTCCTCCAACATAAGTTGGGTCTTTTTCAAAAACAGTTACAGGCATTCCTGCTTTGGCTAATAAATAGGCTGCTGTTAATCCTGCTGGGCCTGCACCAATAATGGCTGTTCGTTTTTTCTGTATCATATAAAAGGACTGCAAGATATTGGTATAATTTATTCAAACCGTGCGTTGAGAAAAACAAAACCCTCCAAAAATTTGGAGGGTTTTGCAAAATGATTATTAAAAGAATTATTCGCCCAATTTTAATTCTACTCTACGGTTTTTTGCACGTCCAGCAGCAGTTTTATTGTCTTCAACGGGTTGCTCTTCTCCAAAACCGATAGCTGTAATACGCGTTTTATCAGCACCTTTTTTAACCAAGTAATTTAAAACGGCATTTGCTCTTTTTTGAGATAATGTTTTGTTATAAGCATCCTTACCAACATTATCTGTATGACCTTCTATAACTAATTTGGCATCATTGTTTGCTTTCATAATGGCTACCACTTCGTTTAGCGATTTAAAACTCTTAGCTAATAAAGTAGCACTACCTGTAGCAAAATAAATATTCTTAGCTGCTACTTCTACTTTTTGTTTTTCTTCCACAGAAACTTTTGGTAATGGGCAACCATTATTACTAGATGGCCCTGCAACTGTTGGGCATTTGTCTACTTCATCGTTTACGCCATCACCATCTGTATCTGGTATTGGGCAGCCATTGTAGCGTGCCAGTCCAGCAACAGTTGGGCATTTATCTTCCTCATCGTTTACCTTATCGCCATCAGTATCTGGTATTGGGCAACCATTGTATTTGGCTAAGCCAGCAACAGTTGGGCATTTATCGTTGTCATCATTTATACCGTCCTTATCAGTATCTGGTACAGGGCAGCCATCGTATTTTGCTACACCTTTTACAGTAGGACATTTGTCTTTACTGTCTAATATACCATCACCATCAGTATCTTTTTCAGCTAGAGCAGCTGGTGGTGGAATTATTATTGGTTTTGGTGGTAATGAAACCATCTTTATTTCCTCCTTTTTAGGATTAAGCGGTGCACCAATACCTAGAGAATAATTGAAATGATAAGCAGCATTATCTGTTACAGCAATTCTGTATTGAAATTGTGTAAACAAAAATGTTTCTTGGTTACCTAAATTAAATTGCAAGCCAGAGCCAACAGGAATGTAAGCACCAAAATAAGTACCACCGTGAGAAAATATTCCAACACCAGCAGTAAGATAAGGAACACAAAAATGATCGTCGGTAACCAACTTCATATTTACATTTGCATCTAACTGGGTATGAAACCACTCTTTACCTATCCCACGACCACTACGAAAAGGATATTTTATAAAGCTGCCCTGTAAGCTGCTCATGAAATCAAAATGATCCGATAATCCTTCGTAATAAGTGATGCCAAAGCCCGGAATCATATCCTTTATACGAGCTACATCTTTATTATTTAAAAGAGAAGGCAACGAACTTGCACGAAGCTTGCTTGCAGTTTGAAAGTCATTCAAAATAAAATTTACACTAAGTGTTGGACTTTTCTTTTTGCTATACCCTTCTTGTGCAAAACTGCTAACAGCTAAAACAAGAATTAGAAAAGACATAAGTGTTTTCTTCATAAAACAGATTTTTTAAGTTATGGCAAAAGTAACGACTGCCTTTTATTAACGGAAAATTAAGACTTAATTAATTATCACCAATTATTCTACATCCTCTTTATCAATTTCTTCTACTTTTACTTTTACCAAGCCCCTTTTCATAAAGTCTAACTTCTTGGCAGCAGCCCTACTCAAATCTACTACTCTACCTTTCTTAGCCATTCTTTTGTGCATTCTATCGTTTATTCTTACAATTACACACTTACCATTTCGTAGGTTAGTAACACGTACCCAAGTGTTCAACTTAAAGTTGTTACTGGCGGCAGTTAACTTGCTATTCCTAAAAATCTCTCCAGTTGCAGTCTTAGTGCCATCTAGGTTTGAGCTATAAAAGCTTGCAATACCTTTAACTGTTTTACTAGGTGGTTTTTGGTAATTAGCATTGTAATAAAAGTTATGGTTTAGCGTATCTGGTTGTGCATTACTCAATTGATATAATAATAATACAGAAAATAAGCAGATGAACTTTTTCATACGCATTTAGGGTTGTATTTTGGCCATCCACTCACGCAATCAACATGAAAAATAGACAAACCATTTGGATAATAGCTGCTTTTACAGCCTTCACTTGTTCACATATTTTTGCTCAACAGCCAACCATCGTGCCAAAAAATGAGTACGGTTTGGTGGTAATTGCTGACCAAAAAACCTTTTTGCAAACTTTAAAAGCAGATACCAACAAGCAATTTGTAGCCCTTAGCAGCTACTTAAAACCTTTAATAACCGACTGGAAATATGCTACACCCAACAATTTTACCAAACAAATTTTATACAAAAATCCAGCAGCTTACATGCGTATAGAGGCTGCACAATCTTTAAAAAAGGTAAACGAAGAACTGAAAAAGAAAGGGCTTTGTCTTAAAATTTTTGATGCATACCGCCCCTATGCAGTAACCAAAAAAATGTGGGAAGTAGTACCCGACGAACGCTATGCTGCCAACCCTGCTAAAGGAAGTGGACATAACCGTGGTGCTGCGGTAGACCTAACCATAATCAATTTAAAAACAAAAAAAGAATTGGCAATGCCTACACCGTATGACGACCTTACAGAAAAAGCCCACCACGATTATATGTTGCTTGATAGCTTACAAATAACCAATAGAAAACTATTAAGAGATGTAATGATTAAATATGGTTTTGTGCCTTTAGAAACCGAATGGTGGCATTATTTTTTGCCCAATGCCGCCGAAAGATTTGAAATACTTGACTTAGATTTTGTAGCTATGAAAAAGATAGCTGGTAGAAAGAAATAATTTTTTTGTGCCAGCATCTGTATTTCATAGCATCATCGTTGCGTCGCACATTTCAAGGCCTGGAACGATGAGGAGCTACTTATTGCAAGTAAAGCTCCACTGGTTTGATGATTTGGGGCTCATGAATTTGCTAAATAGATATTCTATCGCTAAACATGTGTCCTTCGACTTCGCTCAGGATAAACTTGCCACTGCAGCCAAATAGATATTCTACAGCTGGCTACATCAAATTCTTATTTCACCTCTGCCATATCGGGTATAGCATCTACTTTGTAAGTACCTGCATCTAACTTTTCTTTGGTTTCGCTAAAGGCATTTAAGGTAATGTCAATATCCTCGAAACTATGGGCTGCACTTGGTATTAGGCGATAAATGATATGCCCTTTTGGAATAACTGGATAAACAACAATACTAGCAAATACGCCATAATTTTCTCTCAAATCCATTACCATCGCTGTGGCTTCTTCTACACCACCTTTCATGTACACTGGGGTTACGGGTGTATCGGTATTGCCAATATCAAAACCACGTTCTTTTAAACCAGCTTGTAAGCGTAAAGCATTTGCCCAAAGTTTATCTTTTAACTCTGGCATGGTGCGTAGCATATCTAGGCGTTTTAAATTGCCTATAACAATAGGCATGGGCAGGCTTTTTGCAAAAATTTGAGAACGAATATTGTAACGTATGTAATCTATAATAATTCTTGGTCCAGCTAAAAAAGCCCCAATGCTTGCCATGCTTTTAGCAAAGGTGGAAAAGTATAAATCTATTCCATCTTGACAACCTTGTTCTTCACCAGCACCTGCACCTGTTTTGCCTAAGGTTCCAAAACCATGGGCATCGTCTACCAATAATCTAAAATTGAATTTGCTTTTAAGATCTATAATTTCTTTTAGCTTGCCTTGGTCTCCAGCCATACCAAAAACACCTTCAGTAATTACTAATATACCGCCAGTAGCTTGTTTTTGTATTAGGGCTGTGGCACGTTCCATTTGTTTTTCAAAATCTTCAAGGTCGTTGTGCTTATATACATACCTGTGGCCAGGGTGCAAACGCAAGCCATCTATAATACAGGCATGGCTTTCGGCATCGTACACAATTACATCGTGCCTACCACAAATAGCATCTATGGTACTCATAATACCTTGGTAGCCAAAATTTAAAAGTATAGCGTCTTCTTTGTTTTCAAAAGCTGCTAATTCAGCTTCTAATTGCTCGTGGTTGGTACTATTTCCGCTCATCATTCTTGCACCCATTGGGTAGGCAAGCCCCCATTCGGCTGAGGCATCTGCATCTATCTTTCTTATTTCGGGGTGATTGGCTAACCCTAAGTAATTGTTTAAACTCCATACAATTACGTCTTTACCTCTAAACTTCATACGGCTGCTAATTTCTCCTTCTAATTTTGGAAATGCAAAATAGCCATGGGCTCTTTCACGATGCTGACCAATAGGACCGTAATTTTTTACGAGTTTGTCAAAAATGTCTGCCATAACTATTATAGGTTTAAAGATTTTATAGTGCCACAAAAGTAACCATTTGATAACAACCACCCAACCGTATAGTAGGGTTAACATTCCACTACATTTGCACTTAACATTTACCACCCATGAAAAAGTGTTTCCTACTGATTACGCTAAGTGTTTGTATTGTATCTTTTGCTCAAAAAAATAATTCTAAATCATCAAGCACGAATACTAAAAAACCAAAATTAGTAGTGGGTATTGTAATAGACCAAATGCGTTGGGATTACCTCTATCGCTTCTACGATGTATATAAAGCCAATGGTGGTTTTAAAAGATTATTGGGGCAAGGCTTTAGCTGCGATAATACTTTTGTACCTTATTTACCTACCGTTACAGCCTGTGGGCACTCTAGCATTTACACAGGCAGTGTGCCTGCTATTAATGGTATTACTGGCAATAATTGGTGGGATAATAACCTTGGTAGAAAAGTATATTGTGCAGAAGATAAAACTGTAAAAGGTGTTGGTTATAAAAATACAGAAGACGGACAAATGAGCCCAAAGAATTTGTTTACTACTACTATTACTGATGAGTTGAGGCTTGCTACAAATTTTAAGAGTAAAACAATTGGCATATCTATGAAAGATCGTGGGGCAATATTCCCTGCAGGCCATGCAGCCAGTGCTGCCTACTGGTACGATGCTAAGGCTGGCAGTTTTATAACTAGCACATACTACATGAAAACCTTACCAATATGGATGCAACAGTTTAACGATAGAAAAATCGTGGACTCATTTTACGAAAAAGGTTGGGACTTATTGATGGACAAATCTATTTACCAAAAACGCTGCGATACCAATTATAGCAGCTATGTAAAGCACAAGTTTGGTGGCGACTCATCTACCTTCCCCTACAACACCAAACAGTTTGTGGATAAGGATTACAGCAAAATTTTAAATACCCCTTACGGCAATGATATTTTAGGCGAATTGGCTAAAAAAATAATTGAAGCCGAAGAAATGGGCAAGCATGAAGTAACCGATTTTTTAGCAGTAAGCTTTTCTTCTACCGATTATGTAGGTCATGATTTTGGACCAAATTCTTGGGAAATTTTAGATGTATATGCAAGGCTTGATGCAACATTGGGTAACCTTTTTGACTATCTTGATAAAAATGTTGGCAAAAACCAATACACTGTTTTTTTAACTGCCGATCATGCTGCTGCACATATACCTGAATTTTTAAACAAACACCATATACCTGGTGGCAGGTGGGAAAGCGGTGATGTAAAAAAAGAACTAAACGATTATCTTAAAAAAGAAATAGGTAATGAAAAAGTAATAAACGCTGTTTATGAGTTTGACATTTATCTCAACCACTCTTTAATAGATTCTTTAAAGCTAGACGAAGGCGGTATAAAAAAATTAATTACAAGATACTTACTAAAAAAAGACGTTGTGCTACAGGTGGTAGATAAACAAAACCCCAATAATGTGCAAGCTAAGCTTAGAGAAGTGGTAATAAACGGACACAACCCACAACGCAGTGGAGATTTGTTAATGATTACAAAAACAGGCGTTATGGATGCCAGCAAATTAGGCATGAGCCACGGCGTTTGGAACGCTTATGACTCCCACATTCCATTACTATTTTATGGCTGGGGTATAAAACATGGCAACCTAAAAAGAGAAACCTACATGACAGATATTGCTGCTACACTTGCTGCATTATTAAATATACAAATGCCAAGTGGTTGCATAGGAAAAGTGATTGAGGAAGTAATGCAGTAGTGCTAGTTTTTGTGAGGAGTTGCGAATCATGAAGGAAGCAAAGTAATTTTTTTGATAGCAAGCAGTAAAATATAAATTGAGCTGCGGTTGCGTCGCACGTGTTTGGCTGTGGATGAAGATTAAGCTTTTATAGAAGCGGAGAACAGAATTACTTCCGACGAAACCAAAGCTTGGATATACACTGTTGTTTGATTGCTACAACTTCCAGCCCCAATTGCACAAAACCTTTTGTTAGCGGTAGTTTTATTTATATGTCTTGATAACAATTACTCCGTAAACATATTTTATTCCAAACTGTGTGTATGTGTTGAAACCTCCTTTGAAAATCTCAATACTACAGTTGTGTGTATTCAATCCTTTCAATTTTCTTTGAAGTTGTCTATTTTTCCTTTGCTTTCCTGTCAAAAGTCCGTAACTGTTAGTTTTTCCATTGTATTGAAAGTATGTTTTTCCGTCAACTATGTAAGCTTGTTTAGGATTTTCGCCAAAATCTTTTTGTCTTACGTATATAATGGCATTACTATAGTCAAGAAATCCACCATTGATTTTTAACAGTACTAATTTTTCTTGAAAGTCAAGTAATTTAATGTGAATGCCATTTTCTAGTGTGTCTGTGCCGGTACTTTGTTTAGAAGTTACAACAATTGTTGTGTCAGTCTCTGTAGCTTTATAAACAGCTTTTAATGCTGGCTGCATATGTCTCCACTTTGTACTAAATTCTATTGTTGTGTCAGTCAACATTCTAAATTGCAAACTTCGTAAACTGTCAACAGAAACATAATTATCTAATAATTTTTGTCCTTGCGAATTTATCGAGTTTGAGAAAGTTAAAACCAATAAAAGTAAATATCTAGTCATTTGTTTTATGTCCTGATGCAAAAGATATTGTTGTTACATAGGGTATCTGTAAAAATTACCGCTAACAATAAAAATACGAAACTTCACCAAACCAATAACTCTGATTATCAATATTATTTTATTTCGTTTTTTGGGTATACAGTTTATTTAAAAAACGTAATACTATGATGTACCAAAAAAAAACGAAAGTTTACTTTTATCAACCCTATTTCTTCCAATCACTATTTCATTTGAGGTGCTAATATTTTTAAAAACAAACCATACATACTTCAACCTACGCTACAATAAAAGCTCAATAACTATTCTTCAGCCAAACATGTGCGACGCAACCGCTGCCCAATAGCACCACAAAGCTGGCTCAATAAAAAAGCCCACATTACTGTAGGCTTTAATTATTAATACTTAATTACTAATTCTTCATTAGCTATACATTTCTTCTTTCAATTCTTTTACACGTTTGTCTTCTAAGTATTCGTCAAAAGTAGTAAGCCTGTCTATAATACCTTTTGGTGTAAGTTCTATAATTCGGGTGGCTACGGTTTGCATAAAAGTATGATCGTGGCTGGTAAGCAACACGATGCCTGGAAAGGTTTGGCAGCCTTCGTTAAAGCTTTGTATGCTTTCCAAATCTAAGTGGTTGGTTGGTTGGTCTAAGATGATGAGGTTGGGGCTTTGCAGCATCATACGGCTTACCATACAACGTACTTTTTCGCCACCACTTAAAACGTTTGTTTTCTTGGCTATATCATCTCCACTAAACAACATTTTACCCAAGAAGCCACGTAAAAATGGTTCGTCAGCATCGGTTACAGTAGGTGGTACATATTGGCGAAGCCAATCCATTAAGCCCAAACCTTCGGTAAAAAATTCATTATTTTCCACAGGTAAGTAGGCTTTGGTGATGGTAGTTCCCCATTCAAATTTGCCACCATTGGCAGTGGCTTTATCGTTAATTATTTCGAAGAAACTGGTTACCGCAAGTGGGTCTCTACTTAAAAAAGCAATTTTCTCTCCTTTGTTTACACTAAAAGAAACTTTGTCAAACAGTTTTCTACCATCAATGCTTTTGCTTAGGTTTTCTATATTTAATATTTGATTGCCTACTTCACGCAAGGGCTGAAAAATAATACCTGGGTATTTTCTGTTGCTGGGTTCTATCTCTTCGATTGTTAATTTTTCCAACGCTTTTTTACGGCTAGTTGCTTGCTTACTTTTACTGGCGTTGGCAGAGAAACGTGCAATAAAATCTAACAAAGCAGCACGTTTGTCTTCGTTCTTTTTGTTTTTATCATTCAATTGCCTTGCAGCCAATTGAGACGACTCGTACCAAAAAGTATAGTTACCAGTAAACACTTTAATTTTTGCTCTATCTACATCTGCCACATGCGTACATACGGTATCTAAAAAGTGTCTATCGTGGCTTACTACCAATACAATGTTTTCATAGTCTGCTAAAAAATTTTCTAGCCAACCAATGGTTTCAATGTCAAGTCCATTGGTAGGTTCATCCAATAATAAAATATCGGGGTTACCAAACAAAGCTTGTGCAAGCAACACACGTACTTTCATGTTGCTCGGTATTTCCTTCATTAATGTTTGGTGATAGTTTTCTGTAACGCCCAAACTGCCCAACAAAGTACCAGCATCACTTTCGGCTGTGTAGCCACCCATTTCGCCAAACTCACCTTCTAGTTCGCTAGCTTTCATATAATCATCTTCGGTAGCATCGGGGTTCATGTAAATGGCATCTTTACGTTGCATTACATCCATCATTAGCTTATGCCCCATCAATACAGTATTCAACACCGTTTCCTCGTCAAACTCAAATTGGTTTTGTTTTAAAAAACTCATCCGCTCCCCTTTACCAATTTCTACACTGCCTTTATTGGGTTCAATTTCTCCACTCAATATTTTTAAGAAGGTACTTTTACCAGCACCATTGGCACCAATAACGCCATAACAGTTGCCCTTAATAAAATTGATGTTCACTTCATCAAACAGCACACGCTTGCCATAGGCCAACGTTATATTTCTTGCACTTAACATGTAATAACTACTTTTAAATTTTGCGGCAAAAGTAAGGGTAATGAAGGTAAGTTTTGGGGCTGTGGGCCACAGGGTATCAATTTAGCTTTGGTTCGGGCTATCGTTTCAAGCCCTCCTTCGTCGGGGCTTTACACTCTATCCCGCAGCCCATGGTCAGTAGAATTTCTATTGGGCAATGCACAGCTATGTTTGGCTAAACTGAAATAGAAAAGTGGAGATTATGGCTGCGTATTTCATTTTTAAATATAAAATTCCCCATTAAAAAATGACAACAACTAATGGGAGACAATAGACTTTGACTGCATACAACATGGGGTTTGCTGCGATGCTGGCTGACGAATAAATTCTCAATATTTTGTTCGCTATCGGCTCCCAGTTATCCGAAATCTCCCCACTTCGGATTTTTTATGTTCTTTCTAGTTTACAACTCTTTGTAAATTTTGAGTTGCCCAATTGAAATTCTATTGCCCAGCCTAGCCCAGACTGAAGCGGTAGCTGCCATAAAACCAAGGCTTAGCAGCAAGGCTATGGCACTACAAGCGTAAGGCTGGATACCGAAGCTTAATTGAAATACTATTGCCCATGCTACCCATTTTTAAATAATACATTTGGTGTAGTGTTTATTTTTACTCCACTACTAAAACCATGCTTGTAGCCATGAAAAAATTATTGCTTGCTTATTTTTTACTTGGTAGCTTTTATACTTTTGCCCAACCATCTTTATCCAAAGTTTCTACGGGTAGCATTGTGCATCTCAATAATTTCCCATCCAAATTTGTAGAAGCTCGAAATGTAGATGTTTGGTTACCCGATGGCTATACGCCTAATAAAAAATACAATGTACTATACATGCACGATGGACAAATGTTATTTGACAGTACCACCACATGGAACAAACAATATTGGGGTGTTGCAGAAACGGTAAGTTCACTAATTGCCCAGCAAAAAATACCTCCATGCATTGTAGTAGGTATTTGGAATAGTGGTAAAAACAGGCATATAGATTATTTTCCTCAAAAGCCATTTGAAAGTTTAACCCAATTGCAACAAGATACTTTATTAAGAGTAAATCGTAGTAAAGATGTGTTGGTATTTGCTGGCAAAGTTCAATCGGATGATTACCTCAAATTTATAGTAACCGAATTAAAACCCTTTATAGATAGTAGCTTCTCTACCCACAAAACACGTAAACATACTTTTGTGATAGGCAGTAGCATGGGTGGTTTAATAAGTATGTATGCCATTTGCCAATATCCAAAAGTTTTTGGTGGTGCTGGTTGTTTATCAACACATTGGACAGGCATTTTTTCCACCACCAACAACCCTATACCTGCTGCATTTATCAATTACCTACAAATACATTTGCCCAAGCCTAAGCATCATAAAATATATTTTGATTATGGCACTGCCACTTTAGATGCTTTGTACCAGCCTTACCAACTACAAGTAGATACTATTATGAAAGCAAAAGGATACAAACCCAAACAATGGATTACCAAAAAATTTGATGGTGCTGCCCATAACGAAAATGCTTGGCGTACAAGATTAGATGGCGTATTACTTTTTTTGATGGGCAGATAATTGTAGTGCCTTCTTTGCTCTGCTATTTACAAAAGCTATTCCTACTGGTATTAAAAAGAAAACTAAACGTGCAGCCCAAGATGTGGGTGGCCAATTAAACAAGCATAGTGCAAAGCCAAGAAAAAATATAAATGCTGTAACAAGACTTCGCTGATAAGAGAATTTTTTCAACTGCACTTGGTGAGCAATAGTAGATATATTCCTTTTGGGATTTCCGATATATTTAAAAATAAAAAAGATACTCATAGCAATCATACAAAGGTTAAGACTGTAAATCATCCATACAATATCCATACCTCCATAATGAGAATTTAAACCACTTGTAAAAGGCACCATTACTACCCAAAAAAGCATGTGTAGGTTTAGCCACAGTAAACCATTATCATACCCAGATACAAAACCAAACATGCGGTGATGGTTTATCCAAAACTGCCCTATTACAGCAAAGCTTAACACAAAACCAAAAAACTCTGAAAATTTTTCATGCATAGCTTCTGCAAAAGCATGTGTGGTATATTCTTTTACTACAGGTACTTTTATTTCTATTACCAATAAGGTTATAGCTATTGCAAATACAGCATCGCTAAACAATATCAATCGTTCAATTTGAAACTCTTTTCGGTTGTGAAAAATATCTTCGCTATGGGCATGTTTAGGTTGAGACATATTGCTACATTATAGTACTACGAATATAATTGCTCTAGCTTAAACTTGTATTTGTTATCACAATTCGTAACTAAAAATTTTCTATCACCACTACGTTTGCTGTCTCAATAAAAACAATGAACACAAATTTTAATACCATCAGTAACATTATTATCAATCGCAGAACTACCAAGCCTGTATTAATGAATGGCAAAGCCATTGATGATACATTGATACAGCAAATACTTGCTTTAGCTAACTGGGCACCCACCCATGCACATACAGAACCTTGGCGTTTTATAGTGTATAATTTTGAAGGCAAACAAAAATTTTGTACAGCACATGCACAACTATACAAACAATATACGCCAAAGGATAAATTTATACAAGCCACTTACGATAAACTATTGCACATGGCAGATAAAGCATCTCATGTAGCCATAGCCTACATGCAGCGTGGCAGCAATCCTAAAATAACTGCCTTAGAAGAATTAGCAGCCACCAGTGCAGCCATACAAAATATACTATTGGGTGCAGCTGCACTAAACATTGCTGCTTATTGGGGCAGTGGTGGCATGGTATTAAAGCCAGAAATGAAGGCTTACTTTAACCTGCACGAAGCCGACATTATTTTAGGTACTATTTATTTGGGCTATACCGATGAACCTAGCAAGCTTGGCAAACGATTAACTGAGATAGATGCAAAAGTAGAATGGAGGTAGTTGCAACTAGAAAGCAGGCATCAACCTTATTATTGAAAAAATTAATTTTAAAAGGTTAATTTTTCAGGTAAACTATATTCTCTTCCTTTATTAATTCTTTTTAAATAAATCATTACAGGAGCAAAATATTCAACCATTGGCTTGGCACTCATATTGGCGTGAATGCTGGTTTGCAGCAATTCTTTCCAATCGACACTTGCACCTTTATTCATTACACTTTTTAAGAAATTACCTACATTTTTATTGCCCCAATAATTGGTAGCGTGTGGGTCTTGGTGCAAAATATTTTTAGCTATATAATTGTGAAATTGAAATACCAAAGCATTAGCAAAACTGTAATCATAATATTGTGCAGCATCATCTATGATATGTGTTTTAGTAGCAGCATCACAAAAAATTTCATCTCTTTTGGTGGGTGGTATGATACCTTGAAACTTTTTAACCATCGCCCACCAAGTTTTATTGTAGTCATTGATAGATAAATTTTTTGTATAAAGTTGATATTCAAACTCTGTCATAACACCACTTCCCCAAGGAATTCTAATAATATAATCTAACGCATCTTTCAATAGTTTTAAGGTGTCGTTGGTAGCTTTATTTTTTTGTATTAATCCTAGGGTTTCTAAAAAAGGTTTTTGCAAAGATGCCAATCCCATCATTGTTCCAAATGCTTCATGATATCCTCTGTTAGCACCACTACGCAACACCATTGGAATTTTATTATTGCTATAGGATTGATAATAATAAATATGCCCAAATTCGTGTAACACAGTACTCCAATAATCTGTTGTTGGTGTTATGCTTTGCAACGAACGTAGGTCGTTTGCCAAATCTAAATGCCAAGCACTTGCGTGGTTATTTTTTGTGTATCCAGCATTTGCAGCCACAGGATATAAACTGCTTTTTTCCCAAAAGCTTTTTGGTAAAGTATCAAAACCAATGCTGCTATAAAAATCTTCACCTTTGTGTGCCATCCATTCAACACCTTTTGCTTTTAACACATCATCAATGTTTAAAGATTGCACGTCAAGCAGTTCACTCCAATCTTGTCCCCATCTATTAGGTAGCCAATGTGCAGGAATATAATCAGGCACTTTTTCGTTATATTTTTTAGCTAATTCATATTTAGCCCAAGTGTGTAATTCTCTATATAAACTCCAAGATTCTGTGATAAATTGACGTGTTATTTTTAAAATTTCATCACTACTCAAACCATATTCTTTTGCTTGATAATCAAAAAAATCTTTGAATCCTAAAGGTGTTACACTTGCATTACGCAACATTCGCAAACTATCTAACCCTGTTTTTAATGTTACACCAACTTCTTTACTAGCTTCCCAAATTTTTTGGCGTTCATTTAAGTTATTGCTTTTGGTTAAAATGCTATCAATATATCCCGTGTTGATGGGCTTTCCATCAACATTAAATTTAAAACTATATAGTTTAGAAGTTTGCTGATTTTCGGTAGAAATTCTTTTTTCTACAACCTCTTTTGCACTTTCTGGATTGTTGCCAGCATTGAACAAAATTGTTTTAAATTGCGTTACTTGCAGTTTAGTGAGCTGATTTTTTAGGGTAAGATATTTTTTTGCAGCATTAATATTTATTTTACTTCCAGTAAAAGCAGCCATTTCTTTTCCTGTTTCATCGGCAATGTGTTGTTGCATTGTATCGCCTTCAACAATGTGTGTTAGCATATTCCATTGTGCTAATGAAGATGCGTAATATAGTTTTTGATACTTGGCATTATAAGCATCTAAGTATTGCTGTGCTTTGGTTTGAGTATTATTTTTTTGCTGTGCAAATACAGTAATAGCAAACAATACAGCACATAAAACAAATAGCTTCCGCATAGCATTTAAGGTTTTAGAGTTGGAAAGTAATGAATTATCAGAAGGTATAAAAGCCGTATGTGTAAAATATATTTTATACGGTTTTTTTCTAATAAAAAATAGGTAAAAAAAGTTGAATAAAGTTTTGTAGTACAAATGTGCGACGCAACCGCTGCCCAATAGCACTAACAAAGCTGGCTACCAAAAAAACTACGCCATCGTTCTTCCAGGATATACTTTCAATGCTTCTTCTAAGCAATCCATAGCAGCATTTATATCGTTTACGTTTAGCACATACGCCAAGCGTACCTCTTGCTTGCCTAAACCTTTGGTGCCATAAAAACCAGTGGCTGGGGCTAGCATAACAGTTTGGTTGTTATGGCTAAAACTTTCTAAAAGCCATTGGCAAAAAGTATCGCTATCATCAATTGGTAATTTAGCCATAGCATAAAACGCACCACCTGGGTTGGGGCAAAAAATGCCTTCTATGGCGTTTAATCGTTTTACAATGGTGTTTC
>JAYVRD010000289.1:0-16990 GCA_043776595.1 Chitinophagaceae bacterium | reverse complement strand
AAGAAACAATTAGCAACCATTGAAAATAATAGAAAATCTATCAATCAATGGCGAACGAAATAATTTTGATTGACACATCAATTCTCATTGACTATTATCGCAAGACAAGCAAAGCAAAAAGATTTATATACGGTAGACCAAATTCTTTTTCATCGTTTAAGATTTATTTCTCACTAGTATTAATTAGAGAAAAGTAGTTAAAAATTTTACTCTTTACTATTTACAATTTCTCCATAGTCAATAAATAATTCTTCTCCAGTTTGTATGTCTCTAATGGCTTCAAAAAATTCTCCATCGTTTATAGAAATGATATTGGGTGTGCTAGAATGATTGAGGTAATAACTTAAATCCATTACTTTAAAACCTTGTGCTGGCACATAATATTTTTTATTGTCGAACAAGCAATAAGTTTCTATTAATAGTTTGGCATGTGTGGGCAAATTATTTACTTCTTCATGGGTTAATGCTATCCATTCTCCTTGTTCATGTGTAAACATGTCTCTACAGCCTTTGGGTATATTGGCTATAGCAAATACGCCAATGCCATGCGTTGTAGATGGCTTTGCAGTAACATAAGTTTGATGAAGTTGGGCTATGAGTTGTTGTTTGGTAATCATGTTGTTTGTGTTTTGAAATGCTGCTGCACATTGCTTAATAGATATTGATAGCTAAACATGTGCGACGCAACCGAAGTTATATAGTAGTACTACAGCCGACCTCATAAAAAAACTGCCTTACATTATTATAAGGCAGTGGTTGATAAAGTTATTCAGCTTTTTTTTCGGGGCGTAAAATAGCCATTACTACATTTTTATTATTGAGTAATAAATTGGCTGCAGCTTTTACTTGCTCGGTTGTTAATGCTTTTACATATTTTTCATATTTGAGAAAACGATCGGCATTTTTACCTTCTACTACAATGCTTTGTATCTGTTGCAGCCATGTACCATTTTCTTTCATGCTGGTTTTGTTTTGCTCGTACCATTGTTCTTTTACTTTTTGTAAAGTTTCTTTGGCTGGTCCAGTTTTTTTCAATGATGCTATTTCGGCATTGAGAGCTATGATTAGTGTATCTATTTTACTACTACCTGTTGGTAATTGTACAAAAAAACTATAATTAGCGTAGGGTATTTTTTCGAGTGTGCCAAAGACACCACCACCATATATGCCTTGTATCTTTTCTCTTAACTCTTCTATAATTCTAATGTTTAGTACTTCGTTAATGGCTTCTACTTTTAATTCTAAATCTTCGGTGTAGGGTACTTCGCCACTGTACATGGCAAGTATCATGGCTTTATCTGCTTGACCTTTGTATACGTTAATATTTACTTTTCCTTTTACGGTGCGTACGCCATTATCCTTGTAAGTAAATTTCTTTTTGCTTACAGGTAAGCTAGCTATGTACTTTTCAATTAATAGTTCAGTAGTGTCTTGTGGTAAACTACCTACAAAGCAAAAGTGCATACCACTCATATCGCCCAATCGTTCTTTGTAAATAGCTATGGCTCTGTCTAAATTTATTTTATCAAAATTCTCTGCCTTAGGTAGGGCAGAAGGTGCTAGTGGATTCCCCTTGAAAAGTGTTTTATATAGTGTATCTATAAAACTTATTTCTGGGCTAGCCATCATGAAAGTGGTTTGCGATTTACCTTTTTGTATAAAGCTTTTATAGAGTGATGAATCTTTGCGAGGCTCTTTAATATACAACTGCAAAAGCTGTAGCATCGTTTCAAAATCTTTTACGCTGCTACTACCGTTAAAGCCCTCTGTAGTTTGTGCTAACACAGCCGATATACTTGCAGTTTTGCCAGTTAGTGTTTTGCGTAAATCGGTTGGGGTAAA
Source organism: Chitinophagaceae bacterium (assembly GCA_043776595.1). Classification (GTDB taxonomy): domain Bacteria; phylum Bacteroidota; class Bacteroidia; order Chitinophagales; family Chitinophagaceae; genus UBA1930. The sequence continues at coordinate 15,148 of JAYVRD010000289.1, read as the reverse complement.
TTCGCCCACACCCATTGTGCTTACCAATTGTGTAGCATATTCTGCACTAAATTTATCTTTAACGCCATAGTTGCTAGTACCACCATATCGCCTTGCACTCATCAATATTTGGTCGTTTTTAAAATCAGTTTTTTTAACAGTTACTTTAATACCATTGCTTAGTGTGTATGTGGTGGTTTTAAGTTGCTCGTTTTTTACCTTGGAAATTATTTTACCTGCAGTTGGCAATTGTTTTAATAGTACCGATGCAACTGCTTTTTCTTCATATGCTTTAATATCAGTTTTAGCAATAGCATTGTTAATAATTGTTACCAAAGCTTCGCCTGTTGGTAATGATTTAGCTTCTGCATCTGGTCCGTTAATATAGGCTACAAAATTGTTATTCCCTTTTAATGCAGTGGCTATATTATTTACATCTTGCAAAGTAATTTGTGGTAATAATGTCTTGTGGTATTCGTATTCTTTTTCAATACCTGGTATAGGTTCGTTGGTTAAAAAATTACGGATGTATTCTTCTGTATAAGAGGCACTTTCGGTTTTGTTTTTTTCTTTCGCACTTCTTTCCATACCGGTAAGTAAATTAGTTTTTGCACGTTCTAATTCGGCTTGGGTAAAGCCAAAACGGTTTACTTTTTCTATTTCTTCTATTACTATTGCTAAGCCTTTGGCTACGTCTGCAGTACCTGCAACAGCTTGTGCACTCAAGCCCTCATATCCTTTGCCTAAAGAACCAAAATCTAAACCTGCTCCTAAAAATGGGGGGGGATCTTTTTGGGTTAACTCACGTAAGCGTTGGTTGATGATAGTTGTAAAAAGACTTTTTACAATATCTGCCTTGTATTCGTTTATAGTAGTTGCTTCTTTAGATGGGCTAACGCTGTAATTAATAACTCCACTGTAAATGGTAGCTTCTTTATCGGTTACTACATAGCCTGCATTTTTTGTATAAGGAGCAATAGTAGCAAGTGTTCTTGGTCTTTCGTTTGTAGGGTTGGTTAGTGCTTCAAAATGTTTTTTAATAAGTGCTTCAGCTTTGGTTACATCAATATCACCAACTACGATAACTGCCATTAAATTAGGTCGGTACCAATCTTTATAAAAACGGCGTATGGCTTCGTATTTATAATTTTTAATGATGCTATCTACACCAATTGGAATGCGATTGGCATACTTACTTCCCTCGTACAACTTTGGATAAATTTGACGAAACATTCTATCCTCAGCACCTTTACCAGTTCTGCTTTCTTCTAAAATAATGTTACGCTCGTTGTCTATATCTTCATCCAAGTAAGTAACGTTGTGTGCCCAGTCTTCTAAAATTTGAAAACCTTTTTCAATATTGCCCAATTTATCTGTTGGTATTGGCAGCATATAAACTGTTTCATCAAAACTGGTATAAGCGTTCAAATCGTTACCAAAGCCTACGCCAATACTCTGTAAGTATGAAACAATTTCGTTTTTCTTAAAATTTTTAGTGCCATTAAAAGCCATGTGCTCGCACATGTGGGCAAGACCTTGTTGGTCGTCATCTTCTAAAATGGAACCAGCATTAACTACCAAACGCAATTCTACTTTTTGCTCTGGCTTTTTGTTTTGTTTAATATAATAGGTAAGACCGTTGGGTAATGTTCCTTTTTTAAGAGATGGATCTAAAGAGATGCTTGTATTTTGTGCATATACAGTGCTAAAAGATAAGATGATAATTACCGCCAAAAATTGCCTAAGCTTATTCATACAATTAATTTTTTGTACTGCGAAGTAAATGCATGAAAGGCAGATACACAAAAGAACAATCAAAAAAAAAATCTACATTTTTAATGCTTATTAAACTTTATATATAAGCCTTCGTCTATTTACTTGTTCACTATTAAATAAAATTTAAAACCAAATGTTATGAAAAAAGTATTCTTAGTTGCGGCAGTATTATTTGCTGTAGTTACTGTAAACGCTCAAGCCACAAAACAAGTTTCTAAAAATCAGCATCAACGTATTAAGCAGGGTGTAAAAAGCGGAGAGCTAACTAAACACGAAACTAAAAAGTTAGTAGCCGAGCAAAAAGATATTCGTCAAGATAAAAAAGATGCAAGAGCCGATGGTGTTGTAACCAAAGACGAACGTAAAGACATTAGAAAAGACGAGCGTAAAGCTAGTGCAGATATTTATCGTAAAAAGCACAATAAACGAGATAGAAATTAATCAATAACAATTTATCATTCCTATGTAAAATACAAAAGCCTGTCTCATGTTTTGGGGCAGGCTTTTTTTTGATGAATAGATCAAGTACAGTTGCTATACTTCATTATTTTGAAAACTTAAACTAGCGATTAATTCGTTAGGAAGTTTGGGCAATTTTTTTCTTTCAATTAAGTAAGTTGATAAACCCGATACATCTTTATAAATATAATGCTTATTCAACGCACCTTCTAAATAGCCAGAACCACTAGTGTTACCTGTGCCAACCCTCATACCAATCATTCTTCTCACCATTATTAAATGTTTGTGCCTCCAGTTGCTTAGTAGGTGGTCTATCTCTACTAAACTATCTAATATTTGATAAGAGGTTTGAAACATAGGAAAATCTCTATACAGCATAATAAATAATCCAGCCCTCATAGCTTTGGGTGTAAAGCTGCTTCTTAAAGATTGCTCATTTTGCTCGGTCAATCCCTCATGTTTCTTCTCAAAAAAAACATAGTCAAAGTCATCTATTTTACTAGCTTCTCTTTCCGTTAACCCCTTTTCATAAATACTTCTATAGTCGTTCCAAAATGGATGGTTGATAGGACAGTTTTCACCATTGGCTTTATAACTACCCCAAAATTCATTTTCAAAAAACGGCATTCTTTCTAACCACTTGTTTATAAGTATTAAAAGAGAATCTTGTTCTTCAATATGATTAATACTGTTGTAATCGTTTTGAGTAAAACCTCCTTCATTGGTACGCTTGTAATAAGCTGCTTGGTGGCGTTTATCTAATTGTAAACCTAACTTGGCCTCTATCAATCTAAATTGTTTACTTTGAAACCCAGACGAAGGCGTAAGTAAATTTCTAAACTCCAAAAAATCCATAGGTGTCATGGTATCTAAAATATCTACCTGTTGATTCAGCAACCCTAAGATTTTAGTTATTCTATTCAATCTATGCCTCACCAAATTCAAATCCTCTGAGTTATCGTTTATAGCAGTTTGCCCAAATATTTTCATAGCAAAGTCAAGTTCAAACAAAATTTGTTTAAACCACAACTCATACGCTTGATGAATAATAATAAACAACATTTCATCGTGTGCCGGCTCATTACCATTGGTAAAACTTACAGGTTGCTGCATGCTTAGCAACTGCTCGGTGTGCAGGTAACTACCGTAGTACATGGGGTCTTTTGGTAAACTCATTATTTAATTTTTTTTGTAAGTCGGCTGTATTACTACTATTACGCCTCGGTTGCGTCGCACATGTGTTGGTTCTTATCGCTTATGGGCAATGTGCAATTCTAATACACTTTCCACAGGGGCAATAGTAGCGGCAAAGAAAAGGTTTGTTTGCTAATAAAATTCTAACAACTGTTAGTTTTATAATGTGTGTTTTGTACACAACTAAGCATTACTTTTATATCCTAAATTTGATGATTATGCTTTTGAAAAAACTAACAGCTGCACTTTGTCTTTGTATTTTATTAGGTTCTTGTACTAATGGAACAACAGAAAACACCCTCAGCGATACTATGCTACTAAATGGACACCCTGGTTGGATAATGCAAGGCAATGTTTACGAAGTAAACGTAAGGCAGTACACACCAGAAGGCACTTTTAAAGCCTTTGAAAAAAATTTACCTCGATTAAAAGAAATGGGCGTACAAACATTGTGGTTTATGCCCATAAACCCCATCAGCAAAATAGCTAGAAAAGGTGTTTTGGGTAGCTATTATGCAGTAAGTAGTTATGTGGATATTAACCCAGAATATGGCACAATGGATGATTGGAAAGCCCTTGTAAAACATTGTCACGATATGGGTTTTAAAATAATTATAGATTGGGTACCCAATCATACCGGTGCCGATCATAGCTGGCTAACTACGCACCCAGATTTTTATGTGTTGGATAGTATCACCAAACAACCATTATCTCCTTTCGATTGGACAGATGCACGCAAACTAAACTACAAGAATGCAATGCTACAAGATACCATGATAGCACAAATGAAATTTTGGATTACAGAAACCGGCATAGATGGTTTTAGATGTGACGTGGCTAGTGAAGTGCCAGCCAACTTTTGGACAAAATGTATTGGCACCTTAAAAAAAGAGAAAAATATCTTTATGCTAGCCGAAGCAGATAATAAAGGTATGCACGAAAGTGGCTTTGATGCTACCTATGCTTGGAACGATTTTGCAACCTTAAAACGTGTTGCCAAACAACAAACCAATGCCACAGCTATAGATAGTGCATTGGCTAAAAGCGATACAGTTCATCCAGCAAATGCATTGCGTTTCTTTTTTACCAGCAACCACGATGAAAATAGTTGGAACAAAGCCGACTATGGTACCATGCCTGGTATTATTCACGCACCTTTTGCAGTACTTACACAAACCATAAAAAACAGTGTGCCTTTAATATATAGTGGGCAAGAAGAGCCCTTTCTCGATAGCCTTAGTTTCTTTTACAAAGACACCATCACTTTTGGAAAGTACCAACGAGCCAACTTTTACAAAACCCTGCTCAACCTACGCAAACGCAATATTGCACTAAGCCCCGATGCTGCCTTTAAAAAAGTAAAAGCAGGAGACGACAAAGCAGTGTATGCTTATACACGTGAGAAAGCAGGCAAAAAAATATTAGTCATCCTAAACTTAAGTGCCACCCCACAAAATTTACAAATAACCGATGCTAGTTTGCACGGCAATCCTCTAAACATTTTTATGGGCAATAAAGAACAACTAGATGGCAAGTTTTGGCAAATAGAACCTTGGGGTTATGTAGTATATGAGTATTAGTTTTAGGTAACTAGCTTTTGGATAAATATTAAGCAGCGGTGGCAAGTTTATCCAGAGCAGAGCCGAAGGACACATGTTTGGCTATGTAGCTTTTATTATGTAGTAGATTGATGCAGAAAAAATGAATATTCATACGCGAAGATTACAGAATATTGACAAAGAATTATACCAACTTATCCATCGCGATACATAAAATTGCAGAGTTCCTAAAGGAGACTCTGCGAGGAAAAATTTGCACTGAAGCAAAACCAAAGAAATGAGTGCTTTTCAAACGCGGTAGTCCAGTATTATTCAGTTGTATTAGCTTTCAGTTCAACGAACAGGGCTTGGCTGCCAATTGGCGATAAACTGTTCACTGGGTTAATACTCGGTAATGCACTGTTGTTTGATGTCCATTTTTGGTTGTTTTTTAGTCAACCTATTTCAGGACGAGACAGTTGGCTGCTGGCAAAGTTTTTAGAGTCTGCCAAATAGCAATTTATTCACTGTTTAAAATTTAAGTCTTTAATATTTTCATTTTTTATTTTCTGTTTAACAAAAAACATTAAAAGTAAAATATTGAAAAGCTCAAACAGTCCTAAATATAAAAAATCTTCTTTTATACTGTCGCCCAAAAATGTGAAAAACCAATAAGTCCAAATAAGCAAAGAAATAATTGTAAAAATAATAGGCTTTGTAAAATTTGTCTTGTTGGAGTATGTCAACCATGAAAATGTGCCAATTAATAAGCCAATACAAACTAACAAAAATGGTGTCAAAACAATTATTGCAAGCCCTCCATTACACGGTCCACCTTGTCTGCCTAATTGTAAAATACCGTAAGCAGTATAAATTATTGTCCCAATAAAAGAGAAATAAAATATAGTCTTATTTGTTTGTCTCACTACCAAATTTTTAGGGTGTCAGAATTGCTTGCAGCCAACTCAAATATATACGAAGGTTTTCACTCTTTCAAACTTGCGTATATTTTTTTAAATGCCTTGTTTTCAATAGGTTAAAAAAATATCCGCAAGTGGTTTGGGGTTTCGGCAATACAACTTATTATTTTGAAATTTAATAGCCAAACCTACGCTACTATAAAAGCCCAATTCTAATCTACAGCTAAACATGTGCGACGCAACCGCAGCTTAATTTATATTCTTTAGCTGGCTACAAAAAATCAAAAATCAAATTGTATGCCTTGTGCTAGTGGCAAGTTATTGCTCCAGTTGATGGTGTTGGTTTGCCTACGCATATAGGCTTTCCAAGCATCGCTGCCACTTTCTCTACCACCACCTGTTTCTTTTTCTCCTCCAAAAGCTCCACCAATTTCTGCTCCACTAGTGCCAATGTTTACGTTGGCTATGCCACAATCGCTACCTGTAGCAGCCAAAAATTGTTCTGCTTCTCTCATGTTCAATGTCATGATAGAAGAGGATAAACCTTGTGGCACTCCATTTTGTAAAGCAATAGCTTCTTCTAAGTTGTTGTATTTCATTAAATATAATATGGGAGCAAAAGTTTCGTGTTGTACAATGGGCATTTCATTGTTGGCTTCGGCTATGCAGGGTTGTACATAACAACCAGAAGTTTGGGTAGCAATTACTCCACCTTCTACAATAAAGTTAGCACCTTGTTGTTTGCCTTGCTCAATAGCATTTAGGTACATAGCTACTGCATCTTTATCTATTAATGGCCCCACATGGTTGTGGCTATCTAATGGGTTGCCAATGCGTAATTGCTGGTAAGCTTTGATAAGTTTTTGTTTAAAAATTTCGTAAACACTTTCATGAATAATAAGCCTACGTGTGGTGGTACAACGCTGACCTGCCGTGCCTACAGCACCAAATACACAGCCTATCAATGCCATATCCAAATCGGCATCTTTACTTATAATGATGGCATTATTGCCACCTAATTCTAAAATACTTTTGCCCAACCTTGCAGCTACAGCAGTACTTAAAGCCTTGCCCATACGTGTACTACCAGTAGCACTTACTAAGGGTATACGTGTATCGTTGCTCATCCATTCACCCACTTCTCTTGCACCTTGTACCAAGCAGTTCACCCCTTCGGGTACATTGTTTTTGGTAAATACTTCAGCTACAATATTTTGAACGGCTATAGCACATAAAGGAGTTTTTTCGCTAGGTTTCCAAATGCAGGTATTGCCACATACCCAAGCCAAAGCTGCATTCCAAGCCCACACAGCTACAGGAAAATTAAAAGCAGAAATTATACCTACTACGCCCAATGGATGCCATTGCTCGTACATTCTATGTTTGGGTCTTTCACTGTGCATGGTTAAGCCATATAGTTGGCGAGATAAGCCTACAGCAAAATCGCAGATGTCTATCATTTCTTGCACTTCGCCATAACCTTCTTGCAAGCTTTTACCCATTTCGTAGCTTACTAGTTTGCCCAATGGTTCTTTGTATAATCTTAATGCATCACCTACTTGACGAACGATTTCTCCACGTTTGGGGGCAGGGTACATTCTCCATTCGGTAAATGCTGCTTGTGCTTGCGTTATGGCTGCTTCGTAAGATGGTTTATCTGCAGAAGACACAGAGCCAATGCGTTTGCCATCAACAGGGGAGAAGCTATCAATTGCTGCCCCATTACTTTCTATCCATTGTGTACCTGTTGATATGCCTTTATTGTGTGGTTGTAAGTGTAGTTGTTGTAAAAAATCCATGGCAAGGTTTTTTGTTTTTTAGGATTGCAAGGTAAGGGTGATGAAGTTTGCTGCCAAGTGTTATGTATGGTAAGGTTTGGATGCCAGCTTTGGTATTTCATAGCAACTGTGGAGGCGACGCTCCATTCAAATGTAGTTTTTCATGGCGGCTACGGTGTAATGGTACTTAGTGGCTTTATTACTTTTAAAATGCTGCATTGCTGTTATATTTTAACTCAAGCTGCTTCACATTTTGCATTTTGCATTTCACTGTTATTTCTTTGCCCAATAGCACTACACAGCTATACATGTACGACGCAACCGCAGTTTAATTTATGATCTACTGCTGGCTTAAAAAAAAGTATGATCGCAAAGCCAATAAAAAAAGGTACTGCTAAGTTGAGATCAACTGGCAGTACCTGTAATGAAACCCTGCATGAAACGCTTATTACTAAAAACTAAATGTTCACCATTATAAAATTAGATGTTACATGTTTATCAAAACCTTTGGTTAGGTGAAATATATTGTTACATCGGCAAAAAATTATTGATGTTGAGAAAGGGTAAGTAATTTATCATACACATCGCCATAGCTACTGCCAATGGGTATTTCTTTGCCTGCAACAACTAATTTATTTTTGCTAAATTTTTCTATTTTGCCAATGGGTACTATGTACGAACGATGTACTCTTGCAAATGCTGTGGTTGGTAGTTTTTCGTGTATACCTTTTAAAGTCATTAGCGTAAGAACTGGGTAAGGTTTTATGTAAATTTTTATGTAATCGTCTAAAGCTTCAATCAGGTCTATGTCTTTGAGATTTATTTTAAGCATCTCATAATTTACTTTTACATAGATGCTATTGAGTTGTAAGTCTTGCGATGATAAAAACTCTAAGTATTCTTTGGCTTTGTATACTGCTTTTAAAAAACGGTCGTACTCAAATGGTTTCAATAAATAATCTACAGCATCTACTGTAAAACCTTCTACTGCATAATCTTTAAATGCTGTTGTAAAAATAACTGCTGGTTTGGTAATAAGGTTTTTGTAAAACTGCATGCCGTTTATGTCGGGCATTTGTATGTCTAGAAAAAGTAAATCTACTTTATTGTTTTGTAGGAAAACATTGGCTTCATCGGGGTTGGTGAACACTTTTTGTAATTGCAAAAAAGGAATTTTGCTACAGTATTGGCTTACCAACTGCAAGGCCAAAGGTTCATCGTCTATTGCTATACAATTAATCATGTTGTTATTACTAATTGAACTTTAAACTGATTATTTTCTTCTGTAACGTTTAATGTGTGTTTAAAAGGATAGAGTAACTCTAATCTTCGTTTTGCATTATTGATGCCTATGCCTGTAGTGTCGTGTATGCCAGTATCTACTTTTACTATGGTATTGACTACGCTAAATACTATTCTTGTTTCATCGGCTTTTAAACTAATAGTTATTGCCGATTTTTCTTTTGTACTTACGCCATACTTAAAAGCATTTTCTACAAAAGGAATTAAAAGCAACGGTGCTATTTGTTTTTGCTGTGCATCGCCTTCTGTTGTAAAATGTACAGTTACTTTATCTGTTAAACGTACGAGTTGTAGGTCTATGAAGTTTTTAATAAAACCAATTTCGTTTTCAAGCGGTACACTGTCTGTTTGTGTTTCGGTTAAGATATACCGCATAATGGCGGAAAGCTTCATAACTGCTGGGGCAGTTTGATCGCTTTGTACCACTGCAAGGGAGTAGATATTATTGAGGGTATTAAAAAAGAAATGTGGGTTTACTTGCGATCGTAAGAATGACAACTCAGTATTGGCTCGTTCGTGTTCTACCAATTCTTTGGTACGCTCGGTAGTAAGCCATTGCTGCATTAAAGCAATGCTGGTGCCCACGGCTAATACCAAAATAAATATTGCATATGAGCCTGGAAAATATCTTAAACCACCTTTAAGTAGGCGTTTGGGGCGGTTGGGGTCGTTATCGTTTAATCTTATACTGTCTTTAGGCAGCTGGGTAAGTTGTGCTGCTTTGCGTTGCCTAAACTCTTGACGCATTTCTTCTCTTAAGGCATCTTCATCAGTACCGTTTATTAAGTGTGTTATTTCGGTAGGGGCGTATAAAAAAGCTGTCATACAAGCAGCTATGGCTACTATGTACAATAGCCATTTTTTCTTAAATAATAATTGGGGGATTAATACTAGTGTATTGAAGTAATAAAACCCAAGCAAAAATAAATTGATGGTGATGAATAATACCAATAAGTGTTTACTTATGTTGGCGGGAATATCTTTTGGCTGTGGCGAAAAAATATAGGGCAGCAAAAAGAAACATACCCATGTTGCTATATGGGCAAGTATAAGGATGATTTTTTTGTTGCTTTTTTTCAATGAAAATTTTGTTGAATCATCAAAACTAAAGTTAGTAATAGCTTGGTCTAAGTAGTTTGGGTAAACAAATGTTATTAATCGGTGAAGGTAAAATTTGTATTGCTTTTGTATTTTCTTTCATGAATCCTTATCAAAAATATAATCACTAGAATTTCTAGTAGTAAGCAAATCAAACTTCCTTCAAAGCCAAAAGCACCACCAGTAATTGTGGATGGTCCACTAATAGTTTGTTGTAATAAACCCCCAGTTTCAAAACCACTTACATCAAACCCAAGTATGGGTCCTTGAAAATAATTCCAAGCAAAATGTAAAAAAATGCCAAACCATAAATTTTTAGTGTAGATGTAATTAACCCCTAGTAAAATACCAGCCACAAAAATATTGGCCACACTTAGTACGCTAATATTGGGGTTGGTAGCATGCCCCAAAGCAAACACAGCAGATGCTATACCCAACGCCACCCATTTATTAAAACTTTGTAATAAATTATTAAGTAAGTAGCCACGAAAAATAACTTCCTCGGCTATAGCCACAACAATGAAAAGCAATATGCCCCAAGCAAGATTTGAGATATTTAATGCAATGCCTGTAAAATGTAGATAATGCAATGCAACAAGCACCAACGAGCCTAAACACAAAATGAAAAGGGCAGTAAATAAACCACTAAAAGCATCACTATTAAAACCCTTCCAAGCAAAGCCTAGTGAAAAGATGCTTTGTCTATCCAGCACCCAACGCATAACAAATGCCACTGCAATAAAGCCAATGGTATTAATCAAATACACCACCATAAACTGTGGTAAGGATGTGGTAGCTTTTGTAAAAAAATCTTTGTTGAGTAACTCACCTAAAAAAACAAAAATGGTACTTACTGCTATACCAAGCAATACAAATAACAAAGCTCTTAGCCAGCCTTGTTTTATTAATGGGGTAGTGGTAGATAGTTGTTGATGGTTCATCGCTTACATTCATTTAAAAATTCTAAACTCTAAATTCCATTTTCACTTTTAGTTATCTTGCCGCAAATTATAATTATGTCAGTTCAATATAATTACACTGTAGTAGATAGATTTTTGCGTTATGTACAAATAGATACGCAAAGTAATCCTCAAAGCAATACATACCCTACTACTGAAAAACAAAAAGACCTTTCTAATCTTTTGGCAACAGAGTTAAAAGTAATGGGTTTAGCCGATGCCCATGCAGATGAGTTTGGTTATGTATATGCCACCATCCCATCTAATACCCATAAAAAAGTACCAGTAATTTGTTTTTGTAGCCATGTAGATACGGCACCAGATTGTAGTGGCACGCATGTAAAACCTATACTTCATACACACTATACAGGTGCTGCCATTACACTGCCAGCTGATACCACACAAGTAATTACGTTAGAAGATTACCCTTACTTAAAAAAGCATATTGGCAGCAGTATTATTACAGCCAGTGGCAATACTTTGCTAGGGGCAGATGATAAAGCTGGCGTAAGTATTATTATGGATATGGCTAACTACCTTATTACCCATCCACAAATAAAGCATGGTACAATTAAAATTTTATTTACGCCCGATGAAGAAGTTGGGCAAGGAACTGCTAAAGTAGATTTACAAAAGTTAGCAGCAAATTTTGGCTACACTTTAGATGGGGGAGAATTGGCCACTTTAGAAGACGAAACCTTTAGTGCCAATGCTGCCACAATTACTATACATGGAGTAATTGCACACCCTGGTTATGCCAAAGGAAAATTGGTAAACGCTTTAAAAATTGCAGGCGAAATTTTAGCTGCATTACCCAAGAAGGAGTTTAGCCCAGAAACCACTGATAAACGAGAAGGCTTTGTACACCCCATGCGTGTAGATGGCATTGCCGAAAAAGCAACCATAGATTTTATTGTAAGAGATTTTGCCACCGCCAATCTTGCCTTGCATGAAGAACGATTGCAACAAATAGCCCAAACCATTGTACACAAACACCCAGGTGCTACTATGGCGTTTACTGTAAAAGAACAATACAGAAACATGAAAGAAATTCTGGACCAATACCCACAAGTGGTAGCCCATGCTACCGAGGCTTACCAACGTATTGGGCTAACTGCTGTAAACGAACCTATACGTGGTGGAACAGATGGTAGCCGGTTGAGTTTTATGGGCTTGCCTAGCCCCAATTTGTTTACAGGTATGCAAGCTATACATAGCAAAAAAGAATGGATTGGCGTAAGCGATATGAAAAAAGCAGTGGACATGCTCGTAGCTTTGGTAGGTGTGTGGGAAGAAAAAAGCGAGTAGATTTTTTAAGCCAGCTTTTATAATATAATTAAGCTGCGGTTGCGTCGCACATGTTAAACTTTGGATGAAAATTGGGCTTTTATTAAAGCGTAGTTTTTTCAAGAATTGGATTTAGTTATTTATGATGCAGCGTTTCAAATAGTTACTCAGCTAGAACGAAAGCAAAGATAAAAACTAGCATGCCCAATATTGCCAGAATCCTAGTTGGCAGTGGTTGTATTTTAGACCGTTCTTAAAATTTTTTGCATCTTTTTTCCTTTCGCTAATTCGTCTACCAACTTGTCTAAATACCTGGTTTGTTTGGTTAGTGTGTTATCAATTTCTTCAATTTTGTAACCACAAATTACACCTGTTATTAATGGAGCATTTGGGTTCAATGTTGCTTTCTTAAAAAATATTTCAAGCGTTACTTTTTCTTCAATAAGTTCTTGTAAATCTTTCTCATCAAACCCGGTCAACCATTCTATTACTTTCAGCAATTCTTCTTTTGTTCTGCCTTTACGTTCAACCTTTGTAATGTAGTGAGGATAAACAGAGGCAAAAGTCATTCGGGCAATACGATCATTATGTTCGGTTGTTATTTTCATTTTAAATTTTGATGCTTTATAGTTGTCCTTTATACTTTGGGTCAAAATCTACCATCCATTCAATACCAAATTTATCCCTAAACATTCCAAAGTAAGAACCCCATGGGCTATCGTCCATGGGCATTTCAATATTTCCACCTGCTGAAAGTCCATTAAATAACTTGTCCGCTTCTTCTTTGCTTTCTGCACTGATAGATATTTTAGACCTGTTTTCATTTTCATTTACTTTACCCATAAATGCCGGAACATCATTAGCCATTAAAATATTTTTGCCAATAGGCAAAGCGATATGCATTATTTTATTGGCTTCATTTTCTGCTATTGGATGTTCAGCATTTGAGATATCTTTAAAACGCATAATCATTGCAAACTCTCCACCAAATACTGATTTGTAAAAATGGAATGCTTCTTCGGCATTGCCGTTGAAATTAATATAAGGATTGATAAGTGCCATAGTATAATTGTTTAATTTTTCTTTGATTACAAATGTTGATGCTTAATTCGTCAAGCCCCAATAACGCCAAACCCCATGTTGCAGGCATATTCTGGTCTATCATTAGTTTGCAGCTTTGATGTCTGTCCAATTTTCACCACGTTTAATTCTTAATATTTGTGTTTCGGTTACTTTAAAGAGCTTAACAAGTTGTTTCATTGGCTTGTCTTCGTTAAGTAATTTTTTCATTAACATGACTTTTGTTACAGATAGCTTCGTTGCCTTTGAATCTTCTTTTCGTCTGTGTCGCCGTTCTTGTTTTTCATTAATTACATGAGGGCTATTTTTTTGATGTTCGTAATTTTCTTCTGCTGTCATCCATTTCAGGTTGTTGGCTCTGTTGTTGAGTTTGTCATGGTCAAGGTGAGCTACGATTGTCTGTTTCGGTGTTGGCTTTGTAAGAAAATATTCTGCAACAAGACGGTGAATAAGTGAATGATAATTTACTGTCCTTGCTTTTAAATCGTCTTGGAATTTTTTACTAAGATTTTTCTTTAAGGTGTCAAGCAATTTAGATGTTTCAGCAATTGTGATTTCATTTTCGTCTTGTTGCTTTAATGCTTTTAATTGTCGTGTCAACTTAAAAACTTCTTGCTGTAAATAGTCAAATTTATTTTGAAGTTTTTCGTCTCTCGGTTTGTAAAGTTTAAGTCTTAAAATACGATAACCGTTAATCATAGAACCATTAACAATATTGCCGTCTGAAACTTTATTGAAACTTCGTAGCCGTCCGAAATTTGATACTTCAATTCGTCCGCTGTTAGTAAATTCAAAGTCAAACTCTACGACTTTCCATTTTTCTCCAAAGTGATTTTGTGTCATGTGTCTTGTCAAACTTTTGAATTAGTGAACTGTATCATTTTGCATTGCCTATAACGTTTGAGGCTTTGTGCAGTTGGGGAATTGACCAACTATCCGCCCGGAGCTGAAGCTAAATTAATAAACAAAAGTTGAAGTTTACAACTAAAGCCTAACAGAATTCCGTCCGCCGAAACCAAAGCTTGGATATGCACTGCCGATGATTGCTGCAACGTCGAGCCCCAATTGCACAAAACCTTTTGTTAGCGGCTGGCAGATTTTCGGAGAGCTACTTCGTCCAGTTAGCGATGTCAAGTCCTCTTATTCGTTTGAAGTGGTCTGTGTTATTGGTTACAAGTTGTAATTCACTTGTTAATGCAATGCCTGCAATTAACGTATCAGTATGTCCAATTTCAGTTCCCTTTTTTCTTAGGTCGGCTTGAATAATAGCAGCCGATTTTGCCATTCGTAATGTCAATGGAATTACTTTGTTCAACTCAACAAACTTCTCAAATTTTGCAAGTTGTTTTCTTGCGTCCTTATATAATAGTCCGTTGAGAATTTCGTAGTAAGTAATGATGCTTAAACTTACAAAGCCATATTCTTTAAGATGTTCGTTCACCCGTGCAATTACTTTCGGGTTACCTCTTAAAAATTCCGAAAGAATATCGGTATCAAGCATTGATGGTTTCATAGGTCAATATTGCGGTCAAATAGTTGGTTTCGTGTTTTCTTGGTATGATTTACGAAGTCTGCATATTCCTTACTACTCATATCATTAAATGCTCCGCCAAACGAAAGAATTTTCTTCCTCACAAGTTCAGTCTGCTTTGTTTTCGGTGTCAATGAATGAACAAACTGATAAAGTTCTTCCAGGCGATTTACAGGAACTTCTTTCATCTCTTTTAATATCGCATTAAGTGTCGGCATGATTTTGAAAGTTTTGGTCAAAGTTAATG
>JAYVRD010000288.1:0-17009 GCA_043776595.1 Chitinophagaceae bacterium | reverse complement strand
GCAGAAAAACAGCTGGATATCCGTATCAGAAAAAAGTCTGGCAACCAACAGTCCGAGAAATAAAAAAGACCAATCCATTTACTAGTTTGAAATCGATTTGTCGACTGTTGGATTATTCCCACAAGCTTATCATCAACAACAAAAAAGGGTATTACAAAAACAGGTGAATGAAGATTTGATTGTGCAACAACTCCGCCAACTTATAATTCTACTATTTTTTTTCCACTTACACTCTCGTAAGCTTTTTCAATAATGTATACAACATCTCTACCTTGTTGTGCAGTTACGGGCAAAGGTTCATCAAAAGCCAATGCTTTGTATAGCTGGTTGTAATACTCCATATATATTCCTTTTTCTGATGCTACTTCTTTGCGAATGATGTTGCCATTTATTTCAGTATGCAAAATTCCTTTTCCAATTTTTGGTTCTATGCCCCAATCTAAAGCATTGGGTAAATCTTGTTTTATTAGTCTGACTTCTTGGGTATCGGCACGTGGTTTTAAAAAACTTCCTTTACTACCATACAAAGCAAAAGCTGGCACTGCTTCTCTTACTAAAATGCTGGCTTTTAAACGCACCCTTTTAGTTGGGTAATACAAAATCACCTCCATGTAATCATCTACTAGCGATATAGGGCGAATGGCAGCCACATCGGCAAATACAGCAGTTGGCATACCAAATAATTGCAAAGCTTGGTCTATAAGGTGCGAACCTAAATCATATAAAACACCTGTGCCTCCTGGTACTTCTTTATGTACTTTATAACTCAACTCTTCATTAAATCTATCATAGTGAAATTCTGCTTCTACAATTTCCCCCAATAACTTTTCATCAATAATTTTTTGTAAGGTTTTAAACTCACTATCCCAACGGCGGTTTTGATATACCGATATTTTTTTGTTTTGTGCTGCAGCCAGTTCAATCAGTTCATCACACTCAACAGTAGTTATTGCAAATGGTTTTTCTACCACTACATGCTTACCAGCCAGCAACGCTTTTTTAGTAAACTCGTAATGCGTTTTATTGGGTGTATTTACAACTACCAATTCTATAGCTTCATCTGCCAGCATTTCTTCTAAACTGCGGTAAGTAATAATATTGGGATATTTTTCTACTGCCAAATTTTTGCTACGTTCCCACACCGCATACAATTCGAATCCTTCGTTTAAATAAATAAATGGTGCATGAAAAACCCATCCACTCATACCAAATGAACACAAAGCTGTTTTTATAGCCATAACAAATAATTTATGCTTAACTAATTTTTGAAAAATTAAAACTACAAAAGCCAGCTTTACTAGCATAGTATTTTTTGGTTACCAGCTTTGGGATAGAAATTTGGCTGCGGTTGCGTCGCACATGTTAAACTTAGGATTTCTATTTAGCATTTATTATGTAGTATAAAAATGTTTGTGAAGACACAAACATGGCAGCAAGCTCAAATTTTTGAGTTTATAAATTTTAAAATTAAGAGGTCTTGAGTGAATGCAGGCAAAGCCTAATAGAAGCACACAGCTAAACATGTGCGACGCAACCGCTGCTTAATATTTGTTCTACCGCTGGCTTAACAAAAAAATATTTCTTTGATTAATATGGCACAAAAAAAGTGGGCTCATAAAAAGAACCCACTCTATTGCTTACAAAAAACTAAAACTTAACTAAGAAATTATTGAACAATAATTGTTTTAACAGTTTGTGTACTGCCATTTACCAATTGTACTTTGTACATACCTGGCACTATATTACTTGGCAGTATAATATTTTGTGTAGCAAAGCCACCTTCGTTATTAATTTTAGTACTATATACTTTTTGTCCTGTGCTGCTAATAACATGTAAGTTAAATGTTGCTTTCTCAAAATTATTTAGTTGCACATTCATAACACCACCTTTAATAGGATTTGGTGCAATAACCATTTCGGCAGTTTTGGTTTTGGTGCTTAAACTTACAATAGAACTATAAGACAAAACACCATCTTTATCTACTCCTTTTACTCTGTAATAATTTACACCACTATAAGGTGTGTTATCAATCCAACCATATTTAATAGAGTTGTTAGCAGCAACTTCTCCAGCTGTAGAAAAGCGAACACCATCAGCAGATTTTTCAATTACATACTTACTAGTATTTACTTCTGTAGCAACATTCCAAGAAAGCTTTACTAAGCCATTGGCTAATGTGGCGTTGATACCAGCATACTTAACAGGTGTAATTATGTTTACACTTGTAAGATAAACACTATCAATATCTGAGTTTCCAGCTCTTTCAAATCTAATTTGTATTCTTTTTGCTGTAGCACTATTTATCAAAGCCATCGAATCTGTACATAAAACAACAGGTGCAGCCGCAGATTTTGGCCAAACTGAAACCAAAGTCCAGTTGGTTGTATTAATATCTACATCTGTTGTTGTGTAAATGGTAAATTGACGAGTAGCTCTTGAGCGAATCATGTGAAACTCTTTTATACCGAAATTCACAAGTGGACTAATAATGTAGGCAGTATCTAACCCAGCTGTAGTTGGAAAAGTAGCGGTGCTTGAAGAACGAACGTGAGGATTAGGAGTTGCATCTGAATAGGGACAACCTGTACCAGTAGTACGCCATGTACCATAAGTTTTCCAATCACCGGCTTCGCCAGTTTGTGTTGTAGGTGCTGCATTTGTTGGGTCTGCAGTAACTGTAAACGTACTAAACCCTTCTCTCCAATAAACTTGGTTTTGAGCATTGGTAGAAATACAAAAGAAAATAATAACCAATAGCGTAAACATTTTTTTCATATGCAAGTAATTTTGGAATATAAAAATACTTTTTAAAACTTTAAAGGCAAAGGCTTTTTACGCAAACGTTACCGCACAACTGCTATTAGAATAATAGAGTTAATCCGTTGGCGGAGTCAATCTGTTTAAGTATGTTTAACTCTACCAATTAGTTTATTTAATTCTTAAAAATTAAAAGAGAAGTGAAAATTCACTCCTCATAATCGGTGCTTGATTATTTTATTGTTTTACAAATTTTATTGTGTTTTTATTACTGCCATCAGTTATTACTAATAGATAGTTTCCTAATGGCATTTTAGAAACATCTATTGTTGTTTGTGTAGAGCCAACATTTAATTTTTGCTCATGAACTTTTTTGCCATCTACTGTAAAAATTTCAACTGAGGTATTTACGTTTACCTCTGCATACGTTACAGTTAATGCATCGGTAGTTGGGTTTGGAAAAATAGCAACAGCACCCTTTAATTTACTATTTACAATTACCACACGACTGTAAGTATAGCTACCATCTTTATCAAACATTTTCAAGCGGTAATAAGAAACACCTGATATTGGATTGGCATCGATAAAATTATAGCTACTATTAGCAACTGTATTTTTTGCAACTACTGTACCCAATGCTGTAAAGTTGTTAGCATTGCTACTTCTTTCAACAACAAAGTAATTTGTGTTTACTTCATTGATAGTAGTCCAAGTAGCTTTTATGGTATTGCCATTAAAGCCAGCATTAAATGATAGTAGTTGTAATGGTGTTGGTGTTACAATAGCACCTTTGGCTATTACATTTTTAAAAGTACAATACCTGCCAGTACTGCCACTACCACAACTCATATAAACCCTAAACGTAAGTGTTTGCCCTGCAGTCAGCACTACACCAGTAGATCCAGCAATTGAAAAGCGATATACTGATGTTGGTCCATTGGTTTGATTTAATAAGCCCACCGCTTTCGCAAATGTGCCACTATCTGATGCAGCGAAAGGGCTAATTACTCCTGTAACATCTGTTGAATCGGCTGTAGTAAAACCAGTTTTAGAATATACAATACCAAATTTTGTATTGCTGGATGAAAAATAAAAAGATGCAGTCATTATTATTGAATCTAACCGTATAGAATAACCTGGAGCAGCAGTAACTGTAAACTGTTCGTAGTTTGTTCTATTTAAGTTGCCACCTGGTCCACCAACTGAAGTCCCCCAACTACCATCTCCATTGGTACTTGCACTAAACGCTTGTCCAAAAGCTGTAGAGTAAGCAGGTACTGTTGAAACAGTAGTACCATTAGATAATGCTAGGTTTTTAAAAGTTGGCGTACTTGCAGTAACTGCAGCAGAACGTACAGAGGCACTATCATTAGCATTTAACGTAAATGGCCATTGTTGTAATTCTATAAAAGTAACAACTGGTGCATTGGTAGTAGCACCAGTTACTGGAGCATTTACATTAGTTGCACCAGTACCTGTTGTAGCGTGTACTACATTGCCAAAAAAATTGCCTAGCGATGCAGAATTTAAACGTACTGTAATCGTTGTATTGGCTAGTGTGCCACTGGTAGGAGTTAAGGTAAGTTGTGTGGTACTATTATACCAATTCGTTCCTCCATTGTTAGAAATTTCGAAAGGAGATGGTGGGGTAATGGTAATATTTGCTACCATGTTAGTACCACTTACTGTGTACGTTTGTGTGGCGGATGGTGTGCCAATGCTTTGTACAAATGAACCCAATGTGCCAGTAACAGAAATTGTGGGTGCACTAGACACTTTTACAGTATCGGTATTGTGTGTATTGTATCCAGTTTTTGATGCCTTTAAGTAATAGTAGTAAATACTACCTGCTGGTGGCACTGCATCAGTTAAATTAAAATTAACGGCGGTATCATTTGTAACTGCTGAAGTAAGTTCGTTTATTTTGCTAAACGCAATGTTATCAGTACTTCTAAATAACTCATATTTTACTGTAGGTATTGGCCAACTAATGTTCCAATCTAAAGTAGATGTGGTGCTACCTTTTGTAGCTCTAAAATTAGATACTGCAATAGAGGTAGTTGTGTTTGTGCAAAAACCTGTGGCTACACTACAAGGATCCCAAGTGCCAAATAAATTGGCAAAAGTATAAGTGGCAGAATCGGCTTGAGATAATTGATAAGACCAAGTAACACGAGATGCAACATTGGTTAAGCTACCATCTAAATTTCTACTTTTATATTCACCATTGTAAATAAGACTTGTATTAGTACCAGCATCCCAAGTACTCCAGCCATCACTTCTTACTGTATATGGTAATCTAGACGCAAGAAATACAACTTTGTTATTAGCTAATGGAGAACTACCTGTAGAGTTCTGCCAAGGGCGACCCAAATAATACATGGTATTACCTGAATTGGAAAGCACCCTACAATCTCGAAAAACATAACCATAGGATTGCCCAGGTGGTGTATTTGCTGCTGTAATGTATGAGTTGCCACCTGCCAACCTTGATTTTGGATATACTACACAAGAATCAAATAAATCTATAGAGCTACCAAAAATAAAATCTATTATCCCATCTATATAGCAGTTTTTAAAATAATGCCTTACTGCACCACTACCTTTTGTATACAATGTATCTTGATTACCCAAGAACCTACAATTTTTAAAAGCACTTCTATCTGCATTAATAGTTACTGCCACAGCTTGCAAACCTGTAATACCTGCAGCACTTACACTATCATAATTAAAAGTATTGGCAAAAGTAATATTTGTAGCTGCAAAATCGCTGGCATTAATGGTAAAGCTTGCAGAGTTTTGTGTACCTACAGTACCACCACCAGTTACAGGTGCACCAGCATAACTATCAAAATACAAAACTACATCAGCAACACTTTGACCAATAAGTTGTATGAATGGTTTGTTAGAAGGTACCGTTATTTGCTCCTTGTATTTTCCATTTTTTATGTATATGGTATAAGCCACAGTTTGCCCAGTTGGTGCAGCATTAATAGCAGCTTGTACGGTAGTATAGTTTCCGCTACCATCTTGTGCTACTGTTAAACTGTACTGTGCAGAAATTTTAGTTGATGCAAATACAAGCAACAGAAAGAAGTAAATTTTTTTCATATTATAACAATCGTTTAGAAAAGTAATGATCTACAAAAGCATCCTATTGGTAGGAAGTGTAGATATATTTTGCTGCAATAAAACTATTCTAGCAATTGATTATGCTGTAGATTTTCTACGCAAACGTTACCATAAAATACAGTAGTTACGCTTGCATGATTGTTACTTTTATACTTAGAAATAAATTAAGGTAGCAACTAATTTTAATAATTCCCAAAAATTAGTACCCCAATTTTTAATTTAATATTGCCAGCAGCGTATGTAGCTTGTAAAAGACAAAACATCCTCCATCAACTAATCTTTCAAAATATCTCTAATGAAATTATGATACTCGGGAAATGATGAAAGATTATTATGCCCCCCACCTTCAATTTTAATAAGTGTAATTTTATAGGGATTGAACTGTTGTAATTGCTCACTATGCTTTATTGGTATTAACCAATCTTTTGTGCCATGAAGAATATAAGTGTGGCAGTTTACTTTTTGAATCCAAATATCGGTACGCAAATGAAAACGCAATACAAAACGCACGGGCAGCATAGGCAAAAAACGTTCTACCACTTTTTTAAAACTATAATAAGGTGCATCCAGTATTAAATAGCGTGGATTATTATCGCTTGCAATTTTTGTGGCAAAACCACTGCCCATGCTTCTACCATAAACTAATAAATGTTCTTCAGGATATTTTTGTTTTAGTTCATCGTACACAAACTGCATATCATTTAGCATGTCCTTTTCGCTGCGTTTGCCAGTACTTTTGCCAAAGCCACGATAATCTACCAACACCACATCATAATCATATCTATAAAAATCTTTGGCATATTTTGCCCAGCCTTTTATGCTACGTGTATTGCCATGAAAATATAAGATTAACCCTTTGGGTTGTGGGCGAAAAAAATGAAGCCCATTAATACGTACACCTTTGGATATGTCAAAATAAAGTTCGGTAAAGGGTATATCGTATGCAAACTTAAAATCTTGTCGTAGTTTCTCTGGTTTAAAAATAAATTTCTCTTGCACAAAATAGGCAAGAATAGAAAGTGCTGCAACGCTAATAATGATATAAAGTAGAATCGTATTCAATTGCTAGGGTACATTTTGCTTATGTCAAATGTAATGTAGCTAGCAATCACAACCATCAAACCATATGTGGCTAATATTCTTCTTCTTCAATTGGCTCTAAATAAATTCGGTTTAATTTCACCTCACTTACTGGTGCTACTATCAATGGAAATTTTTCTACTGTTACATTGCTGGGATCTAAACCAAAACCTCTTTCCTCACCCAAGGATACTTCTTTTAGCCAGAAGTACATTTTCATAACAATCCTTTCAAAAAATGGCAGCTCATTATCTTGACTTAAATATTTTTCTAACACCACAAATTGAAAATCTCCCACCACATTATTCTTCTCCAAGCTTTCGTATCGGCTAGTTATGTTTACTTCTTTATTGGCTACCAAATCTCTTACTACTTTTCTAAACATCATATTAATGCGTTGCTCCACCCTAAACCCTAACCTAAACTCTACCCTAATAATATCGTTAGGAATAATATGATCCACATTATACTCGCAGGTATAAGGATCATCCAACACGTCTACATGCACAAACCAATAAATATCGGCACGTTTAGGTTTTTTGTTGAGGATGCTATAAATAATTTTATGTTCAATTTCTTTGGGGTTATTAGCACTAGTCATATACACCAAGTGTGTAGCATATTTGGGTACAGCCCTATCATTACTCAACTCTTGTATTTGTGGTATGTAATGTTCCATTCTAACAAACTCTACATATCGATTTTTAATTTTTCTACTTCTAAACCATACATACATTACTGCAAACAACCCTCCACCAACAATTAAGGTAACATAACCACCATGTGGAAACTTTTCTAGATTAGCTACTAAAAAAGCTACTTCAATAGTTATATACACGATTAAGTAAACATAAATCCACAAAGGCAGTGTTCTATGGCTAACTAAATAGTTAGCAAATAGTACGCTGGTACTTATCATGCACATCGTAATAGCAAGACCATAAGCAGCTTCCATTTTACTACTCTCTTGAAAGACCAATGTAATGCCTACGCAACCTAAAAACAATAACAAGCTAATACCAGGAATATACAATTGCCCTTTCTCCTCGGTAGGATAATTAATTTTCATTTTAGGCCATAGGTTCAAACGCATGGCCTCGCTAATAAGTGTAAACGAACCACTTATTAATGCTTGGCTGGCAATAATAGCAGCCGTTGTAGCTATAATAATACCTGGCAGTTTAAACCAATGAGGCATAATATTAAAAAACGGATTGAACACCAAGTTGGTAGAAGTATCAAATATTTCTCCATGATGATTACCTAAAAGCCAAGCACCTTGCCCCAAATAGTTAAGTATTAAACAGCTCTTCACAAAAATCCAAGATATTCTTATATTTTCTTTACCACAATGCCCCAAATCGCTATACAAGGCTTCTGCCCCTGTGGTACACAAAAACACAGCACCAAGCAACCAAAAACCTTGTTTATATTGCGTTAATAATTCTATAGCATAATGCGGAGAAAAAGCTTTAAAAATTGCTGGATAATCTGCCAAATGTCCAATACCCAATAGAGCTAGCATAGTAAACCAAATGCCCATAATAGGCCCAAACAATTTGCCTATAGCACTAGTACCAAACTGCTGCAAAAAAAATAACACAGCAATAATACCTATTACAAGCCCAACAATTGTCCACTGTTGTAAATCTTTAAACACAGGCATTTGCCTTAAACCCTCAATAGCCGATGTTACAGATATTGGTGGAGTAATGATACCATCTGCTAGCAATGCTGCACCACCCAACATAGCAGGTATTACCAACCATTTTCTTCTACGCCTTACAAGTGCATACAAGCTAAAAATGCCACCCTCACCCCTATTATCTGCTTTTAGCGTAAGTATCACGTACTTAACGGTGGTTTGCAAAGTCAGCGTCCAAATAATACAACTGAGTGAACCCAAAATGAGGAGCTCATCAATTTTTTTATCATCAACAATTGCTTTTAAAACGTACAGCGGAGAAGTTCCAATATCGCCGTAAATAATACCCAGTGCTATTACTAACCCAGCAAGGGTAATTTTGTTTGTATGCTTGCCCACAAAAAAGTTGCTTTAATTACGTAAACAAATGTATAAGTAAAACAAATGATAGTAGTAAAATCTTTGTAACCAGCGGCAGAATATTAATTAAGCTGCGGTGGCGTCGCACATTTTAAACTATGAATAAGTATTTAGCTTTTATCGAAGCGTAATAAAAGCATGAAATCTGTAAATTTACCTAGGCAACAATAAAATGAATACCCTAAATATATAAAAAAATACATTGTAGTATAGCAATCAACTTTTGAAAACTTACAAACAGCAACAGCATAATTTGTATTCTACAGCTTGCACCAAAAAACTTTGCTTTCCTTAGTTACTTGGCGGATTGATACCCACCCACAATTGAAAATAATCTTCATGCCTACAATCTACCATTTTATTATTTTGTAGGGCTGGTCGCCAACTTGGTATATGTAGCAGCATTTCTTTAATAGCTGTTTGAAAATAATCTTTAGAAGCATCGAAGTATTTTAGCTTTTTATCGCCACTGCCTTTGCTGTATTTTGTGCTGCCTACATATTTAAACTTGGGTTCGTAAGGCACACCATTTACATCTATCACATATTCAAAATGTACACGTATGTATTTGGCGGTATCACCATTATCTATGGCTTTGTTTAGCAGCGTATCAAAACCATTAAAATGTGTTAAATAAAAATTCATCAACGAATCTTTGTTGTATCTAAACACTGGTTTACGCTCTACATAATCTTCATCAAAAATTTTATTGTAAAAAGAAGCACCAAAAGTGGCTTCTTCATTTTGCTGAGCAAAAATGGGTAAGCTGCCTAGACTTAGTAGTAACAATAATAAAAATTGTTTCATGATAATATATTTAAGCTGCTAAAGTAAGTAAGTGTAACAACAATTTATTGCCATAATTAAAATTGAATGTGGTTGTAATCATTTGAGTCCCATTTAATGAATACTTTCTAACACACTCTCAGTATTAAATTTTAAAACTTTCAGGAATGAATGCCAATCCTTATAAACTCTGACACTCGGTTGTTTAATTTCTATAGAATATATTTTTTGCAAATTATTTTTTATTCTAGTCATTATTTCTGCGATATGACTAGATATAGGAGTTAAGCTAATATAAGGCAAAAACTTCGGATCAATAAATTCTCTATTCAATATTTTAGGAATGTAATGGACATTTTTTTGCCAATATTCATAGTTTTTATAGTTTAATCCAAGGTAGTTTTCATTGCCATTGTCTAAGTCAATTAAGCTATAGAATTCATCTTTCAATTGTTTAAATAAGTATTGATTGATTATCGTAAAATCTAAGTCGCTGTTTTGAAATGCTTTCCCATATTTAGGCGGTCGGCTAATCGAAAAACCAGTTTTACCACTGCCAATTAGTTTAACATCATTTTCATTAACTAAAAGCTCATCTGCTATATATTTTATTATTTGTTCATAAAGCATGGGAATTTCTTTAAAAACAAATGCAGGGTTATTTATTAGATAATGCCTAATGTAAGAGTGTGTTTCAGTTTCAAGTATTTTTCTATAATTTTTTTGAAATTCCTCTGGGCTTGAAAAAAAATTGTCAATAGACCTTGCAGTAAAACTTAGGTTCAAATAATCAAGAATTTTTGGCATATAGTTTAAAAAATTTAAAAGATTGATGTCGCTTGTATAGATTAATAAGATGCTGCTTTCGTTTGTTTATTTGGTTAGTTCTGACTTGACTTTTTTGATTTAATTCTGGATACTTAATTCGTGCAATTATTTCAGCTGCTATTTCTTCTGTTATTTGCATGCTTTTAGTTTCTTCCAATTTGCTTAACACCTTTTGATAACCATACAAATTTGGACCATAGTATGCAACATGTAAATATAATAATGGAATATTTTTTTTAGGTATTAAATCACATAAAGTTGTCGCTAAAAAAATTTCTTTTACTTTCCTTCCTATAGTTTTTTGAAAATTATTCGTAATTACTCTTACAAGTTGCTGTTCAATTGTACTAGCACCCTCTTTTTTTTTGTGAATTAAATTATTCTTTACAGCTCTTAAAATTGCGATTATATCGAAACCGCAGTGGTAAAAAAATCTATGATCTTCTCCTGAAATTAATATTCTCTCCAAAAGAGAGACATTATTATTTTTGCGATGAGAAATAACTTCTCTATTAATTAAAAGTATTTTCTCTTTAAGCAAAGCATAGTCTTTGATAAACAATTTTCTCGCTATAAATGAAATAATAGATCTTACTATCATAATAAAAATTCCTCAAGGTAAAAGAGAATGATAAAGCTAGGCACTAAAACTAAAAAATACATTTACTTAACCTTTGATGATGGTCCACTTAATGGCACACAAAATTGTTATCAGCTATGTAAATTATTAGATATCAAAGCTACCTTTTTTTTTGTTGGATGTCATGCTCAAAATCAAAGAGGAAGAGACTTGGTCAAAATAATACATCAAGGTTACTCTCAATTTATGATTGCCAACCATAGTTTTACTCATGCAAATGAAAAATATCATAGTTTCTATAATGAGCCAGAAATGGCTATGAATGATTTTTTTAAAGCACAGGATTTTTTTCTTCTTAAGAAAAAAATCATTCGGTTACCTGGCAATCCTGCTTGGCTTTTGAAAGACAAGATTAAGGCTACCGGTTTAGTAGTTCCCTTGTGTAAAATTTTAAGTAATTTTGCCTTTGATGTAATTGGATGGGATTTAGAATTCTCACTTGATAGAAATTCACATTTAACCCCATTAGAAAATGCCACTTTTTTTTATAAAATAGTAATCCAAAAAATTACTCATGGTCAAACTTTTACTGAGAACCACATAGTTTTATTATTTCATGATTGGATGTTTCAAAAAAGTAAAGAATTGGAAACACTATGTATTCTACTTAATTTACTAAAGGAGTATTTTAAAAGTGATTTTGAAATAATTGAAAATTATCCAAATTTAAAAAATTCTCTATGCTTGTAAACTTCATCTTGTTCACTAGTTAGCGTTTCTTACATTTGCTAGCATTGGCACAAGGTGGTTTTCGCTTGTAGCATAAGCCACCTTTTTTTGCCCATGTATAGTCAAAAAGTACAAGTGTGCGACGCAACCGAAGACGAGTAATGCGTTGCTGCTGGTAACCAAAATATCTACCAAACAATGGAAATCACTGTAAAAACTGCCGAGCAACTACGTTTAACAGCAGAAGAATTTGACTTGATAAAGCAGAAGTTGGGACGCACCCCAAACTTCACTGAACTATGCAGTTTCAGTGCCATGTGGAGTGAACATTGCAGCTATAAAAACTCTATTAAATGGTTGAAAACATTACCAAGAAATGGTGGAAGAATGTTGGTAGCAGCAGGTGAGGAAAATGCTGGTTTGATGAACATGGGTAACGGTTTTGGTGTGGTATTTAAGATTGAAAGTCATAACCATCCTAGTGCATTGGAACCTTTTCAAGGTGCAGCAACAGGAGTAGGAGGTATTCAAAGAGATATTTTTACCATGGGGGCAAGACCCATTGCTTCATTAAACAGTTTACGCTTTGGTAATTTAAAAGAAAAGAAAACACAGCATTTATTGAAAGGTGTGGTGCATGGCATTGGTCATTATGGCAATTGCTTTGGCGTACCAACTGTAGGCGGTGAAGTTTATTTTGAAGATTGCTACCATACCAATCCATTGGTTAATGCAATGAGTGTGGGCATTATGAAGAGCAATAAAATGATTAGTGCCACGGCTGAAGGCATTGGTAATCCTGTGTTTTTTGTAGGTAGTGCAACAGGTAAAGATGGAATTGGAGGTGCAAGTTTTGCTAGTGCAGATATTACCAGTGAAAGTGTGCAAGAATTACCTGCAGTGCAAGTTGGTGATCCTTTTCAAGAGAAAAAATTATTGGAAGCCTGTTTAGAATTGATAGAAACTGATGCCATTGTTGGTATGCAGGATATGGGTGCTGCAGGAATAATTTGTAGTACTGCAGAAATGAGTGCAAAAGGTGGCGTAGGAATGAGAATAGATTTGGATAAAGTACCAACAAGAACAGCCGCCAACGCCCCTTTAGGGGATGGGGGAATGAAGGCTTGGGAATTGTTGTTGAGTGAAAGCCAAGAAAGAATGTTGATTGTTGTAGAAAAAGGAAAAGAAAAACAGGTATTAGATATTTTTGAAAAATGGGATTTGAGTGCCAGCAATATTGGTGAAGTAACGGGTGATGGTTTGTTGAAATTCTATATGCATGGCGTTTTAGAAGCCGAACTTCCTGCATATGAACTAGTGTTAGGTGGTGGTGCTCCTCAGTACACAAGAGAATATAGAGAGCCAAAATATTTTGAGAAGATTGCAGCCTTTGATATCAACTCTGTTCAAGATATAACTGATGTAAAAGAGGTGGCTGAACAGATAATTCAAATCCCCAACATTGCTTCTAAACGTTGGATTTATACGCAATACGATAGCATGGTAGGTGCTGCAAATGCATCAACAAATGCCCCAAGTGATGCGAGTATTGTTTTGGCAAAAGGAACAGGCAAAGCATTGGCAATGACAGTGGACTGTAACAGTAAATATGTTTTTGCAAATCCTTATGTTGGTGGAATGATTGCTGTGGCAGAAGCTGCAAGGAATATTGTTTGCAGTGGTGCAGAACCTATTGGCGTAACCAATTGCTTAAACTTTGGCAACCCATACGACCCAGAAGTGTATTACCAGTTTGTAAAAGCTGTAACTGGTATGGGCGATGCTTGTAAAAAATTCAACACCCCTGTAACGGGTGGCAATGTTAGTTTTTACAACCAAGGTCCTGAAGGTGCGGTTTACCCAACTCCAACTATTGGCATGGTAGGTATTTTGGATAATGTGGAAGATAAAATGACTTTGAACTATAAAAGTGTAGGAGATGTAATTGTGTTGATTGGAGAACAGAAAAATTGTATTGGTTCATCAGAATATTTGCACAAATTGAAAGATGTGGAATTTTCTCCTGCACCAAATTTTGATTTGGAGGAGGAATTTAAGGTACAAGTGTTGGTGGCTGATTTGATCAAACAAAAGCTAATCATTTCAGCACATGATATAAGTGAGGGTGGATTGGCTGTAACGCTTTTGGAGAAAGGGTTTTATAATAATCTTGGATTTGATGTAACCTCCCCAACACCTCCAAAGGAGGGGCTTCTTGGGATAAGGTTAGATGCTTACTGGTTTGGTGAAGCACAAAGTAGGGTTTTGGTTACAGTAGATCCTTCTCAAATTTCAAATCTAAAATTAGCAATAAAATCCGTTGGAATTGCATTCACAGAATTAGGAACAGTAACCACTGGCGAAATAAATGTGAATGGTGAAAATTGGGGAAGTGTAATTGATTGGAAAGAGAAATATGATACTGCAATTGAAAAACTCTTGAATTTTTAAACAATGAATGAACAAACAACAGCCAACAACCAACATTCAACTGTTTTAATTACAGGTGCCGCAGGCTTCATTGGTTCTTGCATGGTTCAATATCTAAACCAACAAGGCTACGAGAATTTAATTTTGGTAGATGATTTTGGCGTAGAAGCCAAACGAGTAAATTGGCAAAGCAAAAAGTTTGAAAAGAAAGTTGAACGCCATTATTTATTTGACTGGTTAGACAAAGAAAAACCTGCAATAGATTTTGTTATTCACCTTGGTGCAAGAACAGATACTACAGAATTTAATTACGAAGTACATAGAGAACTCAACTACAACTACTCCTTGCACCTTTGGAAATATTGCGTAGCTAATAAAGTTCCATTCATCTATGCTTCATCGGCTGCCACTTATGGCAATGGAGAATTGGGTTACAATGACAACCATGAAGTAATAGAAAAGTTAGAACCGCTAAACCCTTACGGCGTAAGCAAAAACGAATTTGATAAATGGGCTGTAAAGCAAAAATACCAACCACCGTTTTGGGCTGGACTTAAATTTTTTAATGTGTACGGACCCAATGAATATCACAAAGGACGTATGGCAAGTGTTATTTGGCATTCCTTCAACCAAATAAAAAAAGAGGGCGTTGTAAAATTATTTAAAAGCCACAAAGAAGGTTTTGAAGATGGGCAGCAACTTAGAGATTTTGTGTATGTAAAAGATGTGCTGAAAGTAATTGATTGGATGATGGAAAAAGTTGTTAGCGAACAAACATCAACCATCAACCATCAACTAGCATCTGGCTTATACAATCTTGGCACTGGCAAGGCCAGAAGTTTTGAGGATTTAGTAAAAGCAACTTTTGCTGGTTTAGATAAATCGCCCAACATAGAGTACATAGATATGCCTTTAGACATTAGAGATAAATACCAATACTTTACCGAAGCCAATATGCAAAAGCTTCGCAATGCAGGCTATACCAATGAATTTTATTCTTTAGACTCTGGTATAGATGATTATGTAAGGCATTATTTAACTGGTTTGAAGTTGTACTAATTTTCTACCTTTAATAAAATCTTTTTGTATGACAACCGAAGAAAAAAAGAAGGAACTGCAAAACATTATTCAGCAAGCAGATGAAGAACTGACCAATGTTTTGATGGAAACTGCTGTAGAATACCAGACTACTGCAAAGGAAGAATTTGTTGTACCAAAGGAGTGGGTTGAGGAAGCTGAACGAGTTAGTAAAGCCGTAAAAAAAGGCGAAATGAAAACCTGGACATTAGATGAATCAGTTGAAATAACAAAACAATTCTTCAAAACAAGATATAATGTCGATAACACTCCAAATATCAAATGAAGCAACCATTAGTTATTTTGAACTCTTAGAATGGTATGCAGAAATTGATTTGGAATTAAGTAAAAAATTTTCTGAAGAATACATTTTTACTTTAAACAGAATTCAACAAAACCCAAGAAGCTACACTTTCATTGCTCCTAATATTCGGAGATGTTTGTTCCCTAAAATGCACTGCATGGTTTTATACGAGATTAACGATAATGGTATTTTGGTTTTATTATTAAAAGATACAAGAAGCAAACCCAATCCTAATTTTTATTAGCATCAACAATAAATCATGAGTAAAAAAATAGCCATCATTGGAGGAGGAAATCTAGGCACAGCTATAGCTGAAGGGCTTATAAACAGTGGGTTTGAGCAGCCACAGAATATCATCATTACCAAAAGAAATATAGCTACCCTGCAATCATTAAAAGATAAGGGAGCAAACATTAGCAATGATAATAGCGAAGCAGCAGCATTTGCAGATTATATGATTCTTGCAGTAAAGCCATTCCAAATAAAAGAAGTTTTAGAAAAATTAAAACCATCTCTCCATCCACAAAAACATGTGCTGGTAAGTGTGGTTACTGGTGTTTGGGTAAAAGATATGCAGGAAATTTTAGGCAACGAATTTTCCATATTCCGTGCTATGCCAAACACAGCCATCGCCATACAACAAAGCATGACTTGCATAAGTGAAAACAATGCTTCGCAAGATCAAATAAATTATACAACCGAACTATTCAATCAGCTGGGTAAAACCGTTTTTATAGAAGAAAAATTAATGGATGCCGCTACTGTATTGGCAGCTTGTGGCACTGCCTATGCCATGCGTTACATACGTGCCAATATACAAGGAGGTATAGAAATTGGTTTTAGTGCTGCTACTGCAAGCCTAATTGCTGCACAAACTGTAAAAGGTGCTTCTGAATTATTACTTCAAAAAAATACACACCCCGAGCAAGAGATTGACAAAGTAACCACACCCAAAGGCTGCACCATTGCCGGCTTAAACGAAATGGAGCATCAAGGTTTCAGCTCCTCATTAATAAAAGGAATTGTAACCAGCTATAAGAAAATTGTGAACGATATGTAGTGTTTTGATCTTTCTTCTTTGGAGGAGAAGGGAAGGATAATTTTTTAGGTAGCCAGCAATAGTATTTCATAGCATCGTCTGTTGCGTCGCACTCTTGTACGTTCTTTACATTGGGCAACTTTTATCGAAGTGAAGATTACGAAAACGAAAACCCCTATTTTAAAACCAATTATTGGTATA
>JAYVRD010000287.1:0-17087 GCA_043776595.1 Chitinophagaceae bacterium | reverse complement strand
TAAAGTAGTGGTAAATTATTTAAGCAATCCCGAACATGCAAATGAAACCTTGAAGCTAATTAAAGATGCTGGTGGAGAAGCCATTGCTATAAAAGCCGATGTTACAAAACCTACCGATGTAGCAAACTTAGTATCCGAAACACAAAAAACTTTTGGTACTGAAATACATATTTTGGTAAACGTAGCTGGTGGTTTGGTAGCCAGAAAATTAATAGATGATATGGACGAAGACTTCTGGGATTTTGTAATGAATGTAAATGTGAAAACAGTTTTCCTTACTACAAAATATGTAAGTCCACACATGCCAACTGGAAGTGCTATCGTTAACTTCTCATCTCAGGCAGGGCGTGATGGTGGCGGTTTTGGTGCAAGTGCTTATGCTACAGGTAAAGGAGCTGTGGCTACATTTACAAGAGCTATGGCTAAAGAACTAGGACCCAAAGGCATTCGTGTAAATGCTGTTGACCCAGGTATGATTGCTACAACTTTTCATGATACGTTTACCAAGCCCGAAGTACGAATTGCTGTTGCTAATAATACACCACTTCGCAGACAAGGAGAAGCAAACGAAGTGGCCGATTTAGTAGCTTATCTTGCTAGCGATGAAAGCAGTTTTATAACAGGAACAAATATTGATATTAATGGTGGTACTTGGTTTTCATAATTTTTTATGTAGTCAGCGGCAGAACAAATATTAGGCTTCGGTTGCGTCGCACATGTTAAGCTATGAATTTCTATTGAGCTTTTATCGAAGCGATTCTAAGTGCTATTACTTTTAGGTTGAGCTTGTGGAAACTCATAAATATAAATTAATGTCTTCGGCAAACTCAGACTGATAACATCAATATTCAACAGTTTAACATTTGTAAACTTTAAATTAAAAATTCTTTTAAGCTACTTAAAAGCAAAAGCTAAATTCATATAAAAAAGATGAAATGTGCGACGCAACCGATGCTGCCATTAGAAACAAAAGCTGGTAACCAAATAAAAATTCTCCATGAAAAAAATATCTTTCTTATTAGCACTTACTATTTCTATACAAGCTAATGCTACCAATCATATTGCTGCCTCAGTAGATGAAGCTAATAAATTATTAAAAGCTGCATTACCAGCAGATACCATAACGCTTAAAGATGGCACTTACAAAAACGCCAGTATAAAATTTACCAATAACAACATTTGTTTTGTAGCAGAACATGCAGGTAAAGTTTTTTTTGAAGAAAATTCAACACTAAGTTTTGCAGGTGAAAAAAATATAGTAGAAGGTTTTGTGTGGCAAAATGGTGGGAAAGATTTAAACACTAAATCGGTAATAGAATTTAAAAATGGCAAAGAAGAAGCTAAACATAGTGCATTACTAAATTGCAGTATTGTTGGCTACAATACTGCTGATTTGAATATAGATAATAAATGGGTTTCGGTGTATGGAGTGTACAACACTGTGAGCAAATGTTTATTAAAAGATAAGTTTAATCGTGGTGCTACACTTACAGTTTGGTTAGATGGAGTAACACAAGCCCACCATACTATTTGCTACAACTATTTTCTCAATCGTCAAAATGGGCCAGATGTAGACAATGGTTTAGAGAGTATGCGTATTGGCGATAGTAAAACATCTTTCACCAATGCACATTGTGTAGTTGCCTTTAACAGGTTTGAAAAATGTGATGGCGAAATTGAAATTATTAGCAACAAGAGTTGCCATAATAGTTACTTACATAATACTTTCATTAATAACGATGGAGGATTAACACTAAGGCATGGTAATAACTGTTTGGTAGATGGAAACGTGTTTGATGGGGCTGATAAATCTAAGAGTTATGGCGTACGTTTTATTGGCGAAGGTCATGTGGCTATTAATAATTATTTTTACCACTTAAATGGTGCACCCTCACAGGCTTTTCGTTCTCCGGTAACCATAGTAAATGGATTGGTAAACACACCTATTAATGGTTATTATCAAGTACGCAGAGCAGTAGTAACGGATAATGTTTTCGTAAACAATATTCTTCCTAATATTCGTATTGGTGCATTTTCTAGCAGAGAAGGTATGACGGTAGCACCTGATACTTTGCTTATAAAAAACAATGTATTATTTGATGATATTGGTAGGGCAGGAGTAGTGTATGAAGAACTAACCAAACCCTTTCATCTTACAATTCAAAACAATAAATTAGTAGGAAATGGATTAACTACAAACGTAAAAGGTTTTACAACACAAAAATTTAAAGGCAGCAAACGTGATGGATTTGATTGGATAAAAGATGGGAAAGGAAAAATCATTTCTTCGGTAGAGGCAAGAGTAAAACTTATAGATAATATAGGTGTAGGTGCAGATTGGGTAGAGCCAAACATTAAACAAAGAGTTGAAAAAAGTAAATACACTTTGTTAGCAGCAAACGAAGTTGGACCTACATGGATGAAGTGATGTGTAAATGGGGCTGCTGCGTAAAGAATCTCCTGTACAAGTGTGCGACGCAACCGCTGCCCATATCACTACAAAAGCTGGTTACAAAAAATTATAACATTCGTTTTGCTTTCTTGCAAGCAATCATTTGTACTTTAGTGCAAATATTATACATATGCGTTTCCTACTTTTAATACTTTTATTTATCGCTACTAAAAGCTTTGCACAATGCAAAACTTTTAAGCTAAGTGTAAACAGAGATACCTTAAACTGTATAGACCAAAAAGATAAAAAGCAAGGCAAATGGGTTATTAAAATGCCTCCATTACGTGGCGAACCAGGGTATGATGAAGAAGGGATTTTTAAAGATAATTTACGTGAAGGTATTTGGCGTAGGTATAGCGAAATGGGCGACCCCATTGCTATAGAACAATATAGATGGGGATACAAAGATGGCATTAGCCAATATTATGGTATAGCTGGTATTGTGAGAGAAGAAAGTTGGAAAGCGGTGAACCCAGAAAACCCTTACGATACTATTGATGTGCCAGATGTGTACGACCAATATAAAGTGGAAAGAAAAATAATTAAGATAGAAGGTACTAGTGTAAAACATGGCACTTGGAAATTTTACGAACCTGGCAGTGGTGTATTGGCAAAGAGTGAACAATATTTTTTAGATAAGTTTGTTGACCCAACCAAACAAAAAAATGATGTAGCCAACGGAACAAAAATAGCCGATACAACCGTTGTTGTTAAAAAGCCAATTGTAAAACCAAAGCCTCAAGCAGTAGCCGATTATGAAAAGAAAAATAGCGGCAAAAAATCGGTCAAAGTAAGACCTGGTGGTACAGGTTTGTAGCTTTTTTTGGTAGCAAGCTTTTGTTTTTCAATTAAGCAGCGGTTGCGTCGCACATGTTTGGCTTTGTAGTAATATTGGGCATTTAATGAAGCGTAAAAAGTGCTCACAAAACCTTAGTTGCTTTTAAAGTATCAACTAATTTACTCGTAAATAAATTGGCTCCTTTACTGTTCATATGAGAAGCATTATAGAAATATTTTTTATCAAAAGATATCGCATCGTTTGAGTAATCGTAAAATGGGATATTAAATTTCTTACTCAAATTCTCATAAGTAGCTATCACTTTACCTCTGTTACTCACAAATTTTTGGCCTTCAATGTATTCTGGTGAATACACCAATACTACTTTTATGTTGGCAGCTTTACAATTGATTAAATATTGTTCAAATAAAGCAATGGTAGCAGAATCCATTTTGGCTTCTAGGCTGCTCATCTTTGTTTTTGCTTTTTCAAATTCGTCTGTCCATTCAATATCTTGCCCTTGAAAACCTTTTGTTCTTAAGCTTGCTGCATTAGGGGGATTTTTAAACATTTTTAGAGCTATTTCTATAGCCTCCCACTTGCCAAAGTATCTTACAAGAGGTAATTGATAATCAAAAATATTATATCCTTTGTAGCTCGATGTTGCGGCTTTAATTGCAGAATTCCAAAGCATGTAAGGCAAAAACTGGTTGGGGTTGTATAGGTCTTCTCTTTTATCCAGAGTAAAAATATCTAGGGAGTGAATTATAAGTTTTGGCTTTGTATTTTTTTGCAAGAGTAAGGTATGTCGTAAGTTTTGTAACCAAAAGTTATGTCCATCAATACCAATGTTATAAGCAGATATATGCAGGCTATCAATAATTATAGTAGGGTTTATATGTACCCATGCTCTGGAGCTTCCATTAATAATAATATCGCTATTTACTTTGCCATCAATAATATCATTCCATACGGTATATTCTTTGGTATAAAAATTTGATTTTTTCAAATTAGAAGAAATAAATGCATCAATAAAGTATGCACAAATAGCAATGGGCAGCATGAAGGTAATAAACCGAACGATAAATTTTTTCATGGCTAAAATTGAAAATAAATAAATTGTTGTGCCATACCCGAGAAACAAAAAATGGCAATGATGATGAAATAATAAAAAGCCCATCTTACTGGTTTATTCCATTTTACTTCTAATGTAGCAATAGCATGTTGTTTTTCTCTTCCTATCCATTCTATACAAAACATAATAGGTATAAATAGTAAAGGCAGTACTTGATTAACCTTAGTATAAGGCACTGTTGGTATTGTAAAAACTGAAGTTGAAAAAAGACGACTATAGTAATGATAGGCTTCTGCAATGCTATCACTTTTAAAAAGAATAAACGTAAGCATTACCAAAATAAATGTACCAACCATATTTATAAACTCTTTAAAAGATGGAAAGATTTTGTCTTTAGCTAGTTTCTTCTTTTTGTTCATCGTTCCTTTTATAATAAGAGGTATGTAGTAGCACCCATGCAAAAACCCAAATAGAATATAAGTCCAGTTAGCACCATGCCATAAGCCAATAATGGAGAAGTTAATAAGGATGGCCAAGATTAATCCCATCTTATCATAATCTCTAAATGCTATACTTAGTGGTGTAAATACATATTCCGTAAGCCATGCAGTAAGGGAGATATGCCACTTACGCCAAAACTCTGCAATGTTTTGGGCAAAGAATGGGAAGTTGAAATTTTGAGTAATATTAAAACCAATTAAACGAGACAACCCAATAGCCATATCCGAATAGCCAGAGAAGTCTGCATAAATTTCAATAGTGTACAAGAATGCACCTAATAACAAAGAACTTGCTGGAACAGTTTGGTAATTATCAAAAATTAAGCTAGTAATCATTGCACAGTTATTGGCAATAACGGCTTTCTTGAACAAACCCCAAAGTATTTGGCGTAAGCCATCAATAGCTTGGTTATAGTCGAAAATTCTTTTCGTTTCTAGTTGCGGTATAAATGCTATCGCTTTATCAATTGGTCCAGATAATAAAGAAGGGAAAAATGAAACATAGCTAAAAAAAACGACCCAATCTTTTGTAGCTTTTAGCTTCCCTTTATTTACATCTAATACATAACTTATGGTTCTAAATGTAAAAAAACTTATACCTAGTGGAATGATGAGGTGCAGTGGCTGTAAATGTGAATTTGTACTAAAAACAGCTCGAAAAGATGTTATAAAAAAATCGTAGTATTTAAAAAAAATTAACGTACCAATGCCTTGAAGTAAGCCAATACATACCAACAACTTATTGTAAGTTGTTTTCTTTTCAATATAAATACCCAATAAAAAATTTAGAAGTGAAACACTTATTAGAAAAAAGAGAAACCGCCAATCTATCCAAGCATAAAATACATAACTACCTACTAGCACCAAAAAATTTTGCTGCTTTAAATTTTTATTACAAACAAACCAATACAAAATAAAAAAAACGACAAAGAATAATAAAAAAGTAATGGAATTGAAAACCATGGCTATTATTATTTAATGTTGGTTGCTGCATTGATTAATATGTCAACACCATTTATTTGCGAAGAAGCATTCATTAAATATAGTACAGTTTCTGCTACCTCTTGTGTAGTCAATATTTTTTTTAGTGGATGATTGCCAGCTATCTGCTCTATAGTTCTTTCATCCATATTTGATGTTAAATTAGTTTGCATAAACGATGGTGATACTGAGTTAGAAGTAATATTAAACTTAGCATTTTCGGTAGCCCATACTTTAGTTAACTGTGCTACATAAGCTTTATTAGCAGCATATACTGAAGCACCAATCGGTGGTATATTTGCCAATGCAGCAGTTAGGATTGTAATTATTTTTCCTTGTTTCTTTTTTCTAAATGTACTAAGAACTGCTTGTGTTATTTCAACTACAGGGAGTACATTTTCTTTAAACTCCGTTAAAAAATCGGTACTTGGTATTTTATGAAAGTAAGTTTTTAAAAACCTACCACCATAAGCATTGTTTATTAAAACATCGAGATCTAAGTCTGGTATGTTTTTTATTAGTAATTGTATGGAGTCATTATTTTTAAAATCACATGGTATTGCAATTGTGTTTTTAAAAATCGCTTCGATATTTTTTGCATTGGCGTTAGACTTGCTGTAAGTAAAATATACTTTATTGCTATCATCTTTTGCAAGCGTGGTAGTAATGGCTTCGCCCAAGCCAGATGCTCCCCCTGTTATCAGTATATTCATATAAGTAGGCCTATTTGAAATTTTCCTTTAGCTACAGTTTTTAATGCAGCGTTCGTAAATGCATATTTAAACTCAATGGCATTTACCGATTCATAAACTCCAATTACTTCTGCTCTCAATTGCAATACATCATTTTTATACACTGCGTTTTTAAACTGTATTTCTTGCGAGTGAATAATTACATCTTTTGTAGGCAAACATTCACCAATAAAATAGGAGAGAAACCCATTAAGTATATTGCCATGCATTACCTCACTCTTAAAACCTTTACCTAACGCAAATTGTTGGTTGGTGTGTAATGGGTTTTTATCTTTAAACAAATAAATAAAGCCCTCATAAATTTCTGTTGAAACAATGAAGGTTTCAGAATATATATTGCTCAATGTAAACATTATATTCCTTTCTCTTGAATACTGGTTAGCATTTCGCCCACATTATTCCAACTTTGAATTTCTTTTGAAGTGAACCTAAGTTTAAAATGTTTTTCAATAGCAACTACCAGTTGTATATGGCTAAGCGAATCCCATTCTTCCACATCGCCAGCACTGGTAGCCTCTGTTATTTTTAAATCTTCGTTATCAAGGATGTGAATAAAAATTGCATTTATTTGTTGTAGCATTTCTTCTCTACTCATAGTTACATTATTTTACAGTTATACAATTCTTTCTTGGCTGGTAAGTATCCAAATCTAAAAACCAATAATTATTGTATAGATTAAATCCTAAACTAAAGTAGTGGTCTTTTACCATTTCATTTTTCGCTGTGGGTAAATATTCCCCTTTCAAATATTTATAACTATTGGATTGTGCAAAACTAGCAATCATATTCAGTACAAAATTTTCCATTCCTCGTTTTAAAACCCTGCAACTCATTAGCCAAGTATCAATAAAAAGTTCTTCTTCATTTTGTTTTTTCAAAATCACTACACATATCAATCCATTATCGCCAAATTTATCCTCTAACGTAAATGAAAACGTAAAATGCTTTTCCGATGATGCAAGCAATTCTATATCTGTATCGGTATACCTTACTGTTCTTAAATTAAACTGGTTAGACCGTTGCGATAACTGAGCTACCCTTGGTGTATTAAATTTTGTAAAAGGCTCTACCAGCGATTGCATATTTAAACTTTGCAAAAACTCTTCTTCGTTAGTATATTTTTGTTGTACAATATTTCTTTGGGCTTCCACTTGATACAGTTTTGTTCTTTCCGCATCTTCATTAGAGTACGATACGGTTTCAAACAAGTTTAGCGTATATAGATACTCTAAATAATCAGCAGGGTCTTCTGGTAACTCTGGTACACAAATTTCAGGAATATTTTCTCTTACAATATTTCTTTCAAAGGGGTTGTCATCTAAAAAAACCATCGAGTCAAAACCAATGTTTAAGATGTTTTGTATTTGCCTTATGTTATCTGCTTTGTTTTCCCAATTGGCTATAAATACTGCAATATCATCCAAGTGCAATATCATATCTGGGTGTTTTTCAAAAGGCTCTTTAGCAATAGATTCTGTATTCTTGCTACATACAGCAACAATGATTCCCCTATTTTTAAGTTTCTTAATCCAATATTGAAATTCTGAAAAAGCTTTACCAATTCCCAAACTACCCACTTGAATATTTTCCAATCCATCATCGCCAATTATACCACCCCAAGTCGTATTGTCTAAATCCAGTATTATACATTTTTTAAAACTACCGTTTATTGCGTTTATAATGTCAATTGTTTTACCTGCCACTTTTGGTAGCACATCAATACTTAAAACCATTTCGGTGTTTATGTAAACAGATGGTTGAAAAAACTGGGCTTTACCAATTTCGTTTTGAACAGAAGAAATATCGCACAAATAAAAGCCAGCGTTATGCGATGCGTACACCATCAATTCAAAATTTAGTTTTCGCAATTGAAACAAAAAAGATGATTCTGTTTTGTTGGCAAAATTTCCAAAAACAGCATCATTAATTTCGGTGTAGTTGTAGTAAATAATTTTGGCTTTGGTATGGTTTTGTAGTTGTGTATGTGAAGCTTTAATTATTTCCATTTCTGTTGCTGCCAACAAAGTATGTTGTTCCAACTTCAACTTATTATACTTGCCTAATAGTTTGTGCGATGATTGAAAAACAACAACTACATCAGCGTTATAGACGTATAACTCCGATGATGGGTCAAATACCTGACGCTCAATTTGATTAAAATCTGCCTCCCAAATTTCTAAATTCAAGCTATTATCATGGCCAATAGCCCTTAAAGCTTGTACTAAAAATTGTGTAGCTGTATCTCCCAATACTGCCAGTTTCATTTTCTTTAAGCCAACAAAATCTTTTTTTAAATTTTTTTTAAGTTGTGCAAAATCTTTCATAAACATCAAAGTTTAATAGCTAAGGTTACTTATTTAAGCACCATTTCTCAGCTACAAACGTTTTTAATCTACAATTCATATTCTCTCTACCACTTTATTTATAATTTTTTTGGTAGCAAGCTTTTGTTTTTCAATTCAGCAGCGGTTGCGTCGCACATGTTTGGCTATGTACTATTATTAAGCTTTTATTGAAGCGTAGATTTTGCTTTTCTTGTACTAGAGTCCCTAAAGTAAATTCGGCAGTAAAGAAAAATTCATTTGAAGTTATTTATAAATTTTCTTAGGCATCTTCACATACACATCAGACCCTTTTGCAAGAAATACTGAAACTGGTTGTATATTTTGTATAAAAGGCACAAAAGAAACCCCATATAGCTTTTCAACATCACAGTCAAGTTTGTAATCAGTAACAGGGAAAATTTGCCATCTTGGATGAGCAAGGGAATACGCTATGGCAGTGGTTTCATTAAGTTTATTGTAACCATAATAGTGTTCAAAAATAAATTCTTCTTCAGAACCTATCTCAATATCCTGTAATTCTGGCTTGGCTTTTACCCACATCAAATTCCAATTCTGATTTTTCTTTTTCCAGTTATAAGTTACTTCTAGTTCTTGTGAGTTTTGGCTAATAGTATGACTCATTTTAGCTGTACTGTAATGTTCATTGTACAATACATTTGCAATACTAGACACTAAAAATTGAGGTACTATTTCAGAAATAAAACCCACGCCTCTTTTCCACTCTTTGCCATCAAAATATTTAATGTAATAACGCAGATTCACCTCCTCAAAATTTACATAACCAGGCCACTTAATACCCATAACACTTGTATTATTAAATAAAAAACCAACCACACTTACTATTGCCTTGCCATTGTACAAATCTAGTTGTGTAAATGGTGGTAAATGGGGTTCTAGTATTGCAGCATCTACTTCATAATTAAACATAGCTAGATATTCCCAGCGAGCAGATAAAAATGTTCCCTTAGCCATATCATTTTATTTTTTGTGGATGAATATTGGGCTTGGCATATTGATAACGCTCAATTAGTTCGGTTGAATAATAACCATCAACACCATTACTGCAAATAGACTGTACATTCTCTAAATGGAGATACCCATCTTTAGATACAATGTCTTGTTCAATTTGTATGGATATTACTTTGCCAATTACCAAGAAAGTATCATTCAGTTTTATAGGAATTATTTCCTCAAGCGATAATGCGTATTTAACGATGCTTTCTTTTACAAATGGTGCAATAACACCTTCTTGATATTCGGGTGTTAAACCCACTTCTTCAAACTCGCTAATACCAGCATCATATTTTGCACTAGTTTGGTGTGCCTGCTGCACAAAAGAGGGAAGAATATGATTGATGGTGTAAACCTCAGTTGCCTTAATATTAGCCAGTGTATGTGGAGCTGCTTTTAAAGGACGATTTATATATCCAATTAATGGAGGGTTTGATCCGATATGAACAATACTACTGAAAATACCAAGATTGGGTTGCCCTATTTTATTTACAGTGCCAATAAGGCTTACAGATTTAAAACCTGTTAGGCTATTGATAAAATTAGCCCTATAAAACCGTTCCCAAGATGCTATGTCTGATACGCTATAAACTGCCATTAAGATAAATTATTCAATTGTTAAACATTACAGAAGGCAAATTGTTTTACAAACTTATGAGTGAAGTAGTTTTGATTTTCCCCCATCAATTATTTAAGCAGCATCCTGCTCTGCAGAAAATTCGAGAGGTGTATCTCTTAGAAGAATGGCTTTTCTTTCGTCAATATAATTTTCATCAACAAAAACTCATGTTGCATCGCTCTAGTATGAAGTTTTATGAAAATTATTTATTGGAAAATAATTATTCCGTAAACTATGTTGAAACAACTGATGAGAAAAATGACGTAACAAAATTGATTGCTTATTTAGCACAACAAAAAATTACTTCTATTCATATTGCTGATGTTGTAGATGAATGGTTGACAAAACGTATAACCACAGCTTGTAAAAAATATGCAATCAAATTAGTTGTTCATGCTTCACCATCGTTTTTGAATACCATGGATGAAGTAGCAGATTATTTTAGTAAGAAGAAAACTTATTTTCAAACAGACTTTTATATTCATCAAAGAAAGCTGCGTAAATTATTATTAGAAGCAGATGGCAAACCAATTGGTGGTAAATGGACTTTTGATGCAGATAACAGACAGAAGTTTCCTAAAAAGGAAGTAGTGCCTGAAGTTATTTTTCCAAATGCAAACACTTACATAAAAGAAGCCACGAACTATATACAGCAAAATTTTATCAATAATTATGGTAGTATAGAGTCCCCATATTTATTTGTATCTACTTATAAGGAAGCGGATCAATGGCTTACAAATTTTTTAAAAACTAGATTCGAGAAGTTTGGGATATATGAAGATGCAATTGTAGCTGATGAAAGTATTCTTCATCACTCAGTACTTTCACCTATGCTCAATAATGGTTTGCTTACTCCGCAACAAATTATAGATGCTGTATTAAATTATGCCGAAAAAAATAATATCCCTTTCAACTCTCTCGAAGGTTTCATCAGACAAATTATTGGCTGGCGAGAATTTATAAGAATTGTTTATGAAAGGGAAGGCAATAGACAACGCACCCATAATTATTGGAAGTTTAAACGAAAAATTCCTACTAGTTTCTGGACAGGAACTACAGGTATTTTGCCCATTGACATCACCATTAAAAAAGTTTTAAAAACTGGTTACTGTCATCATATTGAAAGATTGATGGTATTGGGTAATTTTATGTTACTCTGTGAGTTTGACCCAGATGAAGTGTACAGGTGGTTTATGGAAATGTTTATTGATGCTTACGACTGGGTGATGGTGCCAAATGTATATGGCATGACACAGTTTGCCGATGGCGGTTTAATGACGACCAAGCCATATATCAGTGGTAGTAATTATTTGATGAAGATGAGCAACTATGAGAAAGGAGAGTGGCAGCAAGTATGGGATGGATTATTCTGGCGTTTTATGCATGTACACCGAAATTTCTTTTTGCAAAACCCCAGGCTTGGAATGTTAGTGGGCACATTTGATAAAATGAGTGAAGAAAAAAGAAATTCCCATCTAGCAAATGCAGAAAAATATTTAAACAGTTTATGATAAGAATGTAACTAAAATGAACGTACCCATTACTCGATGAAATTCATCTTCTATTATCAATAATACTGATTGTAGTTCTAGGTTTTCTTTTTTGGGGTTTGATGTAGTTTTAAGCCTACGCAAGTTCATAATAAATTTTCAAAAGAAGTTCAATCGCACAACCAAGTTGGTTAATTTTTTTATTGAATGGCGTTGTTAAATACCTTCTCCAAATTTTCAAATCCTTTAATAGCGTGAGCTGGTAGTTTCTCACCATTGTCACCAAAAACATACATAGCTTTTTCTTGTTCAATGGTAATTTTTGACTCATCAATTTTACCGTCATTTCGTATAGCCATCATATTTAGGTTTAAATATTTAGCCATAAAGTTGTACACAGCAACTCTTTTATTAAAGCCATAATCATGTTTCTCTGTTGGTAAGTGTACATTACTTATGTTATCTTTTTTGCTATACCAATCATACATTTTTTGTAGATATATAAAATCATGTTCAGGAGTTTTATCGGTCCAATCGCCTCCATCACTTACTAATAATTGTGGGCGTGGAGCAGCCATAGCGGCAATTTCTACATTGTCAGTTCTACCAGCACAAGCATGAATGGGCATACCACTTTCGCAAGGGCAACCACCATAGAAATAAGAACTGATGGCAACC
Source organism: Chitinophagaceae bacterium (assembly GCA_043776595.1). Taxonomy (GTDB): domain Bacteria; phylum Bacteroidota; class Bacteroidia; order Chitinophagales; family Chitinophagaceae; genus UBA1930. The sequence goes on along the minus strand of JAYVRD010000287.1, from coordinate 4,406 downwards.
ACAGGTGCCGAAACTTTTATTCTTGCATCTAAAGCTGTTACTAATACTGTGTGGCTGCCTGCACCACTGCCACCAGTTATAGCAACAAGATTGGTATCTGCATCTTTTAAGGCTAATAAATAATCCAAAATTCTTGTAGAGCCTAATACTTGAATACTTTGCGATAAACTTTTGCGATGATCTTCTAACTTAAACTGTAATTGAGATTCTCCCCAAGCAAATAAATCATAACTAAAAGCCATCGCACCCATTTTTGCAAAAGCAGCACAGCGATATTGGCAATCGGCACGGTAACGTTGTTTTTCCCAATGCCCATCTGGATTTAAAATCACCGGAATTTTTCCCTTATAATGGGTAGGCTTGTATAACGAACCATTAATCCAAACGCCAGCTAATATTTCTATGGCTATATTTTCAACTGTATAGCCATCAAATTTTCTTGGTGTAGTGATAATGGGTATTGAATGTGGTGATGCAGGTAGTTTGGATAGTTGCAATGCTTCTAACAAACATGGTTTCAATATTTTTTTTCTAGCTTCCCATTCATCCAAATTTTTATATTCAGAAGCTATTCTATCCAACTCTGCCCAACCTTCATCTACAGCCCAACGATAGTATTCATACACGCCCAGTTTATATTTTTTATCTCCCTCTTTTTTTACTTTTAGGTCTAATGGCTTTAGTACATTGTCTAGTGTTGTTTCTACATCATTTCTATAACGCCAATCGGCAAAGGCTACAAATTTGTTGGCTATTAAAGTGTCAGCATATTTTATGGTTACCCCAAACTTTTGTTCTATGTTGGTAATAACTTCTTTTAAAGGTTTGGTATAACGGCTATCTGTATTTTGTTGGGAGAAAACGTTAAGACATAACAACTGAAACACAGAGAGAAGAAGCGTTCTAAAACTGAGAATTTGCGTTGGTGAAAGCATTTTTTTATTAAAGTTAGCTGTTAGTTTATAATTAAGCTTCGGTGGCGTCGCACATGTTTAGCTTTAGTATATCCATTTAGCTATTATCTAAGCGTATATTTAATACCAAAATATATGCTTGTTGAATGTCCATTTTTGGTTGGTTTTTAAACAACCTATTTCAGTACTAGACATTGGGCGTAGTTTTATTAAAAATTGTTTACATTCTTATTGATAGTTCTAAATGTCCGCCTAATCCAAATTCTACAATTTTTTGAAGGGTGGAAATTCTCACTTCTTTGATGTTATTTTCCACTTTTGATATGTATCCTTTATTTGTTCCACATTTTTCTGCAAGTTGTTGCTGTGTCATACCTTTTTCAAGTCTTGCTTGTTGAAGCATTACTCCAAGCTTAAAAGTCTCAAATCCTTTCTCAAATTTATCTCTTTTTACAGTTCCTTTTGTACCATATTGTTCTTCAACAAACTGGTCAAGTGATTTTATGGTTTCTTTTTTCATTTTTTGTCTTTTTTAGATTGTTGCTTTTCAGCAAAATATTCAGCCTTTATTTTTTCTGCTTTTAGAATCTCTTGTTTTGGTGTTTTCTGTGTTTTCTTTTGAAATCCATTTGCTAATACTATCAATTTTCCTTCATCAAAAAATGAGAATATTCTAAAAATATCGTTTCCTTGTTTTACTCGGATTTCATAAAGACCCTCTGTTGTTTCTAAATGTTTAAAATAATCTTCGGGAACAATTTGCAATGTTTCAACTAGTTTAATTGTCCAAATTATCTTCTCTTTTACTTTGATTGTCTGCTTCGAGTAAAAGTCACTAAAGTATTCTTTGTAAAGAAATGAGTTTCTATATTTTTCTTGCTGCATTTATACAAATGTAGTAAAGTTGTCTTAAAGTGCAACACTTGTTTCTTCTTTTAAATAAATTCTTAGTTAAGTATCAGCCAAAAATTACGCCCAACTCAAATTTACACGTATTATTATATAATAAATTGGTAATCATATAATTATAGTAAATACTTTATTCGATGGTACAATATAGGGACAATACATCCAAAGTATTGTCATAGAAAACTAGCTGTTTAAAATAAAGCAATTAAAATTATTATTAAGTTGCTTTTCTACCTCTATTTTATTTTAAAAGGATGAAATAATCAGAATAGAGCATCATTTGAAAAATTCACTGAAATTAACCCCCTTTTCTTCAGATTAAACTGACTTCCAATATCCAGCGTAAACTGGCAAAGCTCACCATTTTAAATTGACCCCTTAAATGACTGTAAGAATTAGTTGTTTTAGCAGGTAGAAAGGCGGAAGTTATGGATTCATCAATTTCTCCTTCATGTCAAATAAAAAAATACAGATGTTTACAATAAGTCAAATTCTGCAACTATGTTCATCGGATAAAGGTACAAAATATATCAGCCATACTAAGGGCGTAGCCCGTAATACGGTTAAAAAATATTTGTATCGTTATATCTTATTAGAAAAAACGATTGCCCGATTGAAGCAATGAGCGATGCAAAGATGTCAACGTTGTTTTTAATTAAGGAACGCATAGAATTTTCTAACAAGTGTTTATCAGATTTACAACCGCTGTTACCTTCTTTTTCAGCCATGTTAAAATAGCGTGGTGTCAACAAATACATGGTGCATGAAAAATACCTGTAGCAATGTCCGGATGGTTACAAGAGCTATACGTTTTTAGAGTAACTGAATGATTTCATGCAGGGAGGCAAGTCTTCCTTGAAGATGACTCATAAGGCAGGTGATAAATTGTTTGTGGATTTTACTGGTCAGAAATTATACCTAGTAGATAAACTCATCAGAGAGATAAGTGATGTAGAAGTGTTTGTAGCTATAATGGGATGCAGCGAACTCACTTTTGTTATGGCAGTATCCTCACAACGTAAAGAAGATTTTATTCTTGGTTGCGAAAAAGCCGTGCACTTCTATGGTGGCGTGCCACAGGCGATTGTTCCTAATAATATAAATCTGCTGTTACCAAAGTCAGTAAATACGAAGCACAGCTCAATGAAAACTTTGCAGCATTTGCAGAGCATTATCATACTTTGGCTTCCCGACTAGAACCTATAAACCAAAAGACAAAGCATTGGTGGAAGGAGCTGTAAAAATTATTTACACCACTATTTTTTCTAAAATCGATGAGCGAGTGTATCACTGTATGGAAGATATAAATAAAGACATTCTTATTCATTTACAAATCCACAACGATACAAAACTTACTGGTGAAAATTATAGCAGAATGCAACAGTTTGTAGAAGTAGAGTAACAAACCCTGCAGCCCTTAAATCCCGACCTGTTTGAACTGATGACAAAACAACTTACTACAGTAAATAAATATGGGCATGTGCTCTGAGTGCTGATTAGCGTTATTACAGTGTGCCCTTTGCTAGCCATAGTTGGCACTTCTTGATTGAGGAATTACATGAAATTTTTAAATATTGATGTAAAAGAATTAAATTTATTGAAGTGAATCATAATAATGCCAAAAGCAGCAATAATAGGGCGATATTTCCCCGATACATTCGTTGGTGTTCGAATAGATAAGGTTAGTTGTTAATTGACCTGTCCTTATCATTAAGTGAATCGTTTTATATGGAGGTGTCCTATGTTTATTTTAAAATAAACGATGAAAATAAAAAAAGGATTATTTGCTTGGAGATTTCAAATATTCTCCTACTTTAATATCCACTCCCCCAGAAATTATAGTATACACAGATACCCGAAAAATCAGGCTGTGAATTTTATGCTCATTCATGAAATGATTTTGTGAGTGAGGTAGGCTCTGCCGTAAAAAAATATGAATAACAATTTACCAGAAGTTATTTTATCAGTCATATATCATCGACATAAACATTGGATTGCTGTTTGCTGTAAACCAATAGCCGAGTTAAATACTGCTATTAAAACAGTACCTGACAGAAGCTTTAGTTACACACATAAAAAATGGCTGATTCCCTACAGTAAAAATCACTACATAACCTTAAAGAAAGCATTAATGTCTCTTGCAAATATTAAGGAAGAAGATGTAAGAGTATTTGCAAAGGCTCAGAAAAAAATAGCAACAAACAATCAACCATCTACGGATAAAAAGGTAGCTACCACAATAGCCAAAACTACTCAAATCGAAGGCATTTTTGCAGTACATCCTGCAAACAAACAAGTCTTTGTTGAGATGAAACAATATTTGCAACTAAAATCTTACAGTATCAGTACACAAAAAACATACTTGAATGAACTGAGTCAATTTTAAAAAAAATAGGAAACGAACCCGCAGCATCATTTACAACTTCTCGAATTAAAGATTATTTGTCTTATTGTTACACAGATCTCAAGCTTTCTGAAAACACATTGCATAGTAGAATGAATGCTTTAAAATTTTACTATGAACAAGTGCTTAAAAAAGAACGTTTCTTTTGGGATATACCAAGGCCAAAAAAACCAATGCAG
>JAYVRD010000286.1:0-17130 GCA_043776595.1 Chitinophagaceae bacterium | reverse complement strand
CCGTCATGAACACATGAGTAATTATGAATACGATGATATCATCTCTGCCAAAAGTAATCGTGTTGTTTTTATGAAAAATGGAAGAAAGGGTTTTTGGTACTTTAATACACGAACTGAATTTTTTTATCCATAAGATGTTTGTTTTAAATAAATGAATAGACAAGTTCTGTATCAATATAGGGCTTTTTTATTCATCAGTTGATGGTGCTACATTGCCATCTTTTGAAAAAATACTAAATAATTGTCTGGCAGAATAGGTAGATCTGTTGTATTTATTGCCCAAGGCAATAATGGTTACAGTATCATTTACAAACCTGCAAAAACTAGCATTATTACCATGCCACCATCCATTGTGGTATATCATTTTATCCTTTCCATTACCCCACATACGCCAGCCTAACCCATAGTTATGCATTGATGGATGCTCGTTGCTGTAAGGAGAAAACGCCAATCTTAATGTTTCGGCAGACAAATAGTTGTGTTGGTATATTGCATTATCCCAAAGTAGTAAATCTCTAGCTGTACTGTACACATTCTTATCGCCATACACACAATCAAACTTCTCTAATAAGTATGGCTTTTTATTATAACTATATGATGGAGTGTATCGTGAGGTATCGGTTGTACTAAATACAAAACTATTCTTCATTCTTAAAGAAGTAAATAAACTGTCTTTCATATACTTAGGAAAAGGTAATGCTGTTATTTGTTCAACAACTAATGCTAATAAAACATAGTTGGTATTGCAATAGCTAAATACTTTATTAGCAGGGGCGTACGCCAATGGTTTTTGATTAATCATAAAAGTCAAAACATCTTCATTGGTTACTTTTGAATCTTTTTTCCAAGCAGTATCCATAAAATATATGTAGTTAGGTAATCCGCTGCGGTGGCTTAATAGCATTTCAATAGATATCCCTTTGTACGGAAAAGTAGGAAAGAATTTTTGCAAACTATCTTGCAAGGAAAGTTTACCCTGCTCATATAACTTTAAAATAGCTGCCGAAGTAAAGGTTTTAGAAACTGAAGCAATATGTACTGGAGTGTTGGCTGTCATAAATTCTCCTGTAGTAAAGTTGCTTAAACCACGATATGCTTCATATACAATCTCACCATTTTTTGCCACAATTAGTTGCCCATTAAAACCTCTTGAACTCATTAAAGCATTAAATAATCCATTTACCCTAGCACCCAAATATTGCTTTTCTGTGTCTGAAAGAGAGCGGTACACAAAATTGGTAGCCTTAAATTCAGCTTTTTTTTCTGTTTTTGTTTTACAAGAAAACAAACAAACAATAGTTATTAAAAATACTATTCTCATCATAACAACAAAATAATACAGAAACCCAATGCAATTACTTTTTATTTTCGCCACATGAGCAAGCAGGCAACCAGCTACCCCAAAGAAAAAATAAAAATCCTTTTTCTTGAAAACATCAGCAACAGAGCTGTACAAAAATTTAAAGACAACGGCTATACCAACATTACCCAAATTGGAGGTGCATTAAGTGAGAGAGAACTAATAGCTGCTTTAAAAGATGTGCATTTATTAGGCATACGCTCTAAAACACAAATAACACAAAAAGTATTAGATGCAGCACCAAAGCTACAAGCCATTGGTTGCTTTTGTATAGGTGTAAACCAAGTAAATTTAAAAGCCGCTACCAAAAAAGGCATTGTAGTTTTTAATGCCCCGTATAGCAATACAAGAAGTGTGGCAGAATTGGTAATTGGAGCATCGGTAATGCTAATTAGAAGAATACCCGATAAAAACAATGCTGCCCATCAAGGCATTTGGATGAAAGAAGCAAAAGGTAGTTTTGAATTGCGTGGCAAAACATTGGGGCTAATTGGTTATGGCAATATTGGTAGCCAATTAAGTGTTTTAGCCGAAGCCTTGGGTATGAAAGTTATTTTTTATGATGTAGAAACAAAACTGCCATTGGGCAATGCCAATAGTGCCAAAAGCTTGAAAGATGTAGTAAGTCAAAGCGACATCATTTCTTTACATGTACCAGAAACTGCACAAACTAAAAACTTAATTAACAAAACCAATCTTAAATATTTTAAGAAAGGCTCTATACTTATAAATTATGCTAGAGGCGAAGTGGTAGATTTAAAAGCCTTAGCCACTGCTTTACAAGATGGCTCAATAGGTGGTGCTGCCATAGATGTGTACCCTTGGGAGCCAGATAAAAATGGCGATAAATTTGAAACACCCTTACAAGGATTGCCTAATGTGCTACTTACACCACATATTGGTGGCAGTACCGAAGAAGCTCAACAAAATATTGGCGAAGATGTAAGTGTAAAACTATTTCAATATTTAGAATGTGGTATTACTAATGGCTCACACACAGTGCCTGCAATTGGCCTGCCACCTATAGAAACAGCACATCGTATTTTACATATACACAACAATGTACCAGGTGTGTTAAGTGCTATCAATACACAGTTATCAAAACATAATATAAATATTGTAGGGCAATACCTTAAAACCAATGAAGATATTGGCTATGTAGTATTAGATGTTGATAAAAAACTCTCAACAAAAGCCGAATCACTTTTAAAAGAAGTAAAAGATACAATTAAAGTAAGGATGTTGTATTAAAATATTGACTTGTACAAAAACACAGATTTCGATGAAGAGAAATCTGTGTTTTTGTATTAATTCATTAGTGTATTCTATCCCCTCTTACTTCAGTAGTGTTCATCACTTCAGCTTCGTATACCAACCATTCTTTCCAGCGTTTTTTTACTTTTTCTTTTTCAATGTATGTTTCAGCAAGCTCTATAAACAAAGTATAATGTCCAGCCTCACTCTCCATAAACGTCTATAAAAGTTACGCATGTATTCATCGTTCAACCCTTCGCTTAATCTTTTAAAACGTTCACAACTTCTTGCTTCTACTAGTGCCATGGTTAGCATTTGGTCTAAAAAACGATCATCAATATGCCCTCCTTTTTTTTGAAACAACAACAACTTGTTTACATATTCATCTCTGCGTTGTACACCCAATGTCAAGCCTCTTTTTTTTAGCTCGTTTAGCACCAATCTAAAATGCCCCCACTCTTCGGTTACTATGGGTGCTAAATCTTCTACCACTTTTACTTTATCGCTATAACGTTGTATAAGCGATATGCAAGTTGTGGCTGCTTTCTGTTCACAGTATGCATGGTCGGTTAAAATAGCTTCTAAACTAATGCCTGCCAAATTTACCCAGCGTGGGTCGGTAGGCAATTGTAGCCCTAAAATATTTTTTGTGTCTTGCGATAATTCCATGGTTATTTTTTATGTAGCCAGCTTTTTGTATTTCATAGCATCTTCTGTTGCGTCGCACACTTCAACTTTTTGGAACATTGATGAACAAACGCCACTGCAAATATCTGTTAGAATTTTATACAAATCTTCGCTTCCGTAAAAGCTAAATAGTATTGCATAGTTTAACATGTGCGACGCAACCGCAGCCAAATACTTGTTCAGAAAGCTGGTTACAAAAAATTCCTTTTGTGTTATTTAACCAGCAGCAAAAACAAATAAGTGTTATTGGGTAGTTTTATTAAATGTAGTTTCCCTACCTTTCCTAAAATTTATAATTATGGACATTATAGTAAAGTTTTGGCCAGTGTTGCTAATAGCTTTCATAGTATTCAGCGGCTTGGTTACGGTAAATCAAGGAACAATTGCTGTGGTTACACTATTTGGTAAATACAGGCGTATTTTATTACCTGGTTTGCGTTTTAAAATACCAGTGTTAGAGCAAATTTATAAACGTGTAAGTATTCAAAACCGAAGTGTAGAGTTAGAGTTTCAGGCAGTAACGATAGACCAAGCCAATGTGTATTTTAAAAGCATGTTACTGTACAGCGTTCAAAATGCCGATGAGGAAACGATAAAGAAAGTAGCTTTTAAATTTATTGGCGATAAAGATTTGATGCAAGCACTCATACGCACAGTAGAAGGAAGTATTAGGGCTTTTGTGGCTACAAAAAAGCAAGCAGAAATTTTAACGGCACGCCGAGAAATTGTAGATTATGTAAAAGACCAAATAGATCATAGCTTAGAAGAATGGGGTTATCATTTACAAGATTTACAAATAAACGATATCACTTTTGACCAAGCTATTATGGATAGTATGAGCAAAGTGGTAGCAAGTAGCAATTTAAAAGCTGCTGCCGAAAATGAAGGACAAGCTTTGCTAATTACCAAAACAAAAGCCGCCGAAGCTGAGGGTAACTTTATTAAAATTAGTGCCGAGGCAGAAAAAGAAGCTGCACGTTTGCGTGGACAAGGTGTAGCCCTTTTTAGAGAAGAAGTGGCTAAGGGTATGAGCCAAGCTGCTGAACAAATGAAGCAAGCCAATCTAGACACCAACGTAATTTTATTTAGTATGTGGACGGAAGCCATTAAAAATTTTGCTGAATATGGTAAAGGCAACGTAATATTCTTGGATGGCAGTACCGAAGGAATGGATAAAACCATGCAACAAATTATGGGTATGATGAAAATGAAAGAGAATAAATAGACTTATTTATAAGTAACAAAAAGGCTTAACGCAACGCTGCTGTTAAGCCTTTTTTATTTTGCTGGCACTGTGGTTTCAATATATTCGCTACACCTTTTAATACTTTGTACGAAATGAGAAAATTATTACCTACTATTTGCAGGATAAGCTGCATGATGCTATTGCTTGCAACTACCCTTACATTAAATGCTCAACAAAATATAAAGCAACAAGCATTAGAACTAATTAAAAAGAATGCTCCAGCCTTACATCTTTCAACAGATGATATTGATAATTTAATTGTATCGGATGCATACAACAACAAACTTTCTAACACTATTATGGCTTATGTGCAGCAAACCTATAAGGGTGTGGCTGTATATAATGGGATACAAGTTTTTTCTTTTAGAGACGACAAAGTAGTAAGTGCTGCTGGGCAACGAATTGCTAAAATGGCGAATAAAGTAAGTGAAGCCAATGGCACGCCTGTAATTTCTTCAACCGATGCTTTGCGTTTGGCTGCAACACATATTGGTAAAAATATTCAGCAAACTATTATGCCTATAGCCATAGAAAGTGATGGCAAAAAAATTATTTATAACAACCTAGGTATAGCTACAGATAATATTAGTGTACAATTGCTATGGACACCAACAGATAGCGGTAAGGTAAAGCTAAGCTGGCAAGTACAAATTGCACCTACTGGTAGCAGCGACTATTGGTTAGTAAGAGTAGATGCTGCAAATAATACTATTTTGGGTAAAGATAATTTTACTGTGTATTGTAAATGGGATAAGGCTACTAATAAATCAAATAATTGTTTAGAGATACAACATTACGAGGGCAATAAAAATGTACCCGTACTTCAATCCTTAAAAAGTGTAAACACTATATCATCTGCAACTTATCGTGTTTCTCCTTATCCATCAGAAAGCCCTCAACACCCTGGTGGTGCATTGGCTTTAAGAACAGATCCATGGGCATTAGCACCTACAAACAGCCCAGCAACAACATTAAAATGGCACAACGATGGTTTTACTGATTATGCAACATCTAGAGGTAATAATGTATATGCACAAGAAGATAGAGATGCCAATAACAACACTTTTGGCTTAACTGCAAATTCATCTACACCCGACCCGACCTTGACTTTTGATTTTCCTTTTAGTAATGTAGCAACACCTCAAAGTAGCCCCAACCAAAGTGCTGCGTTAACCAATTTATTTTATTGGAATAATATTATGCATGACATTTCTTACCTCTATGGATTTGATGAGGTATCTGGTAATTTCCAAAATTACAATATGGATAGAGGAGGGTTAGGAAACGATTATGTAATAGCAGATGGACAAGATGCAAGTGGTACAAGCAATGCTAATTTTTCTACACCTGTTGATGGGTCGAGACCTAGAATGCAAATGTATTTATGGACACCACCGTCTAGCAAAAAAATGTTGGTGAATGCACCCTCTTCTTTTGCAGGATATAAATATGCTGCAGAAAGTAATGTAAGTACTGCTAATAAATTAGTAAACGTAGGCCCTGTAACAGCAAATATTGTTTTGTATAACGATGATGCTTCAGGCTTATTACATACTGCATGTGGTGTAGCTGCCAACGCAACTGCATTAGCTGGAAAAATTGCTTTGATAGATAGAACTAGTAGTTGTGCATACATTGTACAAATAAAAAACGCACAAAATGCAGGAGCCGTTGGTGCAATTGTAGTAAACAATGTTACAGGTACACCAATAGCAATGACTGGTACTGATAATACTATTACCATACCAGCAGTAATGATTTCGTTAACCGATGGTAATGCTATTAAGTCGCTACTATCATCTGCTCAAGCCGTAAACACAACCCTCCTTGCTATATTTTTAGATGGTGATTTTGATAATGGTATTATGGCACATGAATACACCCATGGGATTTCCAATCGTTTAACTGGTGGACCAGGAAATTCAAGTTGCCTTAGCAATGCAGAACAAATGGGTGAGGGTTGGAGTGATTACTTGGCATTAATGGTAACCACAAACTGGGCTTCTGCTTCACTAAGTGATGGAGCTTTGGCAAAACCAATGGGTACTTATGCTATAGGTCAAGCAACTACTGCTGGGGGCATTCGCAATTATCCTTACTCAACAAACTTATCAATAAACCCTTGGACGTATGCTATGCTGGCTACGAATACAGGTGGCGAAGTACATAACATTGGTGAAATATGGTGTACTGCACTGTGGGAAATGACTTGGGCTTTAATACAAAAAGAGGGCGTTATTAATGGCAACATGTACAATGTAAATGGAACTGGTGGTAACTCGGTGGCTTTAAAATTAGTAATGATGGGGATGAAGTTACAAGCTTGTAGCCCAGGTTTTTTAGATGGAAGAAATGCCATTTTAAAAGCAGATACTATTTTATACAATGGTTATTATAGTTGTGCTATTTGGCAAGCATTTGCCAAAAGAGGTATGGGTGCAAGTGCATTGCAAGGAAGTTCTGCCAGCTATACCGACCAAACTGCAGCTTTCGATAACCCAGCCAGTGCTACCATTAAAAAAACTGCCAATAAAACATTAGCAGCTATGAACGAAGAAATTACTTACTCTTTAAAAGCAACAGCACAGTGTAGTTCAATAAGTGGTTACTCTATTGTTGATACGATTCCTTCTAATACTACTTACGTGGTAGGTAGTGGTGGTTTTTATGACGCTATACCACGTACTGTGGTTTTTAGTGGCGTAAATTTAGCAGCATCTCAAAGCCAAAGCTATAGCTATAAAGTAAAAGTAAATACTGGTACTTACTTTGCACCAATAACACACTTTAACGAAACAGTACCTAGTACAACATTTGGTGCAACATGGTCAACTTTAGGTTCGGTAAGTGGCAACTGGTCTATTTCTTCTACAAAAAGTAATAGCCCAGCCAACTCATTTTATGCTATCAATGCTACTACGCCAACACAATTAGTTTTAACCAATACTGGCACTTACAATCTTAGTGGTGTAAGTACACTTAGTTTTTGGCATTATTACAATACTGAAAGTGGTTATGATGGGGGTGTAGTTGAAATTTCTAACGATGGTATAGTGTGGACTGATTTAGGACCTTACATGATTCAAAACGGATACAGTGGTAAAATTGCTTCCGATGCTGGTACTGTTATCAGTAATAGAAATGCATTTACAGGAAGTAGTAGCACAGGTTTGTTTATAGAAACTATTGTAAACCTAGCTACATTTAAGGGGCAAACGGTACGCATACGATTTAGGTTTATAACTGATAATGGTACTGGTGTAGATGGTTGGTATATTGATGATATAAATTTAAAAAGCCAGGCCGGTGTTTATAATAGTGCACAATTGTATAACCAATTAGGTGCATTGCAAAGCTCATCGGATACACTTACTTATATTTTGAATGCGTTGCCTGTGCAATGGAATACATTTACTGTAGAAAAACAAAACAGCAAAGGATTATTAAAATGGACAACTGCACAGGAACTAAACACTGCCAAGTTTGTGGTAGAAAAAAGTATTGATGGCATCAACTTTTCTTCCATTGGTTTTGTAGCAGCAGCTGGTAATAGCAGCACTCCAAAATCTTATTTATTGTACGACGCCCAGCCAATAATTGGTATGAATTACTACCGTATAAAACAAATAGACCTTGATGGCAGGTTTAATTATTCGGAAACTAAATCACTTTATTTTGATGGTAGAAAAGGCATCATGAGTATAACACCAAACCCAGCAAAAGATAAAATTGCTATTAGCTTGCCGGGCAATACAAAACTTGCACTACTACAACTAATGGATGCCACAGGCAAAAGCATACAATACTTTACTGTAAATGGTCAGTATATGCAATTGCAACTACCAGCATTGGCAGCAGGTACTTATTTTATAAAAGTTACTGGCGATGGGTTGAGTGAAATACAAAAACTAATTATTCAATAATTGTATTTTTATAAAAGGGGCGTAAAGCCCCTTTTATATTTGTTGCACAAGAAAAGCCAAATAGATTTCCTTAGTTAAACATGTGCGACGCAACCGCTGCCCAATTCATGTGCTGCTGCTAGCTACAAAATAATTATAACACAATCTGCTACCGCTAACACCTGTTAGCTTATTTTCGCAGCACAAAAAATAAATACATGCAGTTTCAACTAAGCGAAGAACATTTAATGATTAAAAAAGCAGCAAGAGATTTTGCTGTAAATGAATGTTTGCCTGGTGTTATAGATAGAGATGAACACCAGCGTTTTCCTAAAGAACAAATTATGCAACTGGCAGATTTAGGGTTTATGGGCATGATGGTAAAACCCGAAAATGGTGGTAGTGGTATGGATACAGTTAGTTATGTATTGGCAATGGAAGAGATTAGTAAAATAGATGCCAGCGTAAGTGTATGTGTAAGCGTAAACAATAGTTTGGTATGCTATGGTTTAGAAGCCTATGGCAACGAAGACCAAAAGAAAAAATATTTGCAACCATTAGCCCAAGGCAAAAATGATGGTGAATTATACATTGGTGCATTTTTATTAAGTGAGCCAGAAGCAGGTAGCGATGCTACTAGCCAGCAAACAACTGCAGAGGATATGGGTGATTACTACTTGCTAAATGGTACTAAAAACTGGATTACAAACGGTAGCAGTGCAAGTGTTTACTTAGTGATGGCACAAACTGATGTAAGTAAAGGTAGCAAAGGGATTAACTGCTTAATTGTAGAAAAAAATTGGCCAGGTGTAACGGTAGCTGCCAAAGAAAATAAATTAGGCATTCGTGGTAGCGATACACATACCATTATGTTTAGCGATGTAAAAGTGCCAAAAGAAAATAGGATAGGAGCTGATGGTTTTGGTTTCACGTTTGCTATGAAAACTTTGGCAGGTGGGCGTATTGGTATTGCATCGCAAGCATTAGGAATAGCAAGTGGTGCCTATGAGTTGGCACTAAAATATTCAAAAGTGCGTAAGGCTTTCGGAAAAGAAATTTCTCAGCACCAAGCCATACAATTTAAGTTGGCAGATATGGCTACACGTATAGAAGCTGCACGCCTTCTTTGCTTAAAAGCTGCTTGGGAAAAAGACAATGGTGTGGACTATACTCTAAGCTCGTCTATGGCTAAAGTATTTGCTAGTGAAACTGCAATGTGGGTAACTGTAGAAGCTGTGCAAATACATGGTGGCTATGGTTTTGTAAAGGAATACCATGTAGAGCGTTTAATGCGAGATGCAAAAATTACCCAGATTTACGAAGGCACCAGTGAAGTGCAACGAATAGTAATTAGTAGAAGCATTTTAAAATAAAATTTTTATAAGCCTTAACATAAAATGTTGAGGCTTTTTTTGGATACAAACTTTGGAACAAATATTAAGCTGCGGTTGCGTCGCACATTTCATCAATCGAATATAATTTAGCTTTTTTAGCGGCGTAGAAAAAAGGCGTTCATTTCATAAACTTACCTATGGGCATTAATACAACAGCATACCAACAAATAACACATGAACTAAAAGATAAAGCCACATTAGTAGCTGTAAGCAAAATAAAGCCACCTCAAGACATACTAGCATTGTACAATCTTGGGCAAAGAGACTTTGGCGAAAACTATGTGCAAGAATTGGTAGACAAGCAAACTCAATTACCCCAAAATATCAATTGGCATTTTATTGGGCATTTACAAAGCAATAAAGTAAAGTTGATAGCCCCATTTATACACTTAATACATGGTGTAGATAGTATAAACTTACTAAAAGAAATTAACAAACAAGCTGCCAAAAACAACCGAGTAATTAACTGTCTATTACAAGTACATATAGCCCAAGAAGAAACCAAATTTGGATTTGCAATCAATGAAATTAAAGGCATATTAAATGAAATAGACCTACTTCAAAACGTGGCTGTTATTGGTTTAATGGGCATGGCAAGTTTTAGCGATGATGAGCAAAAAATAAGAAGTGAATTCAAAAGTCTTAAAAAATTATTAGATGATTGTTCTAAATTATCAACTGCCAACTGCCAACTCTCCATATTGTCAATGGGCATGAGTGGTGATTATAAAATAGCTATTGAGGAAGGAAGCAATATGGTACGTGTAGGTAGTTTGTTGTTTGGAGTAAGAGATTATTTGAAATAATATTTTTTAACAACAAAACCCATTCGCAATTGCAAATGGGTTTTGTTGTTAGGCTCAATAATATTTTAACGTCTTAACCACCAGCCCAACCACAATCCAGTTACACCCCAACTTATCAAAGCATCGGTAAGGTGCATCCATAAATCAAACGAGCCATACCAAATATGCATGGTATATGCCGAGTTGAGAAAAACAATAATTCCTGTAAATAAACTTCCGAAGAAAATGGTAGAGAAAGATGGAACATTTATTTTCCCCAATAGCCAGCAGAGTAACCACACCATTACAAAATCTACAGCTAAGCCACGTGCCATATTCATTGGCATAGTATCCATACCAGGCATGCTTTTATGATAAACTAACATAGCATAAGGCTTTCCCTCCATGACTTTCATTTTCTTCTCCATCTCTTCTCGAGGTGTGCCTTTAGGCATGGTGGGCATCATGTAGGCTGCGTCTTCGCTAAACTGTGTATTTAGGTAGGCCATAACACTATCTTGTTTAGCCGTATATCGCTGCTGTGGTTCGTGCAGGTTTAACATAGCCCAACTTAAAAATTGCCAAATAAAAATAATAATGCCCCCAACTAAGGCACCAATAATTGCTTTTTTCATGTCTATCGTTTTGGTTTAGCCTACAAAATAAAAAATACAATTGGTATTTGCAATAGGGATAAGTGGGAAGAAGTTTTTTACAAGCCAGTTAAACAACACCATCAAGTTGCTTATAAAAATCCTACTCCATCCATTCCAAATATTCAAACTCAAATATTCTATCAACGCTTATCTTTACCAACAACGAAATTTGCTTTATGATAGTGAACAGAAATATTCTAACGCTGGATGAATTTACCATTCAGCAAATGCGTGAATTTCCAACTGCAACGGGTGAGTTGAGTTCTTTGTTGAGAGACATTGGGCTGGCTGCAAAACGTGTAAACGTAGAGGTAAATAAAGCTGGCTTAGTAGATATTTTGGGCGATTATGGCACTACCAATGTACAAGGTGAAGAAGTGAAGAAGATGGATATCTACGCCAATAATCAATTTGTAGGTGTATTGCAGCATGGTATAAGCTGTGCTGGTATAGCCAGTGAAGAGTTGGACGATATTGTGGTTTTTGACGATGAAGTGAGTAACAATAGCAAATATGTTTGCATGTTCGATCCATTAGATGGCAGCAGTAATATAGATGTAAACGTATCTATAGGAACCATTTTTGGAATTTACCGCAGGGTTACATCTAAAGGCACACCTTGCACCATTGAAGATTTTTTGCAACCTGGTAATAAACAAGTAGCTGCTGGCTATATTGTATATGGTAGTAGCACCATGATGGTATATGCTACTAGGCGTGGAGTTAATGGTTTTACACTAGATCAAAGTATTGGTGAGTTTTGCCTTAGCCATCCCAATATAAAGTGCCCTGAAGACGGGAATATTTATTCTATCAATCATGGCAACTTTTTTCAGTATAGCAAAGGCGTGCAAGATTATATTCATTGCTGTCAAAAGAAAACAAAAGATGGTGGTGGCCCCTATACTCAACGTTATGTGGGAAGCATGGTGGCAGATGTACATAGAAATTTAATTAAGGGTGGCATATTTTCTAACCCAGGTACTATAGGCAAACCCAATGGTAAACTGAGGTTGATGTATGAGTGTAACCCATTTGCATTTATTGTGGAGCAAGCTGGTGGTAGGGCTACAGATGGTAAACAAAGAGTATTAGACATACAACCTACAGAACTGCACCAACGTACACCGCTGTTTATTGGTAGCAAACACATGATGGATGAATTAGATACTTACTTACAAGCAAAAGAATAGTAGATGAAAAAAGTAGTATTGATGTTACTGGTACTTATTGCTTGTAACCAATTGATGGCTCAAGACAAGCTAAAGCAGCAGTTGTTTTATTACAACCCCAAAGGTTTATCTTTTATACCGCCATTAAGTAAGTCAGGTATTATGTATGATGGTAAATTGTATGTAGGTAAAAAGCAATTAGAGCAGTTGTTTAAAAACCTAAACGATGCACAACTAAATACTTACTTCTTAAAGTACAAAAAAAACAAATCGGCTGCCAATATTTTAAGTGTAGTAGGTTATATATTACCCATTGTAAACATTGCTGTATCTGCCAACGATGGTAAGTTTAACTGGTGGCTTTTTAGTGGAGGATTGGTAGCTGGTGGTGTTGGTGGCTACTTTAATGGCCAATCCCAAAAAAATTTATTACAAGGCGTTTTGTATTACGATAACAATCAAAAAACTGCAGCTACTGGTTTTGTACCCAAGCAACAATCCATTGGCATTAGCATACCATTAAGTAAATAATTATGAGTAAAACAATTATTGAGGTTAAGAACTTACACAAAAAGTACGGAGACTTTGAAGCGGTAAAAGGCATCAGTTTTGAAGTATATGAGGGGGAAATTTTTGGTTTATTAGGTCCTAATGGAGCAGGAAAGTCAACCACTTTGGAAATTATAGAAACCCTACGCACCAAAACCAGTGGGCAAGTATTGGTAGATGGTTTTGACTTAGATAAAGAACCCCACGAAATAAAAAAAATTATTGGCGTACAGTTACAAACCAGTGGATATTATCCTGGGCTACAATTGGTAGAGTTAATTGATTTATTTGCCGGCTTGTACAACCAGCCAGTAGATGCCATGGCTTTGCTTGATAAAGTAAACCTAAGAGATAAAGCTAAAGCAAAATTTAAAGAACTAAGCGGCGGACAAAAGCAACGGTTTTCTATAGCTACCACTTTAATAAACAAACCCAAGATTATTTTTTTAGACGAACCCACCACAGGTTTAGATCCTCAAGCTAGAAGAAATTTATGGGATTTGGTACAAGACATTCGCAATAGCGGTACTACAGTTATTATCACCACTCACTACATGGATGAGGCTGAAGTATTGTGCGATAGAGTAGCAATTGTGGATAGTGGTAATATCATTGCCATTGCGTCGCCAGATAAATTAATTGACGATTTAGTAGCCACAGGTTTTGAAAAACCTAAAGAAGTAAAACAAGCCAATTTAGAAGATGTTTTTATCCATCTTACTGGTAGAAGTATAAGAGAAGAATAAAACAAAAAATCACTTTCAATATGCACACCAACCTTAGCTACCCAATAGGCAAGTACGAGCCACAACCTTTTAGCGATCAGCAAAAAGAAAAATGGTTATTAGATATTCAATTTTTACCGCAAGATTTAGAACAAGCTGTTTTAAATCTAGATGTTCACCAATTAGATACAGCTTACAGAGATGGTGGATGGACAGTTAAACAATTAGTGCATCATATAGCCGATAGCCACATGAATGCTTATATGCGTTTCAAACTTGGCTTAAC
This sequence comes from Chitinophagaceae bacterium, assembly GCA_043776595.1. Taxonomy (GTDB): domain Bacteria; phylum Bacteroidota; class Bacteroidia; order Chitinophagales; family Chitinophagaceae; genus UBA1930. The sequence goes on along the minus strand of JAYVRD010000286.1, from coordinate 3,114 downwards.
AGAAGATTGCCCAACTATAAAACCTTACAACCAAGATAAATGGGTTTTATTGGCAGATATAGACACAGTGCCCATCAATGTTTCATTAACTATTTTGCATGTTGTACACCAACGTTTATTAGCCACTATAAAAAGTTTAACTGAGGCAGAGTGGGAGAGAACAGTCATACATCCCGAACATGGGAAACAGATGAGTTTATGGTTTTTGCTAGGTATGTATGCCTGGCATGGTAAACACCATACAAAACACATTACTGCATTAAGAGAAAGAATGGGTTGGTAGTTTTTATTGAACCAACAGTAGAATATCATTAAGCTTCGGTTGCGTCGCACATGTTTAGCTATGAGTATCTATTAAGCTTTTAAGCCCATTTCTATTAATCTACTAATTCACAAATCCACCAATTGAACAATCAAAACCATGAGAGACCTTAGCTGGAAAACTTTAGCATCTGAATATGTTTACAACGATCGTTGGTTTATTGCCAGAAAAGATAAATGCCAAATGCCCGATGGCAAAATTGTAGAACCTTATTATGTTATGGAGTTTCCAAACTGGTGCAATGTTGTAGTACTAACAGAAGATGAGAAAATTGTTTTGGTACGCCAATACCGACATGCCATTAATCTTACAACATTAGAATTGCCAGGTGGTGTAATTGACAAAGGAGAAACCCCTGAGCAGGCTGCTTTGCGAGAAATACAAGAAGAAACTGGCTATCAAGTAAACGAGTTGGAGTTACTATACACCACATCGCCCAACCCAGCAACCAACAACAATACAGCGTATTTGTATTTAGCTAAAAATGCAAAACCCATCCTATCCCAAAACTTTGATTATTTTGAAGATATGGATGTATTACTATTTTCTAAAGGAGAAATAAGACAAATGTTAGTAGAAAATAAATTTATGCATGGCGTACAAATAGGTGCTTTGTATGCTGCCTTCGAGCGTTTGGGTTGGATGAAATGGTAATTACAATTGCAATCTAAAACTTCCGAAAATACCAAAATTTTGCTTAGTAGTATTAATAACTGCACCATTGGCAGCAGTAATGTTTGGTGCAAATCGCCATACAGCATCTACTCTAAAAAATTTAAAAATATTATCAAAGCCAGTGCCCACTTCAGTATAAGCATTGCCTTTTAACGAGCGTACATGATAGCCACCTAATTCTATTCTATTAAATTTTCTATTCGCTAGGCTCATATCTCCATAAACTGTTTTTACATTCCAAAATTGGCGTACTTTATTTTTACGCATAAAGGGTAATAGGTTGAGCAACTTTTTATCAAAGTTGTGTTCAATTGTAAAACCTGCATATTGGTCGCTAGCATATTCAAACCTATTCATTAAGTTAAAAGCTTGATTATTGTAATAATAAATTTCATTACCAGGATGCAGTTCGAGCAACATAAAGGGAATGTCGTTGCCCCAAATTTTTCCACCATAAATGTTATATTCTATTTGCCCCCAACGATTTGTTTTAATTTTTTGTGTAGCCAAAAGTTGTGCTTTGGTATAATGATATTCGCTACCTATAATGTGTGGTTGGGCAAATGCCAACTTGGTTTCAATTGTGGGAAAGCTATTGTTGATTTTTAGTTTTCGCTGTTTGCGATGTGTAGTAATTGTTTTTTCACCAGGTGCATATCTTAGTTTAATGCCAAATTCAGTATTTACAATATCATCATCTCTATAGGAGTAAATTTTTTTAGAAGGCAGTGGTTTATAAGTATCAAAATCTGTATGTGTAAAACTAAATTGTGCAGAAAAATGATTACTCCATTCTTTTGAAATAATAATTTTCCTTTCATCAATGTTCATAAATTTTTGCTTAATGCCATTTCGTCTTATAAGTTGGCTAAACATATTATCTACAGTGGCATCTTCATCATTACTTCTGTTTTTACCATTATCTAAATCGTTTAAATAATATGCATTGATACTGATACCTTTTACTTTATTCAGCCTATAGTTTATACCTAGTTTCCCTTTATATTTTGCATCGGCAAAGCCATAAGCCAAATAGCCATATAATCTTAGTTGCTCACTAAATTTTGCAGTGGTACCTAAGTCAAAACGTAGCCTTGTTTTTTCTAACTGATTTCCACTTACCCATTTATACCAAGGTCCAATTTCTATTTTATTAAATTGTTTACGACCATCTACCAAAAATGTAAGGGTGTTGCTTAACCTTTTAAAAGCAGGTAATGTTTTTAAAGTATCTATCATGCTATATACTTTTTGCTCGTTGGCAGATAATTGTTCGTGTCTTGTTTCTTTTAAAACACTTTTACCTTGAGCAATAGCATTATCTAATACAATAAACTCTTCTTTGTTTTTGTTGCGTGCTAATTTTTGCGTAGTAGAACTTTGATTGATGAGAATGTTTTTGTACGAAGCCGTTTTACGAGCAATAAAAGAAAGTTTTGATTTGCCTAAAGGAGACATGTCTGCTACAAAATTTTCCTTAACCAGTATCCATTGCTTTGTATTAGTTTGTGCAAACTCCTGTGCAACATGTAATTCGTTTACAAAATTAATATTTGCTGTAGGCGATATGGATAAAGTAATTTTTTGTATAGCCCAAGTTTTACTATGTATTATACACTCACCACTAAAAGTATTTTCACCATCGTGTAAGGGCGTAAATAATAGCCTAAATAATTTATCTCCATTAGTGGCTAAAATAGTATCGGCACCTTTGTATTTATAAAATTTATTCCCATTGCTACTAAGTGGGCTAATAAATACTTTGCCAAAAAGATGTACATAATTTTCGTATATATTTAGTCTTTGATTGATGCCTCCTAAAAATTGTAAAATAGTTTCGTTTTTAATACCATTGGTTATAGTTGCTTTTACTTCTTCTCTTACTTTATAAGGCGATTGGCTGTAATAATAATCTGACAAAGTTTCTGTAAGAAAAACAGGTAAGAAATGTTTATGGTTTTTGGTACTATCAATATTGCTTAGTAAAAAATTAAATGGCTTTATCAGTTTGTTACCGCTCAGCTTTTCTTTTTTTACGTTGTTAATGTCAACCTCTAATTTGTTGTACAACTCGTAGGAATAGTTGCTATATTGTTGTGGGTTGTTATTGGGTTTTG
>JAYVRD010000285.1:0-17151 GCA_043776595.1 Chitinophagaceae bacterium | reverse complement strand
GGTAGTAAGCTGGTTGGTATCATCGGCAGTAATAAATAAAAATTTAGCCAAACTCAATTGCCCAGTACCTAAAATATGATTGGCAATAGTTAATATTTCCGCAGGCTGTTTTGTTGGAGTATAAGGTGTATAACGTTCACTACCAATTGCCAATAATAAAGGATGCACACCAGCGGCATCTACTGCATGTACTTCTTTCAATCCAGGAATTTCTTGAGGTATTGCATTGCCTGTTATTTCATGAATTAGTTGCCCAAAACTTGTATCTTCTTGTGGTGGGCGACCAACTACAGTAAATGCCCATATTGCATTTTTCTTAGCATACACTTTATGTACTTTCATTACAGGGAAATCATGCTTTAAAGAATAATATCCTAAGTGGTCTCCAAACGGGCCTTCAGGTTTGTTTTCATTAGGAAATACTTCACCAGTAATTACAAAATCGGCATCACTACTAATGGCAAATCCATCTTTATAAAAATACCTAAAACGCCTACCACCCAATACACCTGCAAAAGTCATTTCACTTATCCCTTCGGGCAAGGGCATTACAGCCGATAAAGCATGAGACGGAGGACCACCAACAAAGCAACTCACTTTTAAAGGCATACCTTTTTTATTGGCTTTGGTTTGATGAACGCCAATACCTCTATGCAATTGATAGTGCAAACCAATTTCTTTGTTCAACTCATAATTGTTACCACTAAGTTGAATGCGGTACATGCCCAAATTGGCTTTCATAATACCTGGCTCATCCATATCTTCTGTGTACACTTGAGGCAATGTTACAAATGCACCACCATCTTTTTTCCAATGATGAATAAGTGGTAAGTCTTCAATATTTATTTCTTGGTATAAAATGGGTTTACTAAGCGGGTTTTTTAAAGGCAAAGCTTTTAAAGCCGCCAAGCCTGCACTAAAATTTTTGATAGGATGTTTGATGGCATTAATCGGGTCGTTTTTTAATTCAATCAGTTGTTTAACTTGCTGTAGCGTATCTCGAAACATAAACTTACTTCGCTCTAGCGTACCAAAAATATTAGACGCTGCTCTAAACTTACTACCCTTTACGTTTTCAAACAGCAATGCTGGACCACCAGCTTCGTACACACGCAAGTGTATAGCAGCCATTTCTAAATAAGGGTCAACTTCCTCTGTTACACGCAGCAAATGCCCATGCTTTTCTAAATCTAATAAACATTGTTCTAACGAAGAATAAGCCATGATATAAAAACAATTCTTTACATAAAAAGTTTTACGAAGGTAGGTATTGGTAAATTGTAAGAAAAGAATTGGGTAGCCAGCAGTAGCCTATAAATTGGGCTTCGGTGGCGTCGCACATGTTTAGCTTTGTAGTGCTATTAGGCCTTTAGCACATTTGTTTTAAAACTTTTTCTTATACATATTCTTGATGGTAAAATATAAACTTGCTTACGATGTATATAAATAAAAGAAAAGATGATAAGAAAAGTTACATGCCTATTCTATTGCCAAACATGTGCGACGCAACCGCAGCTTAATAGCATGACAAAAGCTAGTAAACAAAAAAATTATTGATTGTAAAAAAATCTATTTCTATTGATTCTCAAATCTCTGAGTATGCCACTCTTTGGGCTTAAGCTTATATTAAAGGAACGAAATGGACCTACTGGTGTTACATTAATAGCCATTTGCCAGCAGTGCATTTCTCGGGTTACAAACAAACTAAGGGATTGTATTTGTTTGGTTTTGAAATCGAAATAGGTATTGCCACCTACTTTCCATTTTGGTGATAAACTAAAATCGCCAGTGGCACTGATACTAGAGTTGGTGGTAAGTACATACTTGGCTTTGCTAGGATCGAAGTTGTTGCTAAAATTAAAAGCGTAAGACAAACTTATTGTCCATGGAATATTGAAGTCTGTAAACTCTGCAGGGTTTTGGCGTGCATAGTCTAATTGTGCCTGCTGCTGTTCGGGGGTTAAAAATTGGTCTTGGGGCAAGCGGTCTTTATCTGCCTTTCCATCTTTGCTTTTACTTTTAAACTGAGTGCTCATTGCTATGCCTCCACCAGTTATTCTACCTGGGCTAAATTTGCCACTTTGCCAAGCATATTGTTTGGTTCTAAAACCAGCACTATCTGTTTGGTAAGGACTTAGGTTGGCGTTTGCAGTAATGCTTATTTTATCAAACAAATTGCTACGCAGGTAAAAATTAAAGTCGTTTAATTTAAAACTGTCTATTAAAAAATTATAACCAGAGGTAAACCCAAAACCATCTATCAATCTTACCTTTTTAGTAGCCCCAGCCGAACTGTCTTTCTTGTTACGCACTTTCATCTCTAATAAATTGTCTATGCCAAAACTCAGTCCTCCAAAGTTTCCTTCTCCATAGCCGCTGGTTATACCCCCATCAAACTCAGAGTAGCGTATAAAATGCTTAGCAGTATCTACCTGTACATTGTAGTGATATTTACTACCCATATCTGGTGTATAGTTTAAACCAATAGATGGGCGTATTTCGTGGCGTATGGCTTTTACATTTCCATTTTTAAATTGGTAAGTACCAAAAATTCTGGTATTGCCCGATACTGCAAACTGCATTTGCCTAATAGCATAAAACCCTTTTTTTGTAGTGGTATCTACTTTTTTTTCTGTAGGGTTCCAAGTTCTAAAAATCTTTTGACCCAACCATTTTTCTTCGTAGCTAATAGAGGGAGAAATAGTTACTGGCCCTAAAGCTGGCAATGATAAGGTAATAGGAATACTATGTGTGGCAGACCATTGTGTGGTATCTAATATTCGTCTAAAATTAGCTGCACTATCGTAAAAAGAAACTTGATTTTGTAAATTACTACTAAGCCCAACACCTAATTTCTCGTACCATTTTGGTGTGCCAATTTTATCTTTTTTCTCAAAAGGGTATATTGTAATCACATTAAAATTTACAGTAGGCAAGTTTAAATTTACCAAACGGCTTTGGTTGTTTTGAGAGTGATTAGCACTTACACTAAGGTTGTATTTATTGTTCCAAGTTTTGCTGTAGTTAATAGAACTACTAAGCTGATTATTAAAATTGGCAGTGGCATTATTGGGTATGTAATTATTAAATTGTGTGGTACCTGCATTTACACTAGCACTAAAATTTGTGCCCGGTCTTGCACGGTTGTCTCTCGTATGATTCCAGTTGACCATGAAGTTTTTACTTTCTATAAATTCTTGTTTGATGATACTGGTACTTCGGTTTAAAATTTTTGTATTTTGAATTGATAAATTAAAACTACCTGTGTACTTATAACGCTTCATATAACGTGGACTAATAAATAAATTCCAGCCACCATAAGTATAGATGTTGGTGCGTATGGTAATGTCTGTATTCTCGTTTAATACTTTGTAAAAACCTAAACCTTCTAAGCCCAAACCAAAATCTTCGTTAGTGGCAAATTGTGGGGGCAAAAAACCAGAGTGCCTGCCTTGATTTAAAGGATATATGCCAAAAGGAATACCAACTGGCAAAGGCACACCTTCAATTTCGGCACCTGCAGGGCCGCTAATACCCACTTTGTTATTGATAAGCTTCATTTTTCTTGCTCGAAAAGCAAAGTGTGGCGTATCTAAATTACAAGTAGTAAACCTCGCCTTATAAGCATATTCAACATCTGCATCTACTTTTTTTATTTTTTGAGCGTTTACATAAATTTCGCCTTCTTGATAAAAAGTATTTTTAGTTAACCCTTTTTGGTTTTGCATGTTGAAGAAAATAGAATCGCTGATTGATTTCGATTCTCCCTGTGTTATTTCGGCTTTGTTTAAAGCTCCTTTGCTGGTATCTGTTCCTCCAAAGGCACTCATCATTTGATTGGCACTATTGTAATTGATGGTACCTGCTTTTACTTTCATGTCTTTATAATCTATGGTTGCCTTTCCATACAAAATAAATTTCTTATCGGCAATCTGTAGTACGCCAGAATCCTGAGCTTCGTATTTAATGGGTGCGTCTAAAGAATCTTTAGAAAATTTGAGGGTATCAATTGTAACCACTTTACCCGTATCTTTTTTTGGTTTTGCAGTATCAATTTTTAGAATAGGCTCTGCATCTAATGGTTTTACTCCTTTTGCAGGCACTGTTGTATCTTCACTTCTTGTTAAGGCTTTGAAAAAAATGTTCCCATTTTTGCCAATTGCAGGTAATTGTAGCGTTAATAGCACAATGATTAGCAAGCCAATGCTTGATAAAAAATATTTTGAGTTAAATTTACGTTTTGTGTACATAAGCACTGTTGGCAAAAATAGGGCTTGCACCATAAAGTATTTGTGAAGAAAACCCTTAATGAATTTTATAGCGATGATTAAAAAAATTTTCCTTTATTCTATTACTCTTATTAGCCTTTGTTCTTTTAAAGATGGCGATGAATCAAAAACGCCTACTCGTAAGCTACAAAAAAATCCATTGCGTACCATTATTGTAGATGCTGGGCATGGAATTACCTCAGGTGGTGGCTATGATGGAGCTCCTGGAAGCTACTCTCACGAAGATGATATTTGCTTAGCTGTTGCTAAAAAATTGGTAGCAACCCTGAGAAGAGAAATGCCTGATGTAAAAGTTATTGAAACAAGACCAGATAGATACAAAGTATCGCTTTACCGTAGGGCGGATATTGCTAATGAAAACAATGGAGATCTTTTTATTTCGATACATGCCAACAGTGCAGATGGTATAAGACATAAAGAATTTACTGGTTATAAAACGGAAACTTATTTTACGGGCAAAGGAAAAAAAAGAAAAAAGAAAACCCGCCAAGTAGCCACTTACCGCTACTACACAAGCCCCAATCCTGCCAAAGGCACAGAAACTTATATTTGGGGTGCTGGTAAAACTGGTGCTAAAGAACAAGCTGCTATAGATGGTGGTACTGGTGCAGACCATGAAGAAGTTATAGATAGTGCTACGGCTGCTTTGTATAAAGATTTTGATCCTAAATCTCCTGAATCTATTATGCTGGCTTCATTAAAAGTAAAACAGTATTTTGAGCGTAGTGCAAGATTGGCATTAACAGTGGAAGAAGAATTTAAAAAAGCTGGTAGAATAAGCCGAGAAGCTAGACAAAGACAAAAAGGCATTTGGGTATTACAGGCTACAAATATGCCTAGCATTTTGGTAGAAACTGGCTATATAAGCAATAGAGAGGAAGAAGATTATTTAAATAGTGAGCAGGGGCAAATAGAAATTGCCGATGTAGTTGTATCGGCTGTAAAACGTTATAGATACTCCTTAGAGCATTTGCCTGCAAGTGGCAATACATTGCCTAAATAGAAATTAATTAAACAGCAAAACAGTTTGTTGTCTCTGTTGGTGTTGACTATAAAGCCAACAAATAAACACAGCCTCAGCCTTGTGTTTTATATGTATTTGAGAGAATACAATGTTGGTGCAAAACACCCAACATTGGCGAAGAGAGAAGCGAAGAACACCGACTAACTACAACTCAAAAAAATAATAAGAGTAATAGATAGTATAAAAAGAGAATGGATAATTTGTGATTCGTGTAGAACAACAGAAACTCGAATTATGATTGTTTTATACAAAAAAAAACGTAAAAAAAGTATTTTAGAAATTTCTCCTAGAGGTCAATATATCAAAGAGTTTGGTAGTACTTTTTCCTTGTCAAAAGAAAATTGTGAAGCTTTAATCAGTTTGTTTCCCCAAATTGATAATGAAACATATTTGCCTTTGAAATAATAATAAAATTTCGGCTTTTCCTTCCTCGCAGAGTCTCTATAGTTAGTTTGTGTTCTTCACCAATGTAGATAAAAAAAACATAGGCGAAGAACGAAGCGAAAAATACCAATTAACCACAAAGTACTAAAATAGCTAAGCTTATTCTTTTAACCATGGAGTTGTTTAGACTTTTATTATTTTGAAAATAAACAGCACAGAAAATAGTAGGGTTGTCAGGTTGAGCCTGTCGAAACCGATGGAAGCAGTTAAATTCCTTAACAATCGCCTTCGACAGGCTCAGGCTGACAGCATTTATTAATTCATAACTATTAAAATTCAAAAGTCTAAACAACTTCCCATTAAATTATCTTAATAAAGTGGCTTTTTTAAGCCTAAACAAGCGTTAAATGAAGAGGGGTTTTTCATCTCGTTGCAATTATCCCCTATTTTTGTTTCATTTTTAATAGAATACTTGTGGGTGTAGTTTATGCTGTATTTTGCCTTGTGCATAATAATAAACAACGCCTAGCATATACAAAGCAACCCAACCTTAATAGTGGTACCAAAACCCACTACAAAACGAACTAACCAACATGAAAATTTCTAATGAAACCAAGGTAGGTGCATTAACAGCAATAGCTATTGTACTGCTTATTTTGGGTTTTAGTTTTTTAAAGGGTAAAACATTTTTTAAAACAGGTAATTTTTTAAATGCCGAGTTTGCAGACGCAAAAGGCTTAATGATTTCTAACCCAGTTTATATAAATGGTTTTCAGGTAGGTAGTGTGTATGAAATTGAAAATACAGATGCCAACTTGAAAAATATTTCGGTGACCTTAAAACTAAAAGACAATTATAATATTCCTGTAAACTCTACGGCTACCATAAAAGAAAATCCATTGGGTACGCCATCTATTGAAATAAAATTAGGCGATAGCAAAACACTGCTTAAAAGTGGTGAAAAAATTACTACTGTTGCATCTACTGGTTTGCTTGGTGGGCTTACAGATAAGTTAGGACCTATAGGCGATGAGGTGAAAAATTCTTTAAAATCGCTGGATGCAGTACTTAAAAATTTAAACACAGTATTTGACCCCAACACTAAAAATAATTTGCAAAGTACAATTGCCAATATTAATAAGGTTACTGAGGGTTTGGTTGCTTCTTCTGCATCGCTACAGAAATTGCTAAATGCACAAAGTGGTAGCTTGGCTAAAAGTTTAAACAATGTAGATACGTTTACGCATAATTTAAATTCTCAAAATGCTAAGATTAGTAAAATGATGAGCAATATAGAAACTACTACAGAAAATTTAGCCAAAACAGATATTGATGGAGCCATCAATAAATTAAAAAGTGCTATTGGAAAAATTGATGAAATGATGACCAAGGTACAATCGAGTGAAGGCAGTTTAGGTTTATTAATGAACGATAAGCAATTGTATAATAACCTTACCAATACTATACGCAGTGCAAATATTTTGGTAGATGATTTAAAAACACATCCTAAACGATACGTAAACATTTCGGTGTTTGGTAAAAAAGATAAGGGTGGTGCTTTAACTGCCCCATTACCTATTGATACTACGTCTCAAAAAAATTAATGCAATTACAAAAAAAATATTTACTACTGTTAGGTTTTGTATTAACAGTTAATGCTTTATTGGCACAACAGCCAGTTAAAGTAGATACTACTGTGGAGTATAAAAAGATAGAAATTTTGCAAGCCAAACGTCTCAACTTTAATAAATTAGATTCTTCTGATACAGATTTGCAATCACTAGCTGGAGATGTAATTGTAAGACAAGATAGAACACTCTTTTACTGCGATAGTGCTATTATTAATCCTACTACTAAAATAATGGAAGCCTTTGGCCATGTGCATATAAACGATGCAGATAGCATACATACTTACAGTGATTATCTAAAATATTTGAGCAAGGAAAAGAAAGCTTACTTAAAAAGGAATGTAAAACTAACCGATGGTAAAGGTATACTAACCACCAGCGAATTAGAATATGATACCCAAACCAAAATTGGCATTTACAACAAAGGTGGCAAAGTAGTAAGTGGCAAAACCACACTTACTAGTACCGAAGCTTACTACTATGGCGAAACAAGGGATGTATATTTTAAAAAGAAAGTGGTGATGATAGACCCGGAAAATAAAATTACTACTGATACTTTATTATACAATACAGAAACTGGTGTAGCTAGGTTTGTAGTGCCTACTAAAATAATTAATGGTAGCCGTATCATAAAAACGGAAGATGGTTTTTATGACACTAAAATACGAAAAGCTCAATTTGGTAAACGTGCTACCATTGTAGATACTGCTGGTTTTAGCATGACTGCTGATAGAATGGCTATGGATGATAAGACTGGCTTAAGTGAATTTGATGGCAATGCGGTGTATAAAAATGAAAAGGAAGGAACAAACATTATTGCAGGTAATATAAAAGCAAACAGAAACACCAATGCTGTATTGGCTACGCAAAAGCCATTGATGATAATTAAACAAGAAAACGACAGCATATACATAACTGCTGATACCTTGTACAGTGCTAAGCTGAGTAACTTAAAAAAAAGTAGGACCGTAGGTTCCATTTTTGTAAGAGATACTTTGAGAGGTAGCAGAGTAATTGACATCAATAAAGCAGACAGCAGCACCGATCGTTTTTTTGAAGCTTACTACCATGTAAAAATTTTTCAAGATTCTTTGCAAGCCGTATGCGATAGTATGTTCTATTCTTTTCAAGACTCTACTTTTAGATTGTTTAAAAACCCCATTGTGTGGGCAAAGGATAATCAAATTACGGGTGACACCATTTATTTATTCACCAAAAATAAAAACCCCGATAAGCTGTATGTAATAGATAATGCTATGGCTTTAAATAAAGTAGCCGCCAATTACTACAACCAAATAAAAGGCAAACTCATTACAGCCTTTTTTATAGCGGGTAATATTGACTATTTAAAAACCAAGGGCGTTCCTGCCGAAAGTATTTATTATGGTGTAGATGATAAAGGCAATTACATTGGTGTAAACAAAGCTACCAGCGATGTAATAGATATGTACTTTAAAAACCGAAACCCACAACGTGTAGTGTTTAGAAACAACTTGCAAGGCACTACTTTTCCTATGCGTCAAGTAAACCATGAAGAGATAAGACTAAGAGGTTTTAACTGGCAAGATGCTAAAAGGCCTAAAACTAAATTTGCTTTGTTTGGCAATTAATAGTTGAAATTATCACTGCATGTTAAAAAGTATTCGTTCTATATTTAAAACTACATTTCTAGACCCACTTGCCGAGTTTATACACGATAGCCGTTCCATAGGGATTATACTTTTATCCTGCACCATCATTTCATTAGTAGTAGCCAATATGCCAGCAGTTAGTACTTGCTATTTACAATTTTGGAATACAGCGTTTCATTTTTTGCATACCACACTACTCCCCCACTCTTTACTTCATTTTATAAACGATGGCTTAATGGCTGTTTTCTTTTTCTTAGCAGGCATGGAAATAAAAAGAGAACTTATGCAGGGAGAATTATCCTCCCTCAAAAAATCACTACTACCAGTGGCAGGTGCTGCAGGTGGCATGCTAGTACCTGCTATTATTTTTATTCTCTTTAATGTATCCACTAGCTATCAAAAAGGTTGGGCTATACCTACAGCTACTGATATTGCTTTTTCATTGGGCGTAGCATCTCTTTTAGGCAATCGTGTACCTGTTGGTTTAAAAATTTTCCTTACCGCTTTAGCTATCATAGACGATTTGGGAGCCATTGTAGTGATTGCATTATTTTATGGCAGCCAAATAAAATTATGGTGGTTAGTAGCTTGTGCAGTAGTTACAAGTGCTATGCTACTTCTAAACAAATGGAAACAAAAACCTTTTATTGTAGATGCATGTTTGGGGCTAATGCTTTGGTTTTGCATGTACAACTCTGGCTTGCATGCCACTATTGCAGGTGTTATTGCAGCGTTTACAATACCTGTACATAAACTACAAGACTACGAAACCAAACACCACAACCTTGTTTACTTTTTTATACTACCCATTTTTGCATTAGCCAATACTGCAATTGTCATTCCTTCTGGTGGTTTGGGTGTAATTAATAACACACTTTCTTGGGGCATTATTGCAGGCTTATTAATTGGCAAACCTATAGGCATATTTGCTACTGCATACATTTTGGTAAAAAAAGGTTGGGCAGAATTACCCACCCATACGAACTGGAATAAAATGATAGGCATTGGCATTTTAGCTGGCATAGGTTTTACCATGTCCATCTTTATTTCTACGCTTGCTTTTACCGATAGCAAGATGCAAGACGTTGCCAAAATTGCTGTACTCATTGCTTCCTTTACAGCTATAGTGTTGGGTTTTATATGGCTAAGATTTATGGGTAATGAAAAAGACAATACCCAAGTATAATTTTTTATGTAGCCAGCTATAGAATAGATATTTAGCTGCGGTTGCGTCGCACATGTTTAGCAGAAGAATAAATATTTAGCAACAAAACACATATGTTATACTACCAATCTACGCTACTATAAAAGCTTAATAGCAGTACATAGTTTAAAATGTGCGACGCAACCGAAGTTTAATAGCACTACAAAAGCTGACTTCCAAAATAAAAAATGCCATACTTGTAACAAGTATGACATTAGGGTAAGGGGTTGCAATTTTTTTATCGCTTCATGGGTTGAGCCTTCCAATAAGTTAAGCTACGCCACACCCACTCAAAAGGCCCAAACCTAAAATACCGTAACCAGATGGAGGACCCAATCAATTGAAAAATCCAAACAGAAAATACCACATAATATAACTCGTAATAATGTAGCTTATCGTACAAACCAAAACCATAACCATAAAAAATCCAAGTGCAAATAATAGACTGCATAAGATAATTGGTGAATGCCATTTGCCCTACTTGGGTTAAGGCTTTCATTAACCAAGGAACTATTTTACTACGATAAATAAGCAGTACCAAACTTGCATGCCCAAGGCATAAGAATATTCTTTTAAAGTCGTACAGCTGTCCATGGGTTACAGTAAAGCTATCTACATATTGTGCAAAATCAACTTGCGAAGCTACATTACCATTCATAAGAGTAAACCAACCAAGTGGTATGCCAATACCATAACCCAGCAATAACAACAATGTGTAAGTAGAGGTAGAAAATTTATTACTAAAAAATCCCCAACTAAATAATGCCATACCCACAAACATCATGGCAAGTGCATCCCATGCCCAGTAATTATACATGCCCCATACCTCATCATCTGCATTACGGGGTAACCAATAGGTAAAAATGGCAGCATATCCAGAACGCATTGTCCTAAGGTTTTTATTGATAATAGCAGTATCAGGGATTCTTCTTTTTTCAATTTGCTGCCATTCGGCTTTTGCAGCTGTTTGTTCAGGTGTAAGTTGTTTCTTTTCTTTTTCCAACTTTACTGCTTCTGTGTAAGCTTTACGCTTATCAGTTAGCTCATTCCAAGCTAATTGATTTTTCAATATATTGATACAAATACATAGCATCCCAAACAGTAGTAACCATTTAGGATTTGTTTTTCTGAACACAAAGAGTACCATACCACACAGACCATAAAAAAATAGAATATCGCCAAACCATAATAAAACAAAGGCATTGAACATGCCAAATAAAACCAACCACAACAAACGACGATAGTAATATTCAGTTACAGTTGGCTTACCCAGAATATCTGGTTTATTTAAAGTAAATAAAATCATACCTGCACCAAATAACATAGAAAATAACCCCCTCATGGTACCTTCAAAAAAAGTGCTAACAATAGCTAGGGTATAAAAGTCTTTTGTGTGATGTGAACCCATAAAAATTGTTCTATACCCACCCCAGTTAAATCCAAAGCCAGGAATATTCATTAATAAAATACCCAGTAATGCCACGCCACGCACCATATCAATTGTACTAATTCTATCTGCCTGTTGTACTGGTTGTGGATTTTGTATTGCTGTATATGTTTCCATAAATAATTTATTTTTTGTTTCAAAAATTAGTGTGGTTGATTAGTTTAAATTGGTAACTTTTCTATTAGAAATTCGTTTGCGAATTATCAAACATCTCCATAACCATTCTACTGGACCATATTCGAAAAAGCGTAACCAAAAAATAGAGTACACAATTTGTACTAACCATATTTCTGCAACAAAAAGATATAATTGAATTTGCGATAAACGTCCAAAATACCCAAACCCATAACCATAAAAGAAAATAGTACAAATAATAGTTTGCATGAAATAGTTGGTGAAAGCCATTTTGCCAACTGCTGCTAATGCTTTACAAAACCCATTCAATACCTTAGACTGAATCAACAGCATGAGTAGGCTAGCATAACCCAAAGCCATCAGCAATCTTTCTATTGGGAAGAATTGATAAGGGTCTACTACTTTATGTTCAATGTATTTGGCATAATCTAATAGTTTATAATGCTGCCATTCCACCCTAAGCCAAGCCAATAGCAATCCAGTGCTTATGCCAATTACCGCTATGATTAAATATTTTGATTTTGAGAAGCTGCTACCAAAAAATCCAAACCCAAATAAAGCCATACCCAAAAGCATCATGGAGCCAATATCAAAAATGCCTATTCTGTATAACCAAGAGGCTTCTTTGTCTTGTGAACGAGTGAGTAATGAGTTCCATACTTTACTGTAGCCAGCCCACATCTTTTTGTTTTCTGCTTTTACAGATGCATTGGTAGAATCGTATTTCAAACTTTTTACCAAGCCTTCCCATGCTCCTTTGTCTTTCTTTTGTTCGCTGGTAAGGGTGTCTTTCTTTCTAGCTATAGAATCATTTTTGGTAATTATTTCCTTTGCCAAACCTAGCATACTATCTTTTTGGTGGCGTATAGCACTATCATTTTTTATCCTTGTTTCTACAACGGCTACTGCCTTAAATTTTTTATATGCATCGGCATCGTCTGCATAGTTCCAATACAGCTTACCACAATAAAATATAGTTAACACGATAGCTGCAATCAACAAACCTTTTCTGCTCATCCTGAAAAAAGGAAACAGCAAAATGCCCATGATGCCATATTGAAAGAGTATATCTCCTGGCCATAAAAAAACAAATGCGTTAATAAGACCAAAAGCAATGAGCCACATTTGCCTTCTAATATAAAGTTCTTGGGTAGATGGCATCCCTAGCATATTAGGCTTTTGCATATATAGGATCATTCCTACACCAAAAATCAATGAAAATAATGCCCGCATTTTCCCTTCAAATAAAAAAAGAATACTTTGAAAAAGGTGATAGTTTTTTCCTTTTTCTAATAAAAGTAATCTCGTTTGTTCGTTAGTACTAAATCCTCCAAATTCCCAAATGCTAATCAAAAGAATACCTAATAAAGCAATACCTCTTATTGCATCTATCGATAAAAATCTTGTAAAGCCAATGGAAGCATTGGTTGAAGTAGGGGCAATAATTTCTTCTTGTTCTTCTACAGAATGAGAATTCATATTGTATTTGTTTAGTGGTTGAAAAGAAAGATAATGATAAATGTAGTTATTCAACTGATAAAGTGAAGTAATTTATTTTTGTGTTTGCATTTACAAAAAATTGTTTGTACGTTGGCCATCGAACACTTTATAGATTAACCCTAATTCAGTTGTATATGACTCATGGAAATATTTCCAAAGCAGCATTATTAATGCTGCTGTTTTTTTCAATTTCTATTATAAGTTGGGAAGCCTATTTACGTAAAAAAGGTTTTACCATAGCCTACGATAACAGTGAGGCCCTTTGGGCAGATAAACGAGCTATGGTTTATCAACCAGCAAATCAAGCCACTGTATTTATTGGTTCATCGAGAATTAAATACGATTTAGACATCCCTACATGGGAAGCTACAACTGGCAATCATGCCATACAGTTAGCTTGCGAGGGTAGCAATCCAAACCCTATTTTAGAAAATCTTGCCAACGACGAAAACTTTATAGGCAATTTGATTATTGATGTAACAGAAGGATTATTTTTTTCTCCACCCGATGGGCCAAATGCACAACGTAGCATCAAACAAATTAAGTATTATAAAGAAATCACCCCTGCACAAAAAGTAAGCTTTGTAGTAAATCATGGGTTGGAGTCTCAATTTGTTTTTTTAGATAAAGAGCATCATTCACTTTCTGCTATGCTAGATGAAATAAAGCTACCCAACAGAAAAGGTGTAATGACACTTCCTACATTTCCTGAAGATTTTGAAAGGGTAAATTTTAATCGTCAATCTTACATGACAGATAAAATGCTAGCAGATACCAACATTAAAAAACGTGTTACCGATATATGGATGCTCTATGCTAAAATGGGAGAACGTTTTCCGCCACCTAGTGGCGATACTTTACTACACATGATGCAAGCTGTAAAAGAAGCTACCGATAAAATAAAAGCGAGGGGTGGCAATGTACTTTTTGTACGAACACCATCTAGTGGACCTTATTGGATAGGCGAAAGCATGGGATTTCCCAGAGAAAAATATTGGAATAAACTACTTGAAATAACTGCCTGTTCTGGCATTCATTTTATGGATTATCCAAGTATCAATCATTTTGTTTGTCCGGAGTGGTCTCACCTTGCACCAAAAGATGCAATAACATTTACCACAGCATTCATTAATATTTTACAAACCGAAAAAGGCTGGAAGTTTTCTAAATAAGTTGCCCAACTATTTTATCTACCAATAAAAAACTGTTTTATGGTTTTTAACTCATACACCTTTATTGTATTTTTTATACTCATACTTATTTTGCACAACCTCCCTTTTAGCTGGAAGGCAAAAAAAGTAAACCTATTATTAGCTAGTTATTTGTTTTACGCTGCATGGAACCCTCCATTTATTTTATTGCTTTGGCTAAGTACTGTAGTAGATTTTTTTGTGGGCAAAGCCTTGTACACACAAACCAATGTAAGTAAAAAAAGAGTTTTGTTAGTGGTAAGTTTAATAGGCAATTTGGGTATGCTTTGCTTCTTTAAATATGGTGGATTTTTATTAGAAAATTTTACAACATTGATTAATGCTTTGGGTGCAAATTTTCATCCTGCAAAGCCCAATATTATTTTACCAGCAGGCATTTCCTTTTACACATTTACCACACTTTGCTATACCATAGACATGTATCATAAAAAAAGTGAACCTGTAAAAAGTATGCTCGACTTTTCTTTATTTGTAACTTTCTTTCCTCACTTAGTAGCAGGACCTATTGTACGCCCACCTCAATTAGTGCCACAATTTGAAACTGAACATAGAGCTAGTAAAAAACAATTGCTGGATGGTTTATTACTGTTATCCCTTGGTTTATTTATGAAAGTGGTACTGGCAGATAGTATGTTAGCTGCACCAGCCAACGATGTATTTAATGCCACCAAAAATGTTGCAGGATTAGATGCTTGGATGGGTACACTAGCTTTTTGTGGTCAAATATTTTTCGACTTTGCAGGTTACTCCACCTGTGCCATAGGTGTAGCTATGTGTTTAGGTTTTATACTGCCACAAAACTTCAATTACCCGTATGCAGCTATTGGCTTTTCAGACTTTTGGAAACGCTGGCATATTACCTTATCGGCATGGCTAAGAGATTATTTGTACATCCCCTTAGGTGGCAATCAAAAAGGAAATATAAGAACTTACATAAACCTTATGCTTACCATGCTTATTGGTGGCTTGTGGCATGGTGCCAACTGGACGTTTGTAGTTTGGGGTGGCTTGCATGGCTTGTATTTATGGATAGAAAAATTTATTGACGATAAAACAGGAAAAGTTACAGCCCTTGCATCATCCGCACAAAAAACAATTACTGGTTTTGTGTATGCATTATTTACATTCTTCTTGGTAAATATTACTTGGGTATTTTTTAGAGCAAGCAGTTTTAGCAAAGCTGCAAGCATCTTTAAATCTATGTTTGGCATACACACAGGCGATGCACTACTTACTACCATGGCTATTATTAAAGTAGCAGTAATAGTAGTAGCCATGATTATTGCCCATTGGCTAATGCGTAATACCAAAGTGTTAGATGTAGCTTATAAAAGTAGTTGGTGGTTAGTAGGAATTGTTTGGGCTATTTTACTCATACTTTTAATTTGGAGCCAAGAAAGTAGTAGCTCGTTTATTTATTTTCAATTTTAATTTTTTGTAGCCAGCAGTAGAATAAGAATATAGCTTCAGTTGCGTCGCACATGTCTGGCTTATGATATCTATTCAGCTTTTATCGTAGCGTAGGTTTGGCTATGAAATTGTAAAATTGTAAGTTGTATTGCCGAAACCCAAAACCGCTTGCGGATATTTTTTTAAATACTTGAAAAATAAGACGATTAAAAAAATATACGCAAGATTGAAAGAGTGAAAACTTTCGTATATTTTTGAATTGGCTGCAATTTGACATCAAAAATTACTAAGGATGGAAATGCCAGAAAAGACCTTTCAATATTTACTTCATTTATTTGACACAAGTACTACCTATGATGTTCATGACTTCTTGATACATTCTAAGATAAGTGTGGAAAAAGATTACACATCTGGTTTTTCAGATAGCATGGGATTATTTATCCTTCTTGACCCAGAAATTTTTAAAAAATATCAAGGAAGCATTAAACAATTTGAAAATAATATTTCGTCTAAGTTGTCCCAGTTTACAAACACACATATATATAAGGTTAAAACTTATCCAGACTTGAAAAGGTTTCAAATCTTAGAAAATAGAATTGTTCCAATTAATACTCCTTGGCAAGAAATCAATTCTGGACAAACCCATCTACTAAATCTCCAAAGAACTGCTACAGAAACAATAGACTTCCAAAATATTGGAAACAGTTCAAGAACATTATTGCAAAAAGTAGCCAATATTGTTTTCAATCCAACGAAACACATTTGTTCAGATAAGAATATTGATTTGGGGGAAGCAAAATTTAAAAACAGGCTTCATACTTATATAAGAAGTGAACTCACAGGCTCCGAAAATAAAGAGTTAAGAGATTATTCGTATTCAGTAATTACAACTTCTGAAAAATCTGTTGACCTCGCTAATAAATTGACGCATGACTTAAAAGCAAACCGCTTAATGTCTGAATTATGTGTAATTAGTACCGTAACTGTCATCAGCATTATTAAATTAATCGAGAAATAAACTGCAGCCAACAAGAGTATTGCCAATAGTTGGGAGGAACGTTGGAGCAATTGGCAATACCTGTTCGTTGGCAGTAATTATTGACCTCCCTTAGTAAATCGAAGTTTGTCAACCATAAATAAATATAATACATGGACATTATTTTCGGAATATTAGCAGCACTTGCTTCAGACATCATCTATCTCTTGACTTTTCTATTAGTGTATTCTATTATTAAAGCTCTTCATTTTGCATATAGATTAATTGGTTTAAAAAATAATTTCATCTTTA
>JAYVRD010000284.1:0-4368 GCA_043776595.1 Chitinophagaceae bacterium | reverse complement strand
AATACTTATTCTGCTGCTGGCTACATAAAAAATCCACTCAGTTACGAGTGGATTTTTTTACCTATTTCAATGAAAATTTAAAAACACTAGACTAAATCAAATCTGTCAAGGTTCATCACCTTAGCCCAAGCTGCAATAAAATCATGTACAAATTTTTCTTTTGCATCATCACAAGCATATACTTCTGCTATAGCTCTTAACTCTGAGTTAGAACCAAAAATCAAATCTGCTCTTGTCCCAGTCCATTTTACTTCATTTGTTTTACGGTCACGACCTTCAAAAATATCTTCTGCAACTGCACTCCATTTAGTATTAAAGTCAATAAGGTTCACAAAAAAATCGTTGCTTAATGTTCCAGGTTGTTTGGTAAGTACACCATGTTGTACTTGGTTGAAGTTGGCATTTAAGGAACGCAAACCACCAACCAAAACGGTTAATTCAGGGGCAGTTAGCATTAAGAGTTGTGCCTTATCAATCAACAATTCTTCAGCAGCTACATAATGGGAATTTTTTTTGAAATTGCGAAATCCATCGGCAATAGGTTCTAATACAGCAAAGGATGCTACATCAGTTTGCTCTTGCAATGCATCGCCACGCCCTGGGGTAAATGGCACTGTTACATGTAGCCCAGCTTGCTTGGCTGCTTGCTCTATTGCTGCACTTCCAGCCAAAACTATTAAGTCGGCTATTGAAACTTTTTTATTGCCTGATTGTACATTGTTGAATGAGGTTTGAATGCCTTCCAATACATCCAACACTTTAGATAATTGAGTTGGATTGTTTACTTCCCAATATTTCTGTGGGGCTAATCTAATTCTTGCACCATTTGCTCCACCACGTTTATCAGAGCCACGAAAAGTGGATGCAGAAGCCCAAGCTGTGCTCACTAATTCTGCAATGGATAGCCCAGAAGAAAGTAGGATGGCTTTTAATGAATCAATGTCATGTTCATTAACCAACTCATGTGTTACTGTAGGAATGGGATCTTGCCAAATCAATGTTTCTGTTGGTACTTCTGTACCAAGGTAACGTGTAATAGGACCCATGTCTCTATGTGTTAACTTAAACCATGCACGGGCAAAAGCATCAGCAAATTGATGTGGGTTTTCGTAAAAATTTCTGGATACTTTTTCATAAGCTGGGTCTATGAGTAATGCCAAATCAGTTGTCAACATAAATGGTGCATGGCGTTTGGTAGCATCATGTGCATCTGGCACTAGTCCAGCACCAGCATTGCCTTTTGGCTTCCATTGGTGTGCTCCAGCAGGGCTTTTGCTTAGTTCCCATTCATAACCAAATAAATTTTCAAAATAATTATGGCCCCATTGTATAGGTGTTGTCGTCCAAGCACCTTCCAAACCACTAGTAATCGTATTAGCTCCATTACCTGTACCAAAAGTGTTTGCCCAACCTTGTCCTTGTTCTTCAATACTAGCTGCTGTAGGTTCTTTGCCCACATGTTTACTTGGGTCGGCAGCACCATGTGTTTTACCAAATGTGTGCCCACCAGCAATCAAAGCCACAGTTTCTTCATCATTCATTGCCATACGGGCAAAGGTTTCACGAATATCTTTTGCAGAAGCTAGTGGGTCTGGATTGCCATTTGGTCCTTCAGGGTTTACATAAATCAAACCCATTTGCACAGCAGCCAAAGGGTTTTCCAATTCACGATTACCAGTGTAGCGTTTGTCTCCTAGCCATTCTTTTTCAGAACCCCAATACACTTCTTCTTGCGGTTCCCAAACATCGGCACGTCCACCTGCAAAACCAAAGGTTTTAAAACCCATTGATTCAAGTGCACAATTGCCAACCAATATCATTAAGTCTGCCCAAGAAATTTTTTGTCCATATTTCTGTTTGATAGGCCAAAGCAATAATCTTGCTTTATCAAGGTTTGCATTGTCTGGCCAACTGTTTAATGGAGCAAAACGTTGCATACCAGCACCAGCACCACCACGCCCATCTTGAATACGATAAGTGCCTGCACTATGCCAAGCCATGCGTATAAAAAATGGACCATAATGACCATAGTCTGCAGGCCACCAGTCTTGCGAAGTAGTCATTAGATCGAAAATGTCTTTTTTAATTGCTGCTAAATCAAGGCTCTTAAACTCTTCCGCATAATTGAATGTTTCGCCCATTGGGTTTGATAGCGAAGAATGCTGACGAAGCACATTTAATTTTAATTGATTGGGCCACCAGTCTGTATTCCTAGTGCCACCACCAGCAACTGGCTTAGTAGCTCCATGTGGAAATGGACATTTGGCTTCACTTTCGCTGTTTACATCAAGACTTTTAGTTTGGGGTACTATTTCTTCATTGCTTTCGTTCATAACGATAATATTTTTTTAAGTATAACAAAAATTATACAACAAACATGTGATAAATAAAGTGATATAGCAAATCAATTATCTTTAACCTTTCATAGATAAAAACTATAAGTATGACTTTGGTGCAATTAGAATATGTAGTGGCATTAGATACATACCGTCATTTTGCAACAGCTGCCAATAAATGTTTTGTAACGCAGCCTACACTTAGTATGCAATTACAAAAGCTGGAAGAAGAACTTAAAGTAAAAATTTTTGACAGAAGCAAACAACCCGTATTGCCTACAGAAACCGGCACGGCCGTTATAGAACAAGCCAAGAAAATAATAGCAGAAAGAGATACCTTACACGAAATATTGCAAAGTAAAAATGGAATTGTAAATGGAGAGTTAAAGCTAGCTATTATACCAACACTTGCACCTTACTTACTACCACTGTTTATAAAAACATTTACAAAAAAATACCCTTTTGTAAAACTGCAAGTAACCGAAATGACTACGGAACGAATAGTTAATGGGCTAAGAGATGGAAAAGTAGATGCTGGTATTTTAGTAACACCACTTAATGAAAATGGTATTAAAGAACATATTCTTTTTTATGAAGAAATGCTGGTGTATGTATCTAAAAACAATCCTGCATACAAGAAAAATTATTTGCTACCTAGTGAGTTAGACCCTGGCAAACTATGGTTGCTTGAAGAGGGACATTGCTTTAGATCTCAAATTATGAACCTTTGTGAACTACGTGAGGCAGGCATTGAGCATACACACTTTGAATATGAAGCTAGTAGTTTAGAAACACTTAAGAGAATGGTAGATTTATACGATGGCATAACTATACTGCCTGAGCTAGCAACTTTTGGTTTGCCTGCTGCACAACAAAAGCATTTGCGATATTTTAAAAAGCCAACGCCTGTAAGAGAAGTAAGCATGGCAGTACATAGAACATTTGTGAAAAAACGTTTAGTAGATTATTTAAAAAACG
This sequence comes from Chitinophagaceae bacterium, assembly GCA_043776595.1. GTDB lineage: Bacteria > Bacteroidota > Bacteroidia > Chitinophagales > Chitinophagaceae > UBA1930. The sequence goes on along the minus strand of JAYVRD010000284.1, from coordinate 1,054 downwards.
AAATAATAAATGCAATACCACATAAAATGACAGCAATTAAAAAGCAAAATATTATTAGTGTAGATTAATACTAGTTGTGAAACTAGTATGGAATCAAAAGGGTAATAAACGAGCAACAATCTTGTGCTAAAAGAAATGGACAGTATCAATTCTACTAGATTGCCAATTTGAGTACATTTTTCATAAGCAAAATATAAAACAGATATGGGTATAAAGCCAAAGCTAAAATACCTAAACTAATTAGCCTGCAAAGCGTAAGTTCTCATAATACCACAGATAGCATTTTTATTGATAAAATCTGTTCGTAGTTATGCCAAGACATTTAAAATAAATATTTTTATAAGAAGTGTAAGCATCAGTGCTGGTATAAGAGTGTAGGGTTATAAACAAATAGGTGCATAATAAATAACTTTTGCAACAGTGGCTGCACGTTTTATATTTACTTTACTCTAAACCATACGTTATGCAGTGGCTTATTTTTGGTTTCTATTTGCTTTTTTTTTCTTTTGTTATTACCCGTATTTCTTTTTTTAAAAAGAGTGGGCTTAGCAATGCTTGGTTGGTGCTTTTATTTGCCTTAAAAGTACTTGCTGGCTTAGCTTATGCTTGGTTTTATTTGCAACCACAATACTTGCAAGGTAGCGATACCTGGCATTTTTTTAATGAAAGTTGTAGAGAAACTGATTGGCTTTTAAAAAACCCATTTGGGTTTACAAAAGATTTGTTTAGCTATGGTTATAGCCAAAGCGGTAATTTATTTTTGGGTCAAAATTCTTATTGGAACGATTTAAAAAGTAACGTCATCATAAAACTATTGGCAGTATGCAATGTATTCACATTTAAAAGTTATTATGCTGATATCATATTCTTTAATTTCTTTTTCTTTTTTGGGATGATGGCATTTTACAGGTTAATGCTTATCCTTTTTTCTGAAAGAAAATGGTGGTTGCTTATTTCACTTTTTTGTATTCCTTCTTTTTTGTTTTGGTGTAGTGGTGTACATAAAGATGGCTTACTCTTTAGTGCTATAGGCTTGGTTTTTTATAGTTGGTAC
>JAYVRD010000283.1:0-4382 GCA_043776595.1 Chitinophagaceae bacterium | reverse complement strand
CCTGTGGTACTACTTGGTATAAAACACCTTTATAGGCAGAGGCATCTGGTGTTACTCTTTTTACACCATTGGTTACTGCATAGTGCATTAGCTTAGCTGGATTAAGATTAGGGTAAGACCCTTGTGTAGCTTCATTAACGTGAGCAAGGTTTAAAGAGTGTCCTAGTTCGTGTAAAATAACTGTTTCAAAATCATACACACTACCAGATGTTGAGGGTGGGCAAGGACCAGCAGTAAACGTAACGCTCCCTGAAGAAACACCAGTATTTCTTAAAACAATATCAAATCCTGTTTTTTGAATTTCGTTGGTAGAAGGAGAACATGTGCTGTTATACGAATAGCAAACTGCTAGAACACCACTAGCTAAAACACTAACACCAGTATTAGTATTATCAAACATAATTACGTTATTATAATCATTTGAAACAGACTGAATACCTGTAGTGCCAGCTTCAACATAATTAGCTCCTGTTACTTCCTTCCAAGTATTTAATGCTCTTTGAAAGGTAGCCTTTTCTGGTGCAGCATCTAAATTTACGCCACTACCAGCTGTACTAATACTGTATAATATATTGTAACCACCAGAACCGTTTTGGTTCATCAAATTAGATTCTTTAATAATAGTAACACCATCTACAGTAAGTTGGCTGGTAAGTATGCCATAAAAAACAGTAAGATTGTCGGGTGCATAAGTTTCTGAGCCTAAATTGTCTGTAACTTTTACAAAGCCACTGGCGGCTCTTGATGGAACACGAAGTTTAATTTCGGTATCTGTCCAAGAAACAATTAATGGTGAAGTTCCTAATACATCAAAAGTTGGAGTAGAACCACCAGTGTTACCATCTGCAAATGATACTTTTGAGGCAGAAGTAGCCGTGCCAAAACCTGAACCTGTAAGCGTAAGCACATTGGTAGAGGGGCTTAAAGTAGCACCAGCATTAACGGTAAGTGGAGACATGGCTGTAACTGATGGAGCATTGGTTCTTGCAATCATGGTTTGACGATTAGCTAGATTAAAAGAACCATCAACAACTTTATATTGTGTACCAATTTTTGTTTGCAATTCAGGATATAATTCTTGTGTAATGCTGTTGTAAAATACAAATGGTGCTACAGCTTTCTGTTGAAAGGTTTCATAAACAAAACATCCCTGACTACTACTGTATATATCCATCAACAAATTATTTGAGAAAGGCGAACGAAGATTAAGTGTATTAGGATAACAGAAAAAAACGCCAATTTTATCTTTTTCAAGTGCAAGCAAATCGCTAGCTTCTATGGATTTATTATCTATTGTTCCGCCCTGTGTTACCACCTCTATAAACTGTGGCGTTTCATTGCCTTTAAATACTTTATACACTTGTATTTTATTAGCAGTAAAAATAAAAGTATGGGCTGCATTCCAAAAACAACGCTGTTCTACCACTTTACCCTCAACTATTAAAGTAGAGTTGGCAACTTTTTCTTCTAAAGTAACTTTGTATAATGATTGAGCTTTTATTTGTATTGAAAACGAAAAGCAGGCTAAAAGAAGAAGTGTAATAATTTGCTTCATAACAGTATGTTTTGATTTAGGCTTTAAAGGTAAAGCAACAAATTAAAACAAAATTGAAAATTGGATTATTCTCCATCCTCCACTTCCTTTTGATATTTATATCCTGTGTGGCCGCGGCGGCGGCTATGTTTTTTTGTACGGCGGTGGCTAGTTTTCTTTTTTTTGAGTGATAGATTGCAAAAGTATACACCTAATAACGTATAAACTACCCCACTACCTGCAAATAGAAATTTATAATATTTCTTTGACTCATCAAAAAAAGCAATGTACAAGAGAACTGCAGATTCGAGAAAGAAAAATATCCATTCTATAGAGGCTGCTTTTTTAACTAACCATTCTTCTATGCCAGCAACTACTAATATTATAGCCCCAGTAATGGCATAAAGTACCAATTCACCATATTCTTTCTGTTCAAAACTTTGGTAAGCTCTCGATATAATGGCAAAGCCAGCCAGCAAATGGCATAACTGTTTAAAATTTTCTTTCTTCATTCAATGGGGTATTGAAAATCTATCTAACCATATAACTCTAAATGAATGTCTTTTTTATCGTAGCCTAAATCTACAATTCGTTGCTTGGCCTCATCAATCATATTCTTCCATCCGCATAAATAAAAACGTGCAGGCTGTTTATTTTGTTGTACCAAATTTTCATACACCCCATGTACATAACCCTTATACATACCATCAGGTACTTCTTGTTCTCGAGAAAATACGGGATGAAAGAAAAAGCCGTTTTCTTTTTTCTCTAATTCTTTTAATTCATTGATGTATAAACCATCTCCAAAATATCTACATCCAAAAATGAGGTGAATATTTTGATGTGGCAGTTTATGTGCATGAAGATGATGAGCCATAGATCTAAAAGGAGCAATGCCTGTGCCTGTACAAATAAGAAAAATATCTTTGTCTAATTGTTCAGGCAGCGTAAACTTGCCTTGTGGACCACGAATAGTTAGTTCACTACCAACCGATACTTCCTTAAAAAGAAAAGTGGTGCCTAAACCACCCTCTAGCAGTACAATTACCAGTTCAACAACATTAGTTCCATCAGGGGCAGAAGCAATGGAGTAACTACGCCATCGTTTATTTTTTTGCTCATGGATGGGCAGGTCGAGGGTTATGAACTGTCCGGGCAGAAACTGAAAATCGTTAGTTCCATTCATTTCTATCCAGAAACGTTTGGTAGAAGGGGTTTCATCTGCTATTCTGATGACTTTACCCGTTTGCCATTCAAGCATTTGGCTATAATTTGTACCAAAATACGATTTTGAACGTATCTACCAAATTATCAGTAAAAAATTTGCATTATAAAACTTAGTAATCGATTGCAGCGTTAATGCTTAGGTAACGTATCTTTAAAATGAAAAGCCTAAGGTAATGAAGCCATTTTATACCAATTTTAGAATTTCAACGTTCTTCTTGTTTTGCTCTTTATGTTGTGTGTTTAATTTACAAGCACAAGATTATAGACTTTTTTTAAAAAGTAAAAAAATTATACCCGAAAGTATTTCCCCCTCTTTTACTTGGCAAAGTTTTACAACCATCAATAAACCATTTAATAGTAAATATTTTGTTGTTATTCAGTTTCATCAAATACCCACTCAACAATTAGTACAGCAATTAGCATCTAAGGGCATTAGGCTATTAAACTACGTGCCCAATTATGCGTATACAGCAATCATTACCCAACCTTTAACCACACAAAATTTACAACAATTAAAAATTAGAAGCATTATAAAGCCCGATGCATCCTTTAAAATTCATCCTTCGCTTTTGCAACAAAACTTACCTAATTGGGCAGTAAAGCAAAATGGTACTGTAGATGTATTGGTAAATATTAGTACAGCAATTACCATTAGAGAAGCCAAACAATATTTATTACAAAAAAATTATAGTATAATAAATGAAGATTGGAGTAAATACCAAGTACTTATTGTAAGAACATCTCAACAAAGAATAGAAGAGTTAGCTGCTATTCCTTTTATTGAGTATACAGAACCTATTGCCCCAGATGCAAAAGATTTAAATAATGAAATGAGAAACAATGCTAGGGCAAATATCTTAAACGCTCCACTAAGTGCTGGTGGTGAGGGTTTGAATGGAGCTGGTGTAACTATTGGCATTGGCGATAATGGAGCACCTGTAACCCATGTGGATACTAAAGACAGAATCATCAATCGTTCAGCAGGTTTTTTTAAAGATCATACGCACCATGTAAGTGGTATAATGGCTGGGGCTGGTATAAAAGAAGAATTATTAAGAGGTATGGCTGCTGCCGCAAACGTAGTAAGTTCGTTGCACTATGGTATTTTACAAAATGCAGCCACTTATGTAGCAGATTATGGTATGGTAGCTACCAACAACTCTTGGGGCTATTATGTAGGCGATTGTGCAATTGCAGGTACATATGATACCTACTCAAGAATGACGGATTTACAAGCTTTTGAATTACCTAATCTGTTACACGTTTTTGCTGCTGGTAACGATGGTAGTATTACTTGTAATGGCTATGCTACGGGCTTTCATACTTTGCTAGGTGCAAACCAAAGTGCAAAAAATGATATAGTAGTTGGATGGGGTGATAAGGATTATAAAATAAGTCCGGGTAGTAGTTTTGGTCCTGTAAACGATGGTAGATTAAAACCAGAAATTTGTGCTACTGGTAGCGATGTTAATAGCACTTATCCTAATAATGCGTACAGCCATGGTTGGGGTAGTAGTATGGCATCGCCTAATGTAGCTGGTGCATACGCTTTGTTGGTAGAAAAATATAGATTACTAAATAGCGGAGCAACCCCCAAAAGTGGATTAGTAAAGGCTTTGCT
>JAYVRD010000282.1:0-4393 GCA_043776595.1 Chitinophagaceae bacterium | reverse complement strand
TTTAAAGAAAATTATTACTTTGATGGTAAGTTTATAGATTCAGCAGTTTATTCTATCATCAATCCACATCACTAATTTTTTTAGGTAGCAAACTATAGTAATGCTATTAAGCTTCGGTTGCAAGTTTATCCTGAGTAGAGACGAAGGGCACATGTTTAGCTATGGATTTCTATTTAGCTTTTAGTAGGTAGTAGTGTAATACAATAAATGACAGAAGAGTAAAGAAGATGTTGGGTAGAAACATGAAATAACAATAGCAGTCCTTTAATTCGTTTAATTAATCATTGTATATCACTTGTACGAAGTGCTATAAGTTGTCTACAGTAAAGATAATTAATGGTTAGGGTGAATACCAAAAACAAACTTCCCTTACAAGTAATAGGATACTTATAAGGGAAGTTTATTTATTATCTCCAACAATATATATTTTTATTAGAGAGAAATGGGATACAAAGGCTTAATCTTTTTTGCTTTTTAGTAATGCCACAAGAAGCAAAATAAATACAGCACCTCCTACAATCCATATCCAAGGTTGCTGATACCAATTGCTATTTTGCCCTTTATTTAAATTAATGTCAACATCAACTTTTTTATCTTGTGCCCAAGTTAATGTTGATAGAAATACTGTAAATACCGATAAACTTAATTTTTTTAAGAGATTCATGATTGTATAGTTTAATTATTAATAAACATGAACAATTATTCAAAATTGATGCCATTGTAATTTATGGTAGCAGTTAGAAAATATGTATAGTTTATTGTGGAATTTAATACACAAATGATGAATAAAAATTAGAAAGAACTTTGTAAATCTTATTAGCCAACTTTAATTTTTCTTATACATTAAAATCAATAGGTATAGAGGTAATTATATAATTTAAAAAGAACCATTAATTATATGTATGATGAAGGCTAAATAGATATCCTAGCGTTTAAAATGTGCGACGCAACCGAAGTTTAATAGAACTACTAAGCTGACTACAAAAAAAATACTACTTTCAAACCTTTAAACTAACGATATGAGAGTTGTTCCTTTTGTCATTTCGGCTGTGATAACTACAAGTTTAGTAATTGCTATGAATATGCAGTTGCCAGTAGGTAAAACCAAAACCCCTAGGCTGGGTTACTTTTTAAGCCCTCAGCAAGGTTTTTGGCAAAATGCCGAGCCGGCAGATGAGCCTTTTGGTGGCGAAAAGTTAGATAATAAAATTGTGGGTTTAAAAGGCATGGTAGATGTGTACTACGATGAGCGATTAGTGCCACATATTTATGCCGATAATGAAACTGATGCCTACTTTATGCAAGGCTATGTACATGCAAAATTTAGGCTTTGGCAAATGGAATTTCAAACCTACTTGGCTGGTGGAAGATTGAGTGAAATAGTAGGAGAGGAGCGTTTGGGTTTGGATAAATATTTTAGACGTTTGGGAATGGTATATGGAGCAGAACAAAGCCTAAAAGCTATGGAAGCCGACCTTGAAAGCAAAGCCACTTGCGATGCTTATACTGCTGGTATTAACTACTACATAAGTCATTTAAAAGATAAAGACCTGCCTTTTGAATACAAGCTACTTGACTACAAACCCGAGCCTTGGACGAATTTAAAAAGCATGTTGTTTTTAAAATTAATGAGTTATGACTTAAGTGGTGGTGGCAACGATTTACTAAATACCAATGCCAAAAATGTTTTTGGATATGATGATTACATGAAACTTTTTCCCAACAGTAAAGATTCTTTAGATCCTATTATACCAAAAGGTACAGCTTTTGAAAAACCATCTATTAGTATAAAAACACCTACCAATTTAGACAGTGCTTATTTTGGAAAAAATGATAGCAACAATATAGTCGCACCCATAACACCAGATAAAAACAATGGTAGCAATAACTGGGCTGTAGCTGGCAGCAAAACCAAAAGTGGCAAACCCATTTTATGCAATGATCCTCACCTAAATTTAAACCTACCATCGCTTTGGTACGAAATGCAAATAACCACACCAAAGCATAGTGTATATGGTGCAAGCTTTCCAGGTTCGCCTGCTGTTATTATTGGTTTTAACGATAGCATTGCTTGGGGGGTAACCAATAGTGGGCGTGATGTAAAAGACTTTTACGAAATAAAATTTAAAGACAGCACCCTGCAGGAATATTGGTTTGATGGACAATGGAAACGTGCTGAAACTAGAAAAGAAATTATTAAAATTAAAGGCAAACCAGACGATGTAGAAAATATTGCCATGACCATTTTTGGCCCAGTAATGTACGATAAAAATTATGTTTACAAGGTTGTAGATTCGGCGAATAATATCAACACTGGTTATGCAGTACGATGGACTGCACACGATGGTAGTAACGACCTTAGAACTTTTTACAAGCTAAACTACGCTAAAGATTATGTTGATTATGTAGATGCCATTTCTACCTTTAAATGCCCAGGACAAAATTTTGCCTTTGCTAGTAAGGGTGGAGATATTGCCATACGCCAACAGGGAGATTTTATTGCCAAATGGAAACAACAAGGAGATTTTGTAATGCCAGGTACCGATAGTACTTATATGTGGCAGGGTATGATTCCTGTAAAAGAAAACCCACAAATGGTAAACCCTGTTCGTGGTTTTGTAAGTAGTGCCAATCAAGAATCAGTAGATGAAACTTACCCATACTACTTAGGCAAGGGTTCTAATTTTCCACCTTATCGTGGTATTATTATTAATAGAAAATTAAATGCCATGAATGGCATTACAGTTACTGATATGCAAAATATGCAAACCGATAACTACAATGTGTTTGCAGAATTTAGCAGACCCATATTATTAAAATATTTAGACGAAACCAAGCTAAACGCTGATGAGAAAAAGTACTTAGATATTTTTAAAAGCTGGAATTTAAGAAACGATGTAGCCGAAAAAGGGCCATCCGTTTTTATTACTTTTTGGGATAGTGTAGAAATGGGTATTTACCAAGATGAATACCTTCAAGCAAAACTGCCCATACCTTGGATAGATGAAAGTGTTTTGCTAGAAGCCATAACAAAAGACAGTGCTTGGAAGTTTATAGACGATGTAACTACCACAAACAAAGTAGAAACGATAAACGATATTGTACTAGTAGCATTTAAAAAAGCAGCTAAACAAATTGTTATTGCAGATAAACAAGGAATATTAGAATGGGCAAAGTATAAAGACAACCATGTAGATCATCTTACAAAAATACCTGCACTTAGTAGGCTGCATTTACCAATTGGTGGTGGAGATCATATTATAAACTGCACCAAAAATAACCATGGTCCAAGCTGGAGAATGATTGTACACTTAACTGATGAAACTGAAGCCTATGTAGTATATCCTGGTGGGCAAAGTGGCAACCCAGGCAGCAAATACTACGATACCTTTATAGATTATTGGGCTGCTGGAAAATACTATTTAGCCCAATTTGCCAATAAAGCCAAAGCTAAAAAAGGTGATACTTTTAAATGGCATTTTACTTACGTTAACGCATAACAAAACACATCATGAAATTTACAACAGCTATACTACTTACAGCATTACTTAGTTATGCAGCAGGATTATTTCAATTCTTACCTTGGTTTAGTTTTGTAGTATGTGCTTTAATAGTAGCAGTGTCCGTACACCAAAAAGCATTTAAAGCATTTCTAAGTGGCTTTATAGCCTTGCTACTTTTATGGGGTTCTATCGCTTTTAAAATAGATAGCGATAACCAACACCTCTTAGCTACCAAAGTAGCATCAGTATTACCCTTAGGTGGCAACCCCTACACACTTATTGCAGTTACTGCATTTGTAGGTGGCTTATTGGCAGGCTTGGGTGCACTTACAGGTAGCTATTTAAGAACAATAAAGAAGTAGAGATGATGTAGCCAGCTTTGGTAGTATTATTTAGCAGCGGTTGCGTCGCACATGTTTAGCTTTGGACAAGTATGAAGCTTTATAGTAGCGTGGCATATGATAAATACACAACAGAACTGAAATTGAACTACAAGTAATGGTGTTCCAAAAAATTCTTTTTATCAATCCACAATAAACAAGACACAACCATGCTCACTATACGAACGATGGGCATCGCTGTTATCTCCTACAGTGTATAACATTCCTTTGCTTAAAGTGTGTTGGCTACCATTTTCAAGTTCAGTTATCATTTCTCCATCTACACAAAAAATAATATGCCCTTTGCTGCACCAATGGTGTGCCAAGTAATTGGGTGAGTAGGTTACCAAACGTATTCTTATCGTATCACGTTGCAAAGTTTTCCATTCGGCAAAGCCAGTAATGCCGTTGTGTATACTAGCATGCTTTAATAATTCCGATTGTGTATATTTGTATAAATTTTACAAATGTCCTATCAGATTATTCTCAGTAAAATAGATTTAGACATAA
>JAYVRD010000281.1:0-4396 GCA_043776595.1 Chitinophagaceae bacterium | reverse complement strand
CTTCTCACTTCTCACTTCTCACTCTTCACTTATTCACATTAATACTTCTTTGTGGATAATCAACATTATGCAGTCGAGTTAGTGCATGATACTTTTATCTGATAATCGTATTACCCTACTGAACCAACTAATCTGTTTTTTATGTTCACATCAATGCTAAAGATGGCTGGTGGCCTTATTGGTATAGATGTAAAAGAAACTTCGCAAAAAGAAGTCTTTTATTACAACAACATCTACTTTAAACGCGTCATTTCGTTTTATAAGCAGGTGCAGCAAAAAGAATTACATGGAAGAATATTACTTAGCCCATTTTCCTTTCATTTATTGAACTTAAAATTTGGCGACAATTTTACTGCCATAAATAACATACTTGGAAAGCCGAGTTTTCAAATGGAAAAAGGCAACACATTTAAAGTTGCATTTTACCACGTAGATGTAAATGATATCGATGCTTTGATGCAACTACAATTTCTAAATAACAAATTGTATTTCGCTGGTTTTCATTTCAACATTCAATTTGATAGCAATACAGAAAAAGAAAATATTGTGAATGCAGTCATGGGCAATCACTTTTCTTATCCCTATAAAAAAGAAATGGATTACCCAATAGTAAAAGATACCAACAACAATTATGCTTTAGTAAATGATGAGACTAATTTTTCCATTTGCTTTTTAGAACATAGTTATGTTGAAGAAAAATTCAACATTCTAGAACGAGCCATTTTACTAAGCTTGTCGACCGAGCAACACCACGAAAGATTATAATAGCAATAATTATTTATTCAATATTCATTCGAAAAAAATTATGAGTTTACGCAGTGTGTTGTTAAAAAAAGCCGCTTCTATTTTTTTAAATAGCTCTACTCCTGTATTTGGTTCATCTTATAGGGAGGAATTGTACCATAGTAGAATCTTTTTCAAGCGTATCATTTTATTTTACCAGAGTATAAATGAGAAAATTGATGTAAAAAAATTATCATTTACCTACGAAAAAATGAATCCATTGGGGTTGTATATTGGGGTTAAAACTGAAGAACTGAGCGATGAATGGAAAAAACCTAAATATAAATTTAGCAATGGGAATAACTATTACGTTCAGGTACACAAAATAAATATCGCCAACTTATCTATGCTGGTTCAGTTACAATTTTTTGAAGACAAGTTATTTTTCATTTCTATTGGCATTACCAATATACTTAGAAACGAAGCTCAAAAAGCTGAGGTAGTTAATACCATCATTAGAAAATATTTGTATCGCCCTTACCAAGCAGGTACAGAATACCCTATAATAAAAGATGCAAATGGCAATATTATTTTAGTTGATGATGATGTACATTTTACTATTTGTTATTTTGATGGAAAGTACCTTGCAAAAGGATTAGAAAAGTTACAACAAACTTTATTAAGTGCAGCCATTAGTAACCCACAGGTTATAGATTTTGAAAGGCACAGCCATTAATTACTTGATACTTTTTAAGCTACCAACTAAAACTTGTATTATTATTAGGATAATTTAATTTGTAGCTTTTTTCTTTACCATTCATTTTTACATGATGTAAGTTTATTTGTTTGTCGTTAAAATCGTACAGCAAAGTGTTTACTACATCAATTCTATTTACACTAGGCATTTGCTTTATTTCAAAATAGCTCCATACACTTGCCTCTTGTATTTCGTAGCCAATATAAGTGGGCGTTAATTTTTTTCCATCAATTGTAAGTAGTAAATTTTTACCAATATAGGCGGAAATCATTTTGTCTACTGCCGTTTTGTTTGTTGGTTTCGCAATATCAAATTGGGTTTTGTTATTCTTCACTAACACTTTTTCAAAATCATCACTAAAAACTCTTACACTAATTTCAAGCGTTTGTTCTTTTGCATTATGGTTAATGTCTGTCATTGATACAAAAAAGGGATGCGTTACACTCATTAATCCCAAAAGCAACCATTGAAATAAACTATTTACCATTCACCTAAGATTTTTTGTGAGCACAAATGTCGGTATTAATTTGTTGCATTCGTATGAATGATTTTCAACTATACTTACAATTAGGCTTTGGTCATATTATTGATATTAATGGCATAGATCATATGCTTTTTGTATTGGCTATTGGCCTTAGATACCAGATTATAGATTGGAAAAAAGTACTGATACTTGTTACAGCTTTTACCATTGGTCATACCATCACTCTAGCGTTAAGTGTTTTTAATGTGGTACATTTTTCTGTACAATGGATAGAGTTTTTAATTCCGCTGACTATAATTATAGCTGCTATCAATAACCTTTGGGTTAAACAAAATCAACCAAAGGAAAAATTGCCAACGATATATTTTTTAGCCTTATTTTTTGGGTTAATTCATGGCTTGGGTTTTAGCACTTACTTAAAAAGTTTATTGGGAAAAACTAACAATATCGTACCGCAACTATTTGCATTTAATTTAGGGCTAGAAGTTGGGCAATTGCTCATTGTTCTTTCAGCACTTCTTATTTCTATTATATTCGTTTCTTTATTAAAAGTTAATCGTAAAGATTATATTATTTTTTTATCTGGCAGTATAGCAGCCCTTGCTTTGCAAATGGCTATAGAACGGAAACCTTTTTAAACCAAAACAGCATGAAGAAAATTGTATTGCTTTTATTTTTAATTGTTTGTGTGAGTAAAACCAATTCACAAAACATAATGAACAACCCTACCAGCAATCATGGTAATAAGTTTGAGCAATTAGGTACTATTTTACCTACCCCAAACGAGTATAGAACTGCTAGTGGTGCACCTGGCAATAAATATTGGCAACAGCGTGCAGACTATGATATTAAATGCGAGTTGGATGAAACCAATTACAAATTAAAAGGTAGCGAAACGATAACCTATTTCAACAACTCACCAGATGCACTTACCTACTTATGGCTACAGTTGGATGAAAATGAACATAGCAATATTAAAAATGCAAACTATCAAAGTGCATCTACCTTACCAAGAGGCAGTATTAATAGTAGCACAGTGGATGCTATGGCTGAAACCAATAAGGATAATGGTTATGGAATTAATATTACCTCACTTACAAATACGGCAGGTAATGTATTAAAGTATACCATTAACAAAACGATGATGCGGGTTGATCTACAATCTCCATTAAAACCTGGTCAACAAGTTGTACTTAAAATAAACTGGAATTATAAATTATCTAATGTTATCACCATGGGTGGTCGTGGTGGTTATGAGTTTTTTCTAGAAGATGGTAACGCTCTTTTTACTATGTCTCAGTGGTATCCACGCCTTTGTGTGTACAGCGATTTTCAAGGCTGGCAAAACCATCAGTTTACTGGTGGTGGAGAATTTGCTTTGGTGTTTGGAAATTTTAAAGTAGCCATGACTGTACCAGCCGACCATATCATTATGGCTACTGGCGAATGTACCAATTATGCAAGCGTTTTAACTAGTGCACAGCAACAGCGTTGGACATCTGCACAAAAGGCAAAAGAGCCAGTAGAAGTAGTAACATTAGCAGAAGCGAAGGCTGCTGAAAAGCAAAAAAGCACCTCAAAAAAAACTTGGATATTTGCTGCCAATAATGTTAGAGATTTTGCTTGGGGCAGCAGCCGTAAATTTATTTGGGATGCATTTCCTACCTATGTAGAGGGTAAAAAAATTATGTGTATGAGTGCTTATGGAAAAGAAGCCTATGGCTTGTATAGAAAATTTTCGAGCAAAGCAGTAGCACATACGATACGTACCTATTCTAAATTTACTATACCATATCCTTACCCTGTGGCACAAAGTATAGAGGCAAGCAGTGGTATGGAGTACCCAATGATATGTTTTAATTATGGTAGAACAGAGAAAGATGGCACTTATACCGAAAATGCAAAAAATGGGATGTTAGGTGTTATTATACATGAAGTAGGGCATAACTTTTTTCCTATGATTATAAACAGCGACGAAAGACAGTGGACTTGGATGGACGAAGGTTTAAACAGCTTTATGGATTACATCACCAAAGAGTTGTACGATAATAAATTCCCATCTCGTAGAGGACCAGCATACACCATTGCAGATTATATGAAGCTACCAAAAGACCAGTTGGAACCTATAATGACCAATAGCGAAAACATTGTTCAATTTGGGTCTAACGCTTATGGCAAGCCATCAACAGCCCTTAATATTTTGAGAGAAACGGTGATGGGTAGAGAATTATTTGATTTTGCTTTTAAAGAGTATGCTCGTCGTTGGGCTTTTAAACACCCCACACCAGCCGATTTTTTTAGAACAATAGAAGATGCAAGTGGCGAAGATTTAGATTGGTTTTGGAGAGGATGGTTTTATAGCATAGAGCCTTGTGATATTAGCATTGATAGTGTAAGACATGCTATTATTGACTCAGCGGCACAAGCTGCAA
>JAYVRD010000280.1:0-17256 GCA_043776595.1 Chitinophagaceae bacterium | reverse complement strand
GAAAGAAAACCTCTAAACGCAGGTATGGAAAACATCAAACACAAAAAAATTATCGAAACAACCTTTAAATACATCTTAACTAAATGACATTGGGCTGCAGCCTTTGGGCAATAGAACAATGCCAAACAAGTCAATGGACTTTACGCCCAATTTCTAACTCCAAATTCCGTTTATCAACCCCTGTTAATAATAAAATAACCACAGTTTTACCAATAACTAAGTAACTTTCAAAAACCTTTATACTATGCGTTGGAGAAGATTTAATGGAGAAACTATTCATCTCCCTATCAAAAAAGCTGTAGAAGAAGCCATTATTAAAGAAGCCGAAAAAGGCGTAAAGCTTAAAGTATGTATTGGTACCGATAGCCAAGTAAAAGGTGCTGATACAGAGTTTGCAACAGTCATCGTTTTTCTTAGAGAGCACAATGGCGGCTTTATGTACATCCACAACGAAAAAACAACACAGAAGTACCACATTAAAGAACGCATGTTGTTAGAAGTAGCCAAAAGCATAGAAATTGCTTACGAGCTATGTGATTTGTTTATTGAGCATCATGTAGAAATGGAAGTACATGCAGACATAAACACCAACCCACAATTTAAAAGCAACGATGCTTTAAAAGAAGCTATGGGTTACATACTAGGTATGGGCTTTGCCTTTAAAGCCAAACCAGAAGCTTTTGCCAGCAGTTGCTGTGCAGATAAAGTGGTGAATTAATACACCCACACCATTTTATAAAACGGTCGGCATATTTTTTTGCCTGCTAGTAATTATTTGCTCTATACTTGCGTATCTTTTTCTCATCTTTTTTTAAGCATATGAGTACTAGCTTACAGTTTGCCATTATTGGTTGTGGTAAAATAGCCCAACGCCATGCACAGCACATACATGCTGTGGGCAAGCTAGTAGCTGTATGCGATGTTGAAGTAGAAAAAGCAGATGCGTTGGCTACCCAATATCATTGTAAAGCCTACTACTCATTCCAGGCATTATTAGCTACCGAAAAAAATATAGATGTAGTTGCCATTTGTACACCCAATGGCTTACATGCACAGCACACAATCTTGTGCTTACAAGCAGGTATGCATGTGCTTTGCGAAAAGCCAATGGCTATAAATACTGCCGATTGTAAAAGCATGATTGCTGCTGCTGAAAAAGCTAACAAGCAACTTTTTATAGTAAAACAAAATAGGTTCAATCCGCCGGTTATGGCAGTAAAAAATGCCCTAGAAAATAAAATTTTGGGCAAAATACTAAGCATACAACTCAATTGTTTTTGGAACAGAGATGCAGCCTACTATGCCAACTCTTGGAAGGGAACAAAAGCCATGGATGGTGGAACTCTGTTTACACAATTTAGTCATTTTATAGATTTGCTATATTGGCTTTTTGGAGAAGTGAAACCATTGGCTGCACTAACAAACAATGCAGCCCACCAACAAACTATTGAGTTTGAAGATAACGGTGTGGTATTGCTACAATTGGTTGATGGTATAATTGGTTCCATCCATTATACAGTAAATAGCTACCAAAAAAATATGGAAGGCTCACTTACCATATTTGGTGAAAAGGGAACAGTAAAAATTGGTGGGCAATACTTGAATGAATTGGAATATGCGTTGGTAGAAGATTATTCTTTTGGAACATTGCCCAAAGGAAACGTAGCAAACGATTATGGCACTTACACAGGTAGCATGAGCAATCATGATAAAGTGTACGCCAATGTGGTAGATGTATTGCAAAATGGAGCAGCTATAAGTGCTAATGCTTGGGATGGATTAAAAACAGTAGAGATCATTGAAAATATCTACCAATTATCTACCAACAACTTTTAAAATACGGCTATGTTGTACAATCAAAAAAATATTGGGGTAATAAATGTGGTTTTTGGGGTAGATGTAACCATAGTACAACCCTGCAATCTATATGGCTGCACAATTGGTAGTCATACTTTTATAGGTCCATTTACGGAGGTACAAAAAGATGTTATCGTTGGCGAAAGATGCAAAATACAATCGCACACTTTTATTTGCGAAATGGTAACAATTGGCAATGATTGTTTTATTGGGCATGGGGTAATGTTTATCAATGACCTATTTACAGAGGGTAAACCCGCAAATGGTAAAAAAGAATTGTGGAAGCAAACTACTATTGGTAATAACGTTTCTATTGGTAGCAATGCCACCATACTACCAGTAAGCATTTGCAGTGGTGCAGTAATTGGTGCAGGTGCAGTGGTTACAAAAAATATTACCAAGGTTGGCGTATACGCTGGTAACCCAGCAAAATTAATCCGAACTTTATAGAAAGGGTGCATCCATCAAATCCCTTTAATCAATTTACACTTTCACATAGATTTTTTTCTTGTCCATAAAGTAAACAATCAGCCAATAAAAACCAATCATTATTAAAGCGTATAGCAAAGAGCCAAAACGCAAATCGCTGGCTACAATATTTTTACAAATATGCTCATAAAACCATCCAAAAGGCGATAGGTAAACTGGTTTTCCTGTAATGGGGTCTAAGTGGTCATTTATTCTTATCAGCCCCAGTAGTCTTGGCAAAAATCCACTCAAAACAAAAATGAATAAAGGGTTTTTCCCAAACACATCAAAAAATCTGCTCCAAGCACCTTTGGCATTTTTAAATTCCAACAAATAAATCATAGTACCCAAAGTAAGTATCGCTAAACCTGTGGTGTAAACGGTATAGCTACTCGTCCATATTTTTTTGTTGATAGGAAAAACCATATCCCAACAAAAGCCAGCTACAATTAACACAATACCAGCTACAAATAAATGAGAAAGCATTTCAAAACTTTTTCCTTTTTGCTGTATGTATTGCCCTACTAAATAACCAAATACTACTTGTACAATGGCTGCTATGGTACTTACCAATCCTTCAGGGTCGAAGGGTACACCTTCGCCTTTATAAATATGATTAATGCCAAGTGTATGTAAATCTATGGCAGTTCCAAAAAAACCAGAAAGGCTATAAGGGTCGACAGGATTGCCCAAAAAGAAGCAGAGCATCCAATACAAAAGCAGCAACAAGCAAGATATAAAATAAGCCCCCCTTGTTTTAAAAAAGTACACAAATACCGATGCGAAGAAATAGCACAGGGCAATGCGTTGTAGCACACCTAATATTCTAATACCCCCAGTTGTGCCAGTAGCATTTACCCATGTCCAGCCTTTAAAAACTAAATCATTGCCCTTATACATTACAAACGGACTCCAATTGAGAAAAATACCTATCAAAAAAATAAGTAAGGTTCTTTTTATAATTTTTTTAAAGAAGTAAGCACTGCCTTCTATTTCAAATTTGGGCATTACAAAAGCCATAGCATTGCCCACAGCAAATAAAAAGAAAGGAAATACCAAATCGGTAGGTGTACAGCCATGCCATTGTGCATGGTCTAACGGAGGAAAAATATGAGCCCATGAGCCTGGATTATTAACCAATATCATCAATGCAACTGTTGCACCACGAAAAACATCTAGTGAGTAATAGCGTTGGTTCATGGGAGTAAATTTTGGTAGATAAAAGTAGGGGAATTAGGCTAGAGTAAGGATGCAAATTCATGTACTCGCTTTGCAATACATTTTATTGTTGATTAGGATGTTCATTCATAATACAATTTAAGTTGTTAAAAAATAGAGGCATCGATCATAAGCCAAAAATGATTTCCTACGCAACAAAAAAAATGATTGGTGAATGATAGTACAACCTATATTTGTGTTCTCCCCCCACAAAAATATGCTGTATGTTAAATGCAATTTCCTATGCGTTAGGATATGGTAATGTTTGTTTTGTAAGAAATTTTTACTTCTTTAAAAAGTAATAATGATAAATTTTTTTAATTAAACATTTATCATTTATTTGTAATTCTATAACAGTTATTGGTGTAACTGAGAGGGCGAAGCTATAAGAGGTTGACAGGTTTATTAAGGGAACAAGTACTCCACATGCCCCAGTCATAGTTTTTTAATCTATGCTTGGGTAGTTCCCAAGGGTTCGATACATTTGAGACTCATCTATCTATAATTCATGACTATTTTTTCCTCATTCTTTCGTTTCAGTTTATTGGCTTTATCCGTTGTTTTTGTAGTGGCCTGTAATCCTGCCAAAAGAATAAATAGAGATATTAATTACTTTCAGCGAGGCTTTGATAGTTTGGGCGTAGCTACCTATAAAGAGCCTTTGATTCAGAGTAACGACTTACTCAGTATTCAGGTATTCAGTGGTACCATTAGTCAAGATCAAGCCATGCTTTTTAACATCCCCAATGGAGGAGGTTCTAGCGGTAGTGGCAGTAGTGCAAGTGGTTCTACTACAGCAGGTGGTGGCTATCAAGTAGATTCAGCAGGTAATATACAAATGCCCATTGTTGGGTTTATTTCTGCAAAAGGACTAACAAGGCAACAGCTAAGCATTTCAATTGCTCAAAAGTTGCAGGATTATGTAAAGCAACCTAATGTGATGGTTCGTTTTGCTAGGTTTAGAATTAATGTATTGGGTGAAGTTAAAATCCCTGGGCCTAAAGATTTTACAACAGATAGGGCTACCCTTACCGATGCTATTTCTATGGCTGGAGACCTTACAGAAGCAGGTAAAAGAGAGGATATAATGGTGATAAGAGAAGAAAATGGCGTACGTAAAGTGTATCATGTAGATGTAAGAACAGCAGCAGTATTTCAATCACCAGTATATCAACTACAGCAAAATGATTTGATTGTAGTAAGTGCGAACGATACCAAACTAAAAATGCTAAAAACAAATCCTAATTTACAAAGAGATTTAAGTATTGGGTTGTCGGTTATTTCGGTGTTGGCGTTGATAGTAAATACAGTTGCGATATTGAGGCGATAGTTTTTGGAAAGAAGAATTGGATGATTATTGGGTTAAAATTTCAAATGATGTACTTAATATAAAGTTGAATGGCTACTACGCAGGATATACTGTTGCAAAGAAGTGAAAAGAAAATTTCGCCCAAGGAGTTTGTGTTTAAATATTTATCGTTTGTACCTTGGTATATACTCTCTTTGTTTATTACCATAACCACCGGAACGGCGTATACCCGATACCTGACACCCAAGTATAAGGCGAGTACACGTATGCTAGTAAAAAGCGATCAGCAATCAGGTGGGAGTACGAGGGGAGGAAGCGGTAGTGGCGATTTAATTGATGCAGCAATGTTAGGTGGCGGTAAAAGGGTAAATATTGACAATGAAATTGAAATGCTTCGATCTACCCGCCTAATGGAGCGAGTAGTAAGTAAGTACAATTTTCATATTCGATATTTTAATGAGGGTAATGTGAGAACAAGTGAATTATATGATGGAGCTCCTTTTATAATAAATTCTCTGTCAGTAGCAGACTCTAATGCAAGTTATAAAGTAAAAGTAAAAAAGCTAACCCCAACGGGAGCGATTGTTTCACAAGCAGGTGTAAAAAATGGTACAGAGTACCTTGTAAAATGGGACGACACGATTACCATAAGTAACTGGAAATTTTACTTAACACCCAAGTATGCTAGTTTCGACAATACCTATCCCTATATTATTCAATGGTCTCCTCCAACAAGCATTGCAGCTAATATGCTTGGCAATATTACGATTGCCCCACTTAGTCAAAGAACAACCATCATTAGTTTGGCTATTAAGGGTGAAAATGCCAAACGGGGTGCGGATATGTTGAATAAATTGATTGACGAATATAAACTAGTAAATGTAGAAGACAAAAATAGTATTGCGAATGCCACCATTCAGTTTATAGAACAACGCTTAGAGAAAATTTCGGGAGAATTGAGTGGTATAGAAAATGAAATGGTTGGGTTTAAGGAGAAGAATAGGATTAATAATGCAGGTAGTCAATATGAGAATTTTTTAAAAAATTATGATCAAGCCGATAAGGACTTTATCAATTTTTCTATTAAACGCACTGTTAGTAACGATTTGTACAAGTATATTAATAACCCTTCTTATCAGCAGGAGTTGGTTCCATCTAACTTAGGAGTAGATGACCCAGTGGTGGGTGGCTTGGTAGTCAGTTATAATCAATTACAACTTAGACGAAAAAGAGAAGCCCCGCTCCAAGCAACTAAAAGTTTGGTATTAAATGATTTGGATAATCAGTTAAAGGATGTTCGTAATAGCTTATTGGAGGCTTTGAGCAATTATCAAAACAGTATTGGAAAGCAATTGACAGATTTACAAGGTCGTAACCAGCAATACCTAGGTCAAATGAGTAGTATCCCAGGTAAGGAAAAGGTCTTGAAAAGTATTGGTAGGCAACAAGCTATAAAAGAAGCATTGTATGTGTATCTTTTTCAAAAACGAGAGGAGACGTCAATCACGGCAGCTTCTACCACTTCTAGTTATCAACAAATAGATCCTGCTGTTTATTCTACAATTCCTGTGGAACCAGATACGGACAGAATTAGACTGTTCGCTATTCTCGCTGGTTTGTTAATACCTACCGCATTTATTTATTTAATTGACCTGTTAAAGGATAAAGTATATACCAAGGAAGATATTAGTAAAAAAACAACTGTGCCTTTTATTGGCGAAGTGGGGCATCATGATGATGATAATTCACTTGTTGTGGCTAATAAAAGTAGGAGTATCATATCCGAACAGTTTAGGATTATTCGTGCCAATTTGCAATTTTTATTGGCAGATAAAAAAACCATTCTTGTTACCTCATCTGTTAGTGGAGAAGGCAAATCCTTTGTTAGTTTAAACTTGGCCGCTGTATTGGCTATTTCAGGTAAGAAAGTGGCTCTACTTGAATTTGACCTTCGTAAACCAAGAATCATCAAACAAATTGGTGTGGAGAAAAAAGAAGTAGGGCTAAGCAATTTTTTGGCAGGTAAAAGTCAAGACTTATCTAGTTTATATTACAACCTACCCGATTACCCTACTTTACATATCTATGGATCTGGTCCTATCCCTCCCAACCCTAGCGAATTGATGTTAGGTGATTTTATGCCAGTATTGTTTAAACAACTAAAAGAGCAATACGATTTTATTATTGTTGACTCTGCACCAGTAGGTTTAGTGAGTGATTCTTTTACCATTGCTAGTTATACCGATACTGTTTTGTATGTAATTAGGCAGCGTTACACACTTAAAAAGCAGATTGATTTTATTGATGAAATTTATCAAAGTGGAAAGCTTAAAAATATGGGCTTAGTAATGAATGATGTAAAAGTGGGTGGCCGATATGGTTATTATGGCTATGGGTATGGTTATGGCTATGGGTATGGGGGTTATGGAGGTTACGGTGGATATGCGTATAATGACAAAAGCGGATATTTTGATAATGGGAAGAAAACTTGGTGGGATAGAATTTTTGGGAAGAAAAAAAGGCTGAAGACGAAGGTTTAATCTGATTAGCATCATCTTTTTGATAAAAGAAGTAGGTATGATTTGTATAAATTTATTCAGTACCTATTTTTTGTAGCCAATCTATCAATAGTTTAAATTTTATAAATGGAGTATCAAGATGAGTTGGTGATTGCGGCGGGTAGAGCCGAGAAAAATTACTGGAAAGATTTATGGCGGTTTAGAGAGTTGTTTTATATACTTAGTTGGCGTGATATTAAAGTACGCTATAAGCAAACTGTAATTGGTGCAGCTTGGAGTATTGTTCGTCCATTATTAACCACCATTATTTTTACTATTGTATTTAGTAGGGTTGCCAAGCTACAAGCACCTAATGCCATTCCCTATGCTTTAATGGTGTATGCAGGAATGCTGCCTTGGCAGTTTTTCGCCAATAGTTTAAGTGAGGCAAGTAATAGTTTAATTGGCAATGCCAATTTAATTACCAAAGTGTATTTTCCTAGAATGATTGTACCTGTTAGTAGTGTGATTACTAGCTTTGTAGATTTTGCTATTTCGTTTCTGATTATGATTGTTATGTTGATTTGGTATCGCTTTGTACCCCCCATTCAAATTGTACTTTTACCCGTTTTTATTGTAATTGCTTTCTTTTGTGCCATGGGTATTGGCTTATACCTTACTGCTTTAAACGTAAAGTATAGAGACTTTAGATATATCATTCCTTTTGTAGTTCAATTTGGCTTGTATATTACACCAGTAGGCTTTAGCAGCAGCATCATTGCTAATAAATACAGAATTTGGTATGCCCTTAACCCCATGGTTGGTGTTATTGATGGCTTTAGGTGGTGCATGCTTGGGGAAACTTTTCATGTAGATAGTTTTTTGGTAAGTATGGGGGTGATGCTAATTTTTATGTGGCTAGGGGTATGGTATTTTAGGAAAACCGAACGTGGATTTGCAGATAATATTTAAGTATAGCAATTGAAGCCGATGAGAGCTATAAAAAATTGGTTAAAATCAATGTGGTACAACATTTTTAAAATGTTACAACCAATGGGGGTAGATGTATTGCCCCAACATTTTTACTCTCAAATTCCAAATATAAAAGAGCTGAAAGTAGAAACACGTTGGCAAAAACCACTAAGTTTTACAGATGTAAAAGGAAGTGATATAGCCTCACAGCTAACTGCATTTGAAGCTATATTTGAAACAGATCCCTTGCCTTTACCACTCAATGATTTTTATAAGCAATGTGTGCAAACCAATGGAGAAGATGGTGGGTATGGCGAAATAGAAACAGTAGTATTGTATCATTTTATATTAAAACATCAACCTCAACGTATTGTGCAAGTGGGCTGTGGTGTTTCTACAGCTATTATACTTGCTGCTTGTAAACAGCTTTCTAATTATACTCCTACCATCGTATGTGTAGAACCTTACCCAACAGTTTGGTTAACTAAGTTGCACGAAGCAGGAACGATTACCTTGGTTAAGGAAAAAGCACAATATGCTGATAAAAAGTGGTTCAACGCACTTACTGCAAACGACTTGTTGTTTATAGATTCTACCCATACTGTAAAGCCTGGTAGTGAAGTAAACGAATTGATACTTGAAATTATCCCCTCATTGGCACCAAATGTTTGGGTGCATTTTCACGATATATTTTTTCCTTATGGGTATAAAAGAGATTTATTAAGTGGAGATTTGTTTTTTTGGAATGAAACGGTATTGTTATACGCGTACCTGAAACGAAATCCATTTTTTGGTATTCATTTTTCTACCAGCATGCTACACTATGCAGCCCCTATTGCCATTCGCAAATTTATTCCAGCGTATCAACAACAGCAGGGCAATAATGGACTTATCCAACTACGCGAAGGGCATTTCCCATCCTCCATTTTTTTGAAAACTTTTTAAATGATCTCTAGGTATTGAAACCAATAATAGAAGTAAATAATGTAAGTAAATCGTTCATCATTGCACATGAAGGCAGTACACAGGGCCAATACACTGCTTTAAGAGATGTAATGGCCCATAAAGCAAAAAAATTGTTTTCTTTCGCTTCATCTATGAGAGCAAACAAGCCATCTCCCACCAAAGAAGAATTTTGGGCATTAAAAGACGTGAATTTTAGTATACTACCTGGTGATCGTGTAGGCATTATTGGGCGTAATGGTGCAGGTAAAAGTACCTTACTAAAAATACTCAGCCGTATTACCGAACCTAGCAGTGGCGAAATTCGCATACGTGGCCGTGTGGCTAGTTTATTAGAAGTAGGTACTGGTTTTCATCCAGAATTAACAGGTCGTGAAAATATTTATTTGAATGGGGCTATTTTAGGCATGAGCCGTGCCGAAATAAAAAGGAAGTTTGATGAAATTGTTGACTTTGCTGAAGTTGAGAAATTCTTAGATACACCCGTTAAACGCTACAGCAGTGGTATGTATGTACGTTTGGCGTTTGCAGTAGCTGCCCATTTAGAACCTGAAATATTAATAGTAGATGAAGTATTGGCAGTAGGGGATGCCCAATTTCAAAAAAAATGTTTGGGCAAAATGGAAGATGTGAGTAAGAATGAGGGGAGAACGGTTTTGTTTGTGAGTCATCAGCTTGATGCTTTACAAAGGCTTTGTTCACAATCAATTTATCTTAAAGAAGGTAAAGTAATGCAAAAGGGTAATACTAAAGAGGTAATACCAATGTATTTCAATTCCCTAAAGCAGGAACAGTATAAGGAGATAGACATATTTAGTAATATTAAAGTTAAAAATTTATTAGTAGAAAGGAATGAGAGTAAATATTTTTTTACAATCTCAATATCAAATAATTCAGATAAGATGATATTATCTGTAATCCCCATTATTTATACGCGATTATCTCAACGTATTTGTTTATTTGATTTACGCAAGTATGGTTTTATTGCAATAAAGAAACAAGCAACAATAACTTTATCCATAGATACATTAATAATGGTCTCGGGTAATTATTATCTAGGTTTATGTATTGAAACTTCCTTAGGGTGGGAGGAGATTACAGATTTTATTGAATTCTCAGTAGATGAAAAAAGAAGCGATGATATCTTAAACGAAGAAATTATACCTTATAGTTCATCTATTAGGGGTATTATCAATTTAGGTTACGATGTTAATTTTAAAATTACCTCAAATGAATTTTGATACAACGTTTTTTGATAAAGTTTTTAATGGCATATTACTATCATCAAGTAATAGTTATGTGGATAATGAAGACTATTTACGTTTCCCTAAGAAAAAGACTAACTTAAAAAATAATATTAAAACTATTTTAAAGTTAAAACTAGAAAAAAAAGGATTTTTTAAAAGTTTTCTTTTAGAAAGTATGCTAAGAGATAACTCATATCAATGTTTTGAATTTTTATATAACAATCTTAATGATCAATCTTCAAAGGATTTGTTGGTTCAAGTATATTTATTTCGATTATTAGGTAAGGAAAAAGTAAAACTTCCACTTTCTAAAAATTATGAGCATTATCTATCTTCATTAGAAAATATAGCAAAAGATAGTAAAGAATTTGGTGATAAAAATCTTTTTTATTTTGACCTGACTAGTTTAGGCTATAACTTAAAAATGCACATATCAAAAATTGCAGTACTAGCTGATTTTTATGCTCAACAATACAGGTATTCCAATGACGACATAACAATTGAAGTTACCCCTGGAGATATTGTTATAGATGGAGGAGGATGTTATGGCGATACAGCACTATTATTTGGAAGCTTGGCTAAAGAAAATGGGAAAGTATTTTCTTTTGAATTTAATGACGAAAATTTATTAGTGTTTAATGAAAATATTAAGCTTAATCAATTACATAATATCCAAATAGTAAAAGAGGCCTTATGGCATAAATCGGGTGATTTTTTGAGTTTTACGGAGAATAATGCATCTACTTCAGTTACTTATAGCGAAGATAATTTGTTCAAGAAGAGTGTTAGATCAATTTCCATTGATGATTTTGTAGAGAAAAAAAATCCTAATTCTATTGATTTTATTAAGCTTGATATTGAAGGTGCGGAGCTTGAAGCATTGCATGGAACTGAAAAGGTTCTTAGAAAATTTAAACCAAATTTAGCCATTGCCCTATATCATCGGATAGAAGACTTTTACAAAATTCCAGAATATATTAAATCGTTAAATCTCGGGTATAAATTATATTTCGGACATGCAACAATACATTCCGAAGAAAGTATACTTTTTGCAACAACCAAATAACATTCTTATAATGTGTGGTTAATTTAAATATTTAATTTAATTAATAATGGAATTCTTATATAAACCAAAACATTTCGCAGGCAAACTGTTTAACTTTTATATTAATCTACCTAATCATCCATTTAAAGTAAGGGTAGAAAATTTTTTCGGCAAACTTTTTTTCCCTAAAGGTATTACCTTAACTCAAACAAAAAGTGCGGGTAGTTTGCTTAAACTATCTCCAAATGATTATATCACTCGACATTTTTTAAAGGAGAACGGTTTTGAGAATTCAACAATGAACTGCATAATGAATATTATGAAGGATGGAGGTAATTTTCTTGATATAGGAGCTAATGTAGGGGTTTTTGCTATTTCTGTTGCTGGCATTCCTCATACTAAAGTTTTGGCTATCGATGCCTCCCCAATTGCTTTCTCCATACTTACAAATAACATTTCATTAAATAAGTATAAAAATATTGTTCCAGTAAACGCTGCATTATCAAACACTAATCTTCAATATTTACCTTTTGGTTGTTCTAACATTGGTAATTTAGGTACTAGCAAAGTATTGAATACAACAGAGCAAGAAAACTTATCCTATTATTATTATGTGCAAACTGCCACACTTAGTAGTCTACTTCCCAACTTTTCTGAGTTTGATAATTTTAAACTATTAAAAATTGATGTGGAGGGGTATGAACATCTAGTATTGAGTGGGTTTCCTTGGAGTTCACAGTTAAAGCCAGAGCATATTATTGCTGAAGCCGAAAGCAACCATAGTTCTGAAAACATTCAAAGAATGATCAATTTACTTCTTATCAATGGATATGAAATGTATGATGTGTGCGGTAATAAAATACATGAAGTAAACCATACTATTCCAGATTTAAATATATGGTTTCAATTAAAAAAATAGATTATATCAATGCAAATTAATATTGTTAAACCCTTCCTTCCGTCCTTAGATGAAATAAGCGAAGCTTTTGGTAAGTCTTTAGCCACAGGTATGGTTACCAATAACTCACCTTATGTAAGAGAATTTGAAGATAAGTTACAAGCTTATTTTGGATCTGCCTTAAAGCCAACCCTTTATTGTAATGGCGAAATGGGCTTATACCTTTTATTGCAAGCCTGGAAACATAAAATGGGTTATGGTCCACATGAAAGTTTTGAAGTATTGGTTCCATCCTTTACTTTTTCGGGCACAGTAAATGCCATTGTACAAAATAATTTACAACCCGTTTTTTGCGATGTAGACGACACCCTTGTATTAGATATTCATAAAATAAAAGTAGATAGCCCCAATGTTAAAATGATTGTTGCAGTAGGGGCTTATGGTAACCTACCTAACTTACACATATTGGGTAAGTTTGCAGATGAACATAAACTCGTTTTAATTTTAGATAATGCACCTGCATGGGGTTCTAAGTTTAACAATCAATTTCCGTGTAGTTATGGCTACAGCGAAATGATTAGTTTACATGCTACCAAAATATTCACCAGTATGGAAGGTGGTGTAAACATGGTGAATGATACCGAGATACAAGAGTTACTCCTTCGTTTAAGAGACTACGGACAATTTGAAAAATTGAGAGGCGATATTGATGTGCCGGGTTTAAATGCTAAAATGCAAGAGGCATCGGCAATTGTAGGATTAAAAAACTTAGAAAAAGTAGATTTTATTTTAAATAACAGGGCAGCCAATGCAGCACAGTATATTCAATTTTTTGGTGCCTTAGAACAACAAGGTTTACTGCAAACTATGAAAGTGCATAACAATGTGGTTTGTCCGTATTTATATTTTCCCATTATCTTAAACGAAGAAGCTACTTCTTTTGTGCAGTATATGCAAGAAAAGCAAATTGCTGTACGCAGGTATTATACAGCCAACCATAGCCTTACTTATTACCATAATAAATATAGAAGACAAGATTTAAGTTATACCGAAAGTATTAAAGACAGAATTGTATCGCTTCCACTGCATACTGTTATGAGCGATGAAGAGTTAAACTATCTTTTTACTACTATACATAATTATTTTAAGCATGAACAAAAATAAAATTATTGTTACAGGGGCAGGAGGTTATGTTGGCGTACTCATGTGTGAGGCTTTGTTAAAGCAGGGGTACGAAGTAATAGCTATAGATCGTTATTTTTTTGGCATAGATAAAATGCAATCAATTGCTTCCAATCCATTATTACATATACTGAAAGAAGATATTAGATATTGTAATGACTCTGTATTTAACAATGTATTTGCAGTAATAGATTTAGCAGGCTTGAGTAATGATGCCAGTGCCGAAATTGATATTGCCTTAACAAAGGAGATTAATTACAAAGGCTCCGAACGTTTTGCAAGAGCTGCAAAAAAAGCTGGCGTCAATCGTTATATTTATGCAAGCAGTGCCAGTGTGTATGGTGCAGGCGATAAAACATCATTAAGTGAAACAGATGCTTTAAACCCTCAAACCGAATATGCTAAAAGTAAAGTGTCTATAGAAAAAGTACTACACGAGTTGGAAGATGATCAGTTCCATCCTACCATGTTACGCAATGCCACCATTTTTGGTTTAGCCCCACGTATGCGTTTTGATTTAGCCATTAATATTATGACCATGAGGGCTTGGAAAGACCGAGTAATTTATATTATGGGTGGGGGTGAGCAATGGCGACCATTTGTGCATGTAAGAGATGTGGTAAAAGCATTTTTATTGTGCCTGCATGCACCGGTAGAAAAAGTGCATAATGAAATATTTAATGTGGGCAGCAGCGATATGAACTTTCAAATTAAACAACTGGCACAATTTGTAGTAGATGTGATTCCCAATGTGCAAATACATACGATTCCCGATGATCCAGATAAACGTACCTATAATTTGAATTTCGATAAAATACATCGTGTTTTGGATTATACAATTGATGTGCAAGTACATGAAGGTATTGTTGAAATTAAACAGGCTTTAGAAAAAGGAGTTATTAATCCCGAAGATCCAACTTGTTTTACCTTACAATGGTATAAATCCTTGCTTACCTGGCACGAAAGAATGGAAGCACTATCTTATAATGGAAAAATCATTTGATATTAATATTTAATCTTCTGTGCATACGATGTTTTTCGCTTACAATATCAAATTTCGAATATTTTGAGTAAAATTATTATAGGGGCAGGGAGGCATGCAGCAGAAACCTATGCTTTAATAGAAGACATTGGTTTTGCGGAGGATATTATAGGTTTTGCTGTAGAACAACCTGCAGAAGGAGATTCTTTTTTTAACAAGCCTGTTTTTGCTATTGATAAACTATTAAAAAAGTATAGCAATTATAATAAACCAGAAGTGCTGATAGCTATTGGCAATATTGCAGATAATTGTAAACTTGAAAATAGGTTCAGTGCAGCAGGGTTTTCTTTTTTCAATGCGATTCATCCAACTATTAATACTCATCGGTTTGCCAAACTTGGCAAAGGGGTAACTATAGCATCAGGTTCTGTGTTTACGCTAAATGCAGTAGTAAATGATTTTAGCATGATTAATATAGGTTGTACCATTAGCCACGATGTAATTATTGGCAAACATGTAAATATTTGTCCGGGTGTACATATTGCAGGTAAAGTGGTAATTGAAGATGACGTGTTTATTGGTACAGGTGCTACCATTATACCCAATATACGTGTAGGTAAGGGAAGTGTTATTGCTGCGGGTGCAGTTATCACAAAAGATGTACCCCAAGGAACTATGGTTGCTGGTGTACCTGGTGTAATAAAGAAATGAGCGAATGGATATTTCTGTTATTCTGAATTCATATAATTTATCTGCTTATATACAGGATGCTGTTCAAAGTCTTTTAACACAAGACTATACAGGTGCTTTTGAAATCATAGTAGTAGATGATGCGTCTACCGATAATACAAAAGAAATTTTATCAGCAATTAAGCATCCTAATCTTACAGTCATTTATCTAAAGGAAAATAGTGGGGCAAGACACGCTACCGAACTTGCATTTGCAAAATCTAAAGGTCAATACGTTTGCCGGTTTGATGCAGATGATAAATGGCCTTCTTTTTTTTTATCAAAAGCTGTAGCCATATTAAACCAGCATCCTGAAGTGGATATGGTTTATGGCGATTGTAGTTTTTTAGACGCTTTAGGTAATATTACTTCGGTAAGTAATAATATTGACAGAACAGCTAAACACAAACCTATTCTTGAAGAAGAGTTTGTACATATTTTACGTAACTATTACATTAATGCACCAACAGTAATGTTTAGAAGAACAGCTTTTGAAAAAGTATTACCAATGCCAGTACATTTAACCAATTTTATAGACTTATACATTAGTTTATCCGTATTACAAAAGGGTAAAGCTTGGTATATACATCAGCCAATAGCTTATTATCGTATTCATAACACTAATATGCATAGGCAACAAGTGAGTAATAAAATGGGCGAAACAGTAACAAAGTTTATTATGCAAACATTTGTACAAGACAATACAAAGTTGCCAAGCAAATTTAAAAAAGAGTTAATGGCCCATAACTATTTTGTATTGGGAGAAAAATATTTTGGCGTTGGTTTATGGAATGATGCTAAGAGACTTTATCGAGAATCCTTAGTAGCATCTTATACTAGTTGGAGGAATATAACTTTATGGAAGCATTTATTGGGTGCAAGATTTCCTCAGTTGTATCACAAGCTACAATCGGTATGAAGCGTATTCTTATTGCAGCATACAATTATTATCCCTTACATAGCGGCGGCACAGAAGTATATGTACAAAACCTGCTAACATTTTTACAAAACAAAGCCGAGGTTTTATTAATAGTAGCATCAAACGAGGCAGAAGTTGCAGCAAAAGGGTTTATTACAACTATCATTTATAGTACCCAACAATTTACAGCATTCACGTATAACTGGCAGGGGCAAACAGTGGTAGGTATTAATATTGCCGAGCATAAAATGGACTATATATATGCACGTTATAAAAAAGAATATAGTGCTGCATTTGAACAAGTATTGCAATTGTTGGGTTGGGAGAGCCCTCATTATTATTGGATGCATGGCTTTACTAGTGTTAGCGGAATAAGTTTACTACAGGCCATAAAAAAAATACAACCATTGGTTCAAACATACGCATGGTTGCATACGCCTTATACTTGTTTTAAAGATGCTTTATTGCAATACCAGCAACCATGTAGTGTTTTACCTAGTATGCAAACTTGCACGCATTGCTTTTTAACCGATAACTTACACAACAACAAGACTGCTGCTTCACTATTAATGAAAATTCCTTTTTTGTTTAGAAATTTGTTACCCACTGCGGCTGCACATACTGAGCAATATGTTGCATACCATCTTAAAGCTATACAAGAACTTTTACAAGAAGTACAGGGCTTTATTTGTTTTACGCCTGCTATGCAGCAACATTTGCTATTAAGCGGTATGAAACCCCATAAATTGCATTGTATCATGCATGGAGTAGACACGCAATTATTTAATACGGCTAATAGACAGACCCATGCCATCAAAAAATTTTTATACGCGGGAAGGTGGAATAAGGCAAAAGGATTTTACCTGTTATGTGAGGCATGGCTTGAATTGCCCGATGAGCCACTTACACGTATTTTAAGTATTACAGGAAACAGTGTAGGAAATGAAACAGCATATCAACAGCAACTTA
>JAYVRD010000279.1:0-17266 GCA_043776595.1 Chitinophagaceae bacterium | reverse complement strand
GTTTACCACTGTTGGCCTGCCCCAAACCCCTTGCACCGCAGGAAACGGTGGTTTAATACGTGGATTACCACGTTTGCCTTCGAGGCTTTCAATTAAAGCAGTTTCTTCTCCACAGATATAAGCTCCTGCACCACGCTGCACATGTATGTTACAATTGAAACCAGTGCCTAAAATATTATTGCCCAGCCAGCCATTATTTTTGGCTTCGGTAATGGCTTGTTCTAAAATATCTGTTATCCAATCATACTCACCACGAATGTATATGTAGCTATCGTTGCTACCCAATGCAAAGGAGCTTACAATCATTCCTTCAATCAACAAATGTGGAATGAATTCCATTAAGTACCTGTCTTTAAAAGTTCCAGGTTCGCTTTCATCTGCATTTACTACTAAATGACGTGGCACTCCTTCGGGTTTGGCTATAAAACCCCATTTCATACCACAGGGGAAACCAGCACCACCACGACCACGCAAACCACTCTTCTTCACCTCTTCAACTATAGCTTCGGGAGATAAAGTTTTCAATGCTTTTTCTACGCTGCGGTAGCCACCCTCACGACGATAAACATCATACAATCGGATGTTTTCTACATGAGCTTTTTCTAATAATAATTTTCTACCCATAGCCCCTAACCCCTAAAGGGGGATATTGTGTTTTGTTAATAATTTATGTTACCAGCTTTTGTATTTCAATTTGGCTTTTGTTGCGTCGCACATTTGAACATTTATAACTTTATTCATCAACCCATTTTTACACTTTGCCTTGCTATCAAAACCCAATGTTTTTGTATTCTTTTCCAAACCTGCAATACTTGTAAGTTCATACTAAACGCTGTTCCATTTACTACACCTTCAACCTTCGTTATACTTCTTACTGCTACCGCTTGTTTATTTATAGTAAAGCTTTCTTCGCCTACATCTATTTTTTTATAAACTATTTTACCAGTGGTAAAATCGCTAATAATATCTTGCTTGCTTTGTAGCCAACCATTGCTATGCCCATAAGTAATTTTGGTAGCAATTAGTTGTTTTAACGTTGTTGTGTCTTTTGCCAACAAAGCTGTATTTAAAAGAGCTGTTGTTTTGCGTAAGCCAGTAGTGTCTTGTGCATTAACTAAAGAACTTATAAAAAACAATATGGTTGCTATTACTATTTTCATATTATCCCACCATTACTGCTTGTCTTGCCATCATCTTCCAAGCTTTTTTTTCTTTTATCCAAACTTGTAAAATATTCAACTTTAGTTCTGTAACTTTTCCTGCCTTATTAGTTTCCGTTCCAGTAAGCAAATAACGACTCACCGCAGTTTTGCCATTAACTATTACACTAATATTATTTGCCTGTATATTAGTATAAGTAGATTGGTTATGGCTTACACTTGTAATAAATGTGCTTCTATCTTGCAAGTTGCCATGAGAATGCCCATAGGTAACTTCTTTGGCACTCATTTTCTCTAATGTTAAGCTATCTTTTGTGCCAAAAATAGTGCTGTGCAATAGCTTTACGTTGTATATTATCTTTTGCTCATCTTTCAATTGGGCAAACGCAATTGTTGAAAAGGCAAGACTGATAATCGTTAGTATTTTTTTCATACTCATTTTCTTAAGCCAGCCATCAACATCCTCATAGGATGTAACGTTCTGGTAAAAGGATTTAAAACCAATCCTAAACTTTCTAATGTTGTAGCTCCCAGTAAAGCGGTATCGCCTTCTTCTCCATAAATTACAGGTGCTGGGCCTCCTTCTCCTTCAAATTCAAAATAAGCACTGCAAACTCTTCGTTTCACACTCGTTCCATCTGCTAAACTAAAACTCATTTCTCTGTAAGGCTCTATTTCTAACTGATCTAAAATTTTGCCTGGCACTAAACTATACACTGCCCCACTATCTACTAAAAATTCCACTTCAGCAAATTTTGTTGATTTACGATGCTCTCTAACTTTTAATATGGCGTTGGTTATTCCCATTTAATTATTTACAGCTGCATTTTTTCTACATTCATCAATAATTGCATCTACTTTTTCTTTGGTAAGATGCTCTCTGTAAGTTTTGCCCATTTGCATCATTGGTGCATAGCCACATGCACCCAAACACTCTACTGTTTTTAAGGTAAACATTCCATCAACAGTAGTTTCGCCAGCTTTAATGTTTAGCTTTTCTTTTATGTAGTCTATAATATTGTCGCTACCGCTAACCATGCAAGGACCGGTATGGCAAACTTCAAATAAATATTTGCCTACTGGTTTTAAATTGTACATGCTGTAAAAAGTAGCCACTTCATATACTTCTATAGGTTCTATATGCAGCAGTTCGGCCACATAATCCATTACATCACTACTAAGCCAGCCACCAAAACTGTCTTGTGCCAAATGCAATACAGGCAGCAAGGCACTTTTTTGTTTACCTTCTGGATAGCGGTTCAGCAACCTTGTAAATTCTTGAAATTGTATGTCATTAAATTTTACCATAAAAACAATTCAACAGTTTATCAATCCAAAAATTAGCACATTGGCTAATTATATATTATCAAATTGGCTTTAAGCATCCATCTCACCTGCTATTAAGTTTAAACTACTCATTGTCATAATCGCATCA
The DNA here is from genome assembly GCA_043776595.1 of Chitinophagaceae bacterium. Lineage (GTDB taxonomy): Bacteria > Bacteroidota > Bacteroidia > Chitinophagales > Chitinophagaceae > UBA1930. The sequence goes on along the minus strand of JAYVRD010000279.1, from coordinate 14,671 downwards.
CTAAGCATTGCACCTTTTGTCAATTCAGGATAAGCTTGATAATAAATAAAGCATGGTCTTCTAAAATGTAGGCGATAAGGTGTTCTTCCGCCATCGCTTACCAAATAAAAACCTAGCTCTCCGTTTGCACCTTCTATGCTATGATACACTTCGCCTTTGGGTATATTGGTTTCGCCCATTACTATTTTAAAGTGATAAATAAGTGCTTCCATTTTGGTGTATACATCTTGCTTCTCTGGCAAGTAATATTCAGGAACATCTGCATGAAAAATTTCACCCTCAGCACCCTTAAACGCCTGCACTTTAGCATACGCTTGTTCTATAATAGAAATGGATTGCCACACTTCCTCTCCACGTACCAAAAACCTATCATAGTTATCACCAGTTTTACCTACAGGTACAACAAAATCAAAATCCTCATAGCTACTGTACGGTGCATGCACACGTACATCGTAATCTACGCCAGCAGCCCTAAGATTTGGACCAGTAAAACCATAATTTAAAGCACGTTCTTTACTTATAGCACCAGTACCTATAAGCCTATCCATAAAAATCCTATTTCTTGTAAATAGGTTTTCAAACTCTGCCCACACTTTTTTAAACTCTCTTACAAATTTTTCTAACTTCTCAAATGCAATATTGTTGAAGTTTCTTTCAAAACCGCCGATACGCCCAATATTAGTAGTAAGCCTAGAGCCACATACCTCTTCATAAATTTCATAAATTAATTCTCTGTACTGCATTACATATAAAAAACCAGTGTATGCACCGCTATCCACACCTACAATGCTATTACAAATGAGATGATCACTTATACGAGCAAGCTCCATAATTATTACTCGCAGGTAGTCCACTCGTTTGGGCGTTTTAACAGCCAATAATTTTTCGCAGGTCATGTGCCAGCCCATGTTATTAATAGGACTACTGCAATAATTCAATCTATCGGTAAGCGTAGTAATTTGATAGAGCGGTCGGCGTTCTGCCAACTTTTCAAAAGCTCTATGAATGTAACCAATTGTTTGCTCTGTATTCACAATACGTTCTCCATCTAACTCTACAATATTTTGCATTACCCCATGCGTAGCAGGGTGTGTAGGGCCAAGATTAAGCGTAGTTGTTTGCTTTTCTATCGAGCCTTCAGGCAGTTTTATATGATGTTGTACGTCTGACATTGTAACCCCTATCCCCTAAAGGAGAATGATTGTATTGTGTTATAAAATTATGTTACCAGCTTTTGTATTTCATATCGTCTTCGTTGCGTCGCACACTTGTACGTTTTGTTCATTGCTGAACTTTTATCGAAGCGTATTTCAAACTTTATTCTATCGAAGCCAAATTTTCCTAACTCCATCGCCTTCGAGAGCCTCAAGGCTGGCAGGTTTACATTTTCACATTTTCAAATTAGCACATTGTCTCACCCTCTTCCAAACATCTCATCATCCTTATCAATCCTCGTTTGGTCTTCTAACGGAAATTCTTTTCTCAACGGTGAGTAATCCATTTCATCCACATTTAAAATACGCTTTAAGTTGGGATGTCCTATAAATTTCACACCATAAAAATCAAAGGTTTCTCTTTCCATCCAGTTGGCAGCACTATACAATGCAGTTGCAGTAAATACTTCCGTTTTTTCAGCATCGGCAAATACTTTAAAACGCAAGCGTACATTGTCTGTAAGGTTATGTAAGTGATACACTACACCAATCTCTTCTCCTTTTCTTTCTGGGTAATGTACGCCACACAAATCAGTCAAAAATTGAAACTTCAACGTTTCATCATCGTACAGAAACTGCATTATTTTTAAGTTCAAATCTTTGGGTGCAGTAAACGTTAGTAATCCATATTGTTCTTCCCATTCGGTTAATACTTCCCCAAACTTATCAGTTAGTTTTTGTTTTATTATTTCGTTCGTTACCGCCATAATTTTTTATTCTTCGTTCATCAGCACATTTGCTAATTATCTAATTTGCAAATTGGTTTTATTCTATTCCATAACTGTTCATCAATTCCTTGTACTTATCGCTTCCTCTTCTTCTCAAACTTTCATTATGCACTAAATCTTGTATTCTCATTACACCATCAATAATAGCTTCTGGGCGTGGTGGACAGCCTGGCACATATACATCTACAGGTATTACTTGATCTATGCCTTGTAATACACTATACGTATCAAAAATGCCTCCACTGCTGGCACAAGCACCTACAGCAATTACCCAACGTGGTTCTGCCATTTGCAGGTATACTTGTTTTAAAACGGGACCCATTTTTTTTGCAATTGTACCCATAACCATTAATAAATCGCATTGGCGTGGGCTAAAACCTACACGTTCACTACCAAATCTGGCTAAATCGTAGTGGCTACCCATGGTGGCCATAAACTCAATACCACAACAGCTAGTTGCAAATGGTAAGGGCCAAATAGAATTTTTGCGAGCCAACCCAACAACTTTATCTAAACTAGTGGCAAAAAAACCTTCGCCAATATGACCTTCGGGCAGCTCTGCCCTCATTAAACTGTCTTCCAGTTTTGCTTCTTTTGGGTTAACATTAAACCGTACAGGACGAGACATAGTTGCTTGGAATTTATCTTCTAAAACACATAACGAGAGCTTTAGTTTTCCGTTTAGGAAATAAAAAATCCTCGTTTTTAATACTGCTGACAAAAATAGGGCAAGCCACTCAAATTAAAAGCGTTGTTTTTAATTGCTTAACCTACAAAATGACTTACCAGTTTTGGGCCACCCAAAACAACCCTACTATACCCAACAATAAAGCATTTACTGGCAAAAGGGCATCATAACTATTATTAGTTTTAGCCTTGCCAATAATAAGCATACCTAGAAGCCACGATGCACCACTCCAAAGCCAATAGTTGTGTAATTGCAAAGCATGTAAAAACAAAACCAAAGTAGCTGTGTACATACCATACAGCAATACCAAAACAATTTTTGTAAATGGTATAAACGAAAACAAAGTTTTTATTTGGTTTTGTTCATCACCCACTACATCTTTTGCATCTTTAAATTGGGCTAACAAAAAGAAACTTGCCATTACACTTAGTGGTAAATAATGCTGGGATGTTATGGCAATTGCCAAATTGGGTGTATGAATGGTAACACCCATTACATACAATAACCAGCCAATAACCGCCAGTGATAAATGCCCCAAAGGAAAATATTTTCTTACCCTAAAGGGTGGTACAGAATACAAATAGCTTAATGCAAAAATGGCAAGCCAAATCATAACCAGTCCAAAACCTTGAGAGGCAAGTAATAAAAACACAATACTAAAAATAAGAAATAGTTTTTTAAAAAAAGCAAGCTGCTGCCTAGAAAAGTAACCAATGGCAACGGCTCGCTGGGGATTAGAAACTTTGTCAATGGCTATATCATTTTCATCGTTAATAATTTTGGCGTAGGCAAACAATAGCGTGATGGAAATAGCAGCAGCTAAAAAAGGCGTAAAAGAAATAAAATGAAACATCGCTTGTACGCCATCGGCTTTTACATAACCCATAGCAAAGCCTAAAAACAACAAGCCCATATAAAAAGCCAAACGAGAAGGGTACAAAAAACTCAGTAGATACAAAGCCAATTTGCGGTTGTTGATGAACACAGCAACTAAACAAACACCACAAGCCAGCAGCCATACATACACAAACTGCAAAGCAAAATACCAAGTATTTTGAGTAATGATTGCGTAACCCTCGTTACCCAAAACATAGTTTTTAAAAATGGCTGGCATAAAGCCCGAAATAAAAATAATGGTGTAAGTAATTACTACAGCCCACAACGCTACTATTGTTTTTTTATGCAAATGAAATTTGAACAATAAAAAAATAATACCCATCACCAAAAACATTTCTATCCTAGCACCGATGGTTATGTGTAGTTGCGTTGCAAATGGGTTTAGCATGTTTAAAAAATATAAACCTGCATCAGCAATTTCTGTGTGGTACAAAGAAACGTACCCAGCCGAAAAAAAATAATCTAGCAATGGAGCAAGTAATATTATTGGCGAAGCCAAAACACACAACTTTAAACTACGCAGCAGCGAAATTTTTGAAAGCAAACTTATAGCAGCAGCAATAAAAAGTAAGACACATAGAAAGTAAAACCAAAGTTGCACATAATTTACAAACTCGTTATGTAGCGTAAGTTGTGTAGTTAGTTGTTGCTGAAAACCCAACATCCTTTCGAAAAGCAAACGCAAAAAAACAATACCATTAAAACTATAAAAAAGCGATGCAGGATTTGCTGGCATCGCTTCTATATTGGTAAATAATTTTTTAAGAAAAGTTTTCATGCTGCCAATAAGTTAGGGCAATTTTACTTGGCTCACTATTATCATTAAATCTTTTAGTTCTTTCTTATCTGCTTTACCTGCCTTGCTTATAAAATCTTTTAATTGCGTTTCTACAGTTTTGTTCTTAGAACTAAAGTTTATTATTGTGCTACCCGTTACTATCATTTTGGCTTTGTTAAAAGCCGTGGCAGATGGATAACCTATTTCAACGACAGCAACAATATCTACACCTGTATTATTTTCTAATTTCAGATTTATCTTATTTACTGTAGCCATGGCACCTGCACCATAATCGTATTCTGTAGCAGATTCAATTTTGCATTTAGTAATTTTTATTTTGCTCTTCAAGTCATCTTGCAATTTTGCATTTTGAATAGCCAATGCAAGGGCAGGTGTTGCAGGCTTGGCAGTAGAGTCTTTACTGTACTTTACCATTTGGTTTATGTCTCCATTTACGGCAGCCTCTAAACCAGCAACCCATTTTTGAGATACCTCTGTTGCTTGTTGAGGTAGCACTTCAAAACTTTTTAAACCATAGTTACTAAACTGAATTCCTTGCATACTCTCGTTGGGTGCAAGCAAGTAATAATCTGTTTGTGTATTGTACTTTATAGTTGGCATTACCGTAAGCATATAACCACTAGCTGGTGTGGTAGATGTGGCTACCTCGTATGTAGTATTTATTTTTACAGGTACTATTAAATACTTTTTTGTTTGGTTAGTAATTTCATAGCCATACACATTTATGTTATTTAGTTTTGCACTGTCTGTTTTACAAAATATGCAGGTATCCAAAAACCAATTACCGTATTGGGAATAAGAAGCCAATTTTTTATGGAATGGATATTTGGGAGTATATTGATAATTATTTTTACCCGTGAAATTGTACTGCTTTACGCTTACTTGCCCATTGTCATCTCCTAAATAATGTGCTGTAGCAAAAATGGCTATACCGCTCAATAATAATAAGTTGTACCAATGCTTTTTCATAGCTTTTAAATTTTAGTGAAAGGTAAAATTTTAGTACAAAGAAACACTACCCGCTGTTGGGTATTATTATATATTATGCCTGTTTTATTTTTACTAAAAAAAATATTTTTGAAATCAGCTGTATAATAAACATTAGGCTTCAGTTGCGTCGCACATGTAAAGCTATGAATAACTATTGGGCTTTTACCTTAGCGTAAATTATAAAAGAGGAATTTTTGTATAGTAAAGCTAACCGCATTGTTGCTTAATAGAAATTCAACAGATGAAATGTGCGACGCAACCGAAGCTAGATAGCACTACTAATGCTGGCTCAAATAAAAAATACAGTGTGGGTTAATCTTCCCACTTTAAAGCACCTTTTTTAATAACATAGATAAAGCCAACTAAGAAGAATGCAACAAACATGAGCATGACACCAAATCCTGCCCAACCAAGTGCTTTAAAGTTTACAGCGTATGGGTAAAAGAAAATAACTTCTACATCAAACAATACAAACAAAATTGCAACTAAAAAATATTTAATAGCCATGGGCTGCCTTGCATCACCATGGGTTTCTATTCCACTTGTAAAAGTTTTTAGTTTGTCTTTTGTATTACGTTTTGGGCCTACCAAAGCCGATAATGCAAGCATGGTGCCTACAAAACCTGCAGCAAAAATGAGTTGCAAACCAATAGGGAAATAATTGGTAGCTGTACTTGTAGAGGCATCAAGTAAAAAAGGTAGCCAGTTGTTCATATACTTTAAGAATAAGCAACAAAAATAAGGTAGAGCGATGTACAAAAAAAACTCCTTCGATTAGGAAGGAGTTTTTCTTTTGTTGTAAACTTATTTTTTAGGTGCTTTCGGCTTATTAATTTTTGCCCCACCGCTTGTACTAGTTGGTGGCTTAGTTGGTGTTTGGGTTTTATTAGTACCAGTAGCTGGCTTAGCTGGTGGTGTAGCCGTTTTAGATTTGCTATTCAAATTCTTTTCAATAGCTGTTCTTAAAACTGTCATTTCTGCATCGCCAGGGCTAAGGGCTAAAATTTTATCGCAATATTCTAGGGCTTTTGCATAATCTTTTACTTTATCGTTATAGTAACCCATCATAGAAAAGTAGTTTCTAATAAGGGCATCTTTGTTTTTAATGCTGTCTTTTACTAAAAATTCATTTTGTTTGGTTAATGCTTCAACCACTATACCAGTTGAGTTTATAGTATCAATTTTTTTAGCACTCCGCACTAAAAAATCGTAACCTTGAGACTTATCTGGAAAAGCCATGATATAGCTTTTGGCAAAGGTTTGTGTACCAACATAATCTTTAGCTGCAAATGCTGCTGCCGAAATACTATAATAATCAAACTCGGCCATGGTACCTCTTAAATCGTTCAATTTAGTAAGCCACTTTACTTGCTCACTGTACATTTTGGCTTTACCAAACATATCGGCACCTTGTTTTAAGTACACCAATTTATTGGCTTTACTTGTATCGGTATCAATGGCTTTTTGTAAGTATGCAGCAGTAGTAACTTCGCTACCTGCAAATTTTGAAAATACTTTCACTGCCAACTCATAATGTGCTGGTTCTATTTTATCTACAGCGGTAGCAGCAAAATATTTTTCTAAAGATGTTTTGGCTTGTACGCTATCTTTTAATCTATCGTAGTTAAAGGCAAGTAGTAAAGGCAGTTTGTAAAAACCTTTACAGTCACCAGCTTCTAATTGTTTGGCTTTGTCTAAACTTTCTTGGTATTTACCAGCTCTAAACAAATAGTCTGCATTAAAGTAATCGTTATCGCAGCTTTTATCTGCCACGGCTAAATATTTATCCAAATATTCTTTAGCCTTGTTTACATCTTTTTGGGCGTAGTATTGAAACAACTCCAAGTAAGCCATCGGAAAATTAGGATCGGCAGCAATAGCTTTATTGTAATTTTCTTCAAACAAAGGCACGTTGTTTTGGCTTTGATAGATTTTACCGATACGGTAAAACGCTTTCGCAAAAGTTGGGTCTTTTTTAGTAGCTTCTTCATAAGCAGCTACAACCTCACCACCTTTTTCACCACCCATTTTTTGAAACAAAATACCTTTACTTATATACACATCTAGATTAGTAGTTTTTAACTCTATAGCACGGTTAAGCTTTTCAATACCATAGGCGGTATCGCCAATTTTTGTGCTACCATCTGCATTAGCACGACCTATTGCAGCTAAGATATCAACGTTCTCTTTTTTCTTAGTGGTTGTTTTAGTGATGGCATACTCAAAGTTTTGTTTGGCTTTGTTTATATCTCCACCTTCCAACAAGCTTACATGGGCCAAGCCAACAATCATCCAAGCATCATCGGGCAATTCTTGAATACCTTTTTGATACAAAGCTTTTGCACCAACAATGTCCTCGCTAGCAAGCATGGCTTGTCCATACCAATAAATGGTTACTGGGTCTTTGCTATTCGCATCATACGCTTTTTTCAAAGTTTCAATAGCACTCTTTTTACGCTCGTAGTTCAAAAACTTAATGCCTTGTTCTACGCTTTGTGCCTTTACAACATTTACAGATAGAGAAACTGCCATCAATAAGTAAACGATCTTCTTCATTTTGTGTTTGTTTATAATTGTTGCTTTACCTAAACTATTCTTGTAACCAGCTTTATTATTGCTATTTGGCTTTTCTTGCAATCTTGATTTGTTCTTTTATTTTCTTACGGTGAAAGAGAATAAAAGAATCACCCTTGTACTTTCTATCTTCTACTCACCACGGTGCAATCTTCTTAATTTTTCTAAAACCAGTTGTTAAATTTATATTTCTACTTATCGTCAATATTACTTTTTCTCATTTTAAAATCTATCAATGCAGGTGCTAAAAATGAACGTCTAAAAATTAACTGCCCTCTTTCCAATTTTAAAAACCCAGCAAAGCTTCCACCCAATCCACTCCAGTTCTCCTTAAGTATGTAATGCAATGGTCGTGCCAATGGATATTGTAAATACGTTATAGTTGCTTGGCTAGGTTTGGCAAAAGTTCCTTTTTCATCACAAATAGCACACTCAACCAAAGCAAAATGTACTTTTTTTAGATAATCTTTTTGCTTTTCATCGTATTGATTACCCAGCCAACTTAAGCCTACAAAGCCCACTGCATTTTCTGTTTTAGCTACAAAATCTATCACTGCTTGGCTGCCACCAGCAGCTACTACATTGCTACCAAAAGGCACTTTTTTTAATAAAGTATCTTGCAAGTATCGCACTGTGCTAGTTGCATTTTTTCCATCCATCACCGCTGTTTTATTAACTTTTCCACTCAAAATATCTTTTAGTTGTTGTAGTGTAAACACACTGTCTTTACTACTAGCATTTACTATTACTGCTACTGCATCGTAAGCTATTACTGCATTTGGTACCAATTGCCCCAACTCTTGCTGGTAATATTTTTCTTCCTCTTGCTTCATCCCCCTAGCCACAATAATCATTCTTGTACTATCCCTCTGCAAATCTCTAAAGCAATCTGCCTCCGATTTGTACCAAGCCACAATATGAGCTTTAGGATAAGACGATTCAAATACTTTGATCTGCTCTTCGATTACTGGCTTAAAACTTTCATCAACACTTATGTATATGGTACCTTCTTTAGCAGTATCTAATTCTAAAGCATTTGGCTTATTATTAGGTTGTTTACAAGCAGCCGCAATAATCAAGCATATACATATACATCCAAATACAATTATTTTTTTCATGATTAATAATCCTGCTTAATTCCACGGTATAGGCGAAAGCCGCCATACAATAAACACAAAGTGCCAAACATATATCTAAGTAATGGGTCTAGCCCTGTAACAAAATCTTTTAATGTTTTGCTACCAAATTTATCACCAAACAATAGTAAACAACCAATGGCTAATATTAATATAGCCATTGTAAGGTCGTAAGTAACCCTCATTACGTTGTAACTTTTACGTTGTCTTTCTCTAAAATCGTTTTCCATTTATACGTTTATTGCCATGACTGCGGACGGGCAAATTAGGTAATAATTTTATTCGGGTGCTACAAATGTTACAGGTAATTTATAATACACAGCTACTGCACGCCCATTTTGCTTACCAGCTTTCCATCTCGGCATTTTTTTAATCACCCTTAGCACTTCTCTATCCAAATCTTCTCTACCTTTTGTTTCAATTGTTAGGTCGTCAATATTTCCCTCCTTATCTACAACAAATTTGGCAATTACCCTCATACGTTGTCCTGATTCAAAATCATCGGGTTGGTTAAGATTTCGTTCCATAAATTTTATTAAAGCATCCTTTCCTCCGGGAAATTCTGGCATAAACTCAGCAATTGTAATTCGGTCAACGTTTTCCTCCTCAATGGTTGCTTTACCCTCACCATCGCCACTAATTTTGCCATCATCAGGTGCTGTATATATATCTCCAAGTGCAAAGGCAGTTCCTAGTTTTCTGCTATTGCTTATTGCCGAAGTGTCTAACTCGGATATTGGGGCAATAGGATTTTCAATAATTGGATTTTCTACAATCAAGGGTGGTGTAAGAGGTGCAGTTGCAGGCTGTACTTTTGTTGTTTCGATTACTTTTTCTTTGGGTTTATCTTTTTCTTTTGGTTCATCAGGTTTTTTTATTTCATCGGGTGGCAACACAACCAATGATACGCTGTCTTTATTCTTAAGTTCTACCCATCCGTTGTTGTTAGGTGTTTTCCAACTTACCAATATTACAATGGCAGTTACCACAGTACTCATTACCCCCAAGGCCTTATATAATCGTTGGTTGTAATGCTTACGCAATTCATAAGCTCCATAAGCTTTGTTTTTGTCTTCAAATACAATGTCTAATACATCGCTTTGCAAAATGTTCTCTGGTTTCATAACAATTGTTTTGTGTTGATGATAAATATTTGTTGCTAATGTGTCAAAGAACAGAGCTCTGTAATTTGATAATGAGATGCGTGGGTTGAAAAATTCCATAACACAGCCCAGAGTCAAAAGTCTTCAGTGTTTAGTAGCAAGGCTATTAATTGAAGACTTTTGACTTCATACAGCAGACTGCCAACTGAACACTGCCGCTTATCTTTGCCCACATGAAAATTTTAATGGTGTGCTTGGGCAATATTTGCAGAAGCCCATTAGCAGAAGGCGTTTTACAAAACAAAGCCGATGCACTACACTTGGGCTGGAAGGTTGATAGTGCAGGTACTGCAGGTTATCATGTAGGCGAACCACCACATAGGCTGAGCCAAAAAGTAGCCAAACTAAATGGTGTAAACATTAGCCAACAACAATGCAGGCAATTTATAAAAGAAGACATGCTGGCTTTTGATAAAATTTATGTAATGGATAGCAGTAATTATAATGATGTTAAAAGAATAAGCCAAGAATTGTGGAATGAAAACAAAATTGATTTACTGTTAAACGAAAGTTTCCCAAATAAAAATAAAAACGTGCCCGATCCATGGTATGGCGAAGAAAATAGATACCATAAAGTATTTGAGATGATTGATAAAGCTGCTGACGTAATTGTTAGGAAATATGCAAACTTGCAAACAAGCAAATAATTTTAATTACAGATTAACGAATTTTGAATAATGGCAAAAACAAGTTTACCGCAAGGCACAAGAGATTTTAATTCAACTACCGTTCGCAAACGCAATTATATTTTCAATACAATACGTAATGTTTTTGAGTTGTATGGCTTTCAACCTTTAGAAACGCCAGCCATGGAAAACTTAGAAACCCTAATGGGCAAGTATGGAGATGAGGGAGATAAATTGATTTTTAAAATTTTGAATAATGGCTTAGACAACGAAGCAAAGCACTTACAGGCAAGAGGAGATTTTGAAAACGTATTGGCTGGAAAAAATACAAAAGGTATCACAGAACGTGCACTTCGCTACGATCTCACCATTCCCTTTGCTCGTTATGTAGCCATGAATCATGGACAATTGACCATGCCTTTTAAACGCTACCAAATACAACCTGTATGGCGGGCTGATAGACCACAAAAAGGCAGATACCGTGAGTTTTACCAATGCGATGCAGACGTAGTTGGCAGCAACAGTTTGCTAAACGAGGTAGAGTTGGTAAACATATACGCCACTGTTTTTAGCAAGTTGGGTATTGATGTAGAAATAAGAATAAACAGTCGTAAAGTTTTAGCTGCATTAGCAGAAATTGCTGGTGGTGCAAATAAAATGATAGACATTACCATAGCCATAGACAAGTTAGATAAAATTGGTGTAGAAAAAGTAAAAGAAGAATTGACCCAACGCGGGTTAGATGAAGTACAAATTAATACCATTGAAAGATATTTATCTATTGAAGGTACCAACCAAGAAAAATTGATACTGCTAAAAGAACTAATGGGCAATAACGAAACTGCCCAAAAAGGAATAGCCGAAATTGAATACATACTAAACTACCAACCAACTGCCAACCACCAACTAATAACTGATTTTACCCTTGCCCGTGGCTTAAACTACTATACTGGAATTATTTTTGAAATTAAAGCCAACAATGTACAAATGGGTAGTATTGGTGGTGGTGGACGCTATGATGACCTAACAGGAACTTTTGGCGTACCCAACATACCCGGTGTAGGTATAAGTTTTGGGGTAGATAGAATTTACGATGTAATGGAAGAGCTACAACTTTTTCCAGAAGAAGTACAAATGGGTACACAAGTTTTGTTTTTTAACTTGGGCATTGCCGAAAGCAAAACTGCCTTTGGTGTAATGCAACAGTTAAGAAATAGTGGCATACGCTGCGAGTTGTTTCATGAGCAAGCCAAATTTGATAAGCAGTTTAAGTATGCCGATAAAAAGCAAATACCCTACATAGTTATTATAGGCACTACCGAAATGGAAGAAGGCACTTGCACATTAAAAGATGTAAGAACTGGTGAGCAAAAAAAGCTAACCCAAGAAGAATTGTTGCTGCAACTTTTTGCTTAAGGGCTTACAAAAAAAAGGGACTAAAAGGAATTGCAGATTCAACTACAATTCTTTTTCCATAACATAATGGGGTATGGTTACTTCTAAAAATTCATCTCCTGTTATTTTGTAACCTTGTTTTTCGTAAAAGCCCACTGCATTTTTTCGGGCATGCATTGTTATTTTATTAAACCCTCTATCACGGGCTATGTTTTCGGCAAATGACATTAATACCCTACCTATACCCTTGCCTTGCAAGCCACTTATTACTGCCATTTGGCGTAAGCGTACAGTTTTGGGTGCTTCTTTAGTAAGTAAGCAGCAGCCTTCCATTTTATCATCTTCAAAACAGCATATTAATATGTCGTCTTTTTCTTTGGCAATATCTTCGTCAGTAAAAGTAAGCCCAAGCGGCTTGCGTAAAATATTGTAACGCAAGTCCACCATTTGTTTGTACTCTTTGGTGCCGTGGTCTATTATTTTTAGTGCCATAATTGTTTAGATAGGATGTACAATATACTCATCATTTTTAAAAGTAAGAATTTAAGGCCATCTTTATTCTTTAAACTACAATTTCAATTTTTGTGTAGCCAGCCGCAGAATAGGCTTTAGGCTGCGGTTGCGTCGCACATGTTTAGCTATTACTATCTATTAAGGTAAAGGTAGAAAGTTTAACAAATATGTTTAGCAAACATTAAATGATCAATAAAAGTTCCAAAAGTTGACATGTGCGACGCAACCGCAGCCCAATTAATAACCCAAAGCTCGTCCCCAAAAAAAAGACTTCTTCATCCTTCCTTCCTAAACGCTAATCTACCAAATAATAAAAAAATCCCTATCAAAAAAGCCACTTGTAAAACGCAAACATGCCTACATTCGTTGCCTTAACTAAAACATCATTGCCATGCAAGTTTGGAAAGATTATCAAGAGCAACACAAAGATCGTTTTTTAAATGAATTGCTTGAATTGCTACGCATACCTAGCGTAAGTGCAAGGGGTGAGCATAAAGACGATATGATAAAATGTGCCGATGCCGTAAAGCAACGTTTGCTAGAAGCAGGTGCAGATACAGTAACCATTTACCCAACACCTGGCCACCCTGTAGTATATGGAGAGAAAATAATTGATGCTACAAAACCTACGGTATTGGTATATGGCCACTACGATGTACAACCTGCCGACCCATTAGAGCTTTGGCATAGTGGTCCTTTTGAACCTGTAATAAAAGATGGAAAAATATTTGCCCGTGGTGCATGCGATGATAAAGGACAGTTTTATATGCACGTAAAAGCATTAGAAACCATGGTAAAAACCAATACCCTACCTGTAAACGTAAAGTTTATAATAGAAGGTGAGGAAGAAATTGGTAGCAAAAATTTGGGCGACTTTTTAGAAGAGAAAAAAGACATACTTAAAGCCGATGTTATTTTAATAAGCGATACCAGTATGCTAAGCATGGAAAACCCAAGTATAGATGTTGGTGTACGTGGCTTAACCTATATTGAAGTAGAAGTTACAGGGCCAAACAGAGATTTGCATAGTGGTGTTTATGGTGGTGCAGTGGCTAATCCACTCACTATTTTGGCACAAATGATAGCAAGCTTGCACGATGAAAATAACCATGTAACCATACCAGGTTTTTATGACGATGTGGTAGAAAGCACCACAGCCGAACGCACAGAAATGGCAAAAGCACCTTACAATGAAACGGAGTATAAAAAAGATTTAGGTGTGCAAGAATTGTGGGGCGAAAAAGGCTATACTACCAACGAACGCACTGGCATACGCCCAACCTTAGAAATAAATGGTATGTGGGGTGGCTACACTGGCGAAGGTGCAAAAACGGTATTACCTAGTAAGGCATTTGCAAAAATTAGTTGTCGGTTAGTACCTAACCAAACTACTGCCAAAACAGAGAAATTATTAATAGACCACCTGGTAAAAATTGCTCCTAAAAACATAGAGTTTAAAGCAAGTGTACACCATGGTGGAGACCCATACATGACACCTGTAGACAGCATTGAATACAAAGCAGCAGCAAAAGCTATAGAAGCAAGTTTTGGCAAAGCACCCATCCCTGTACGTGGTGGTGGCAGCATACCTATTACCGCTTTATTTGAAAGTGTATTGGGTATAAAAACGGTATTTATGGGTTTTGGTTTAGATAGCGATAACCTACACAGTCCAAACGAGAAATACGATTTGTATAACTATTACAAGGGTATTGAAACCATTCCTTATTTCCATCAGTTTTATGAAGAAATGAAGAAATAAATAAGTAATAACTTAACACAAAAACTCCCCTCACATAAAAGTGTTGGGAGTTTTTTTATGAAGCCAGCCTTCGAAAAAAAATGGGCTGCGGTTGCGTCGCACATGTTATATAAAGTCTAATAATTTATTTCACAAACTGTTTTCAATTCTTCATTTGGCTTTTGGAACATGGAGAACATTTTCCAA
>JAYVRD010000278.1:0-17351 GCA_043776595.1 Chitinophagaceae bacterium | reverse complement strand
AAAGCCGATAGCATTTTTAAAAAAGAAAATTTAACAAGCATTTTTATTGGTTTAATGGATGGCACAAACCCCAAGTATTACAACTTTGGTTTTGCCAATCCTGCAAAAAAAATTGGTTTCAATTCTCAAACTATTGTAGAGATTGGCAGCATTACCAAAACATTTACTGCATACGTTTTATTAAAAGTGTTACAAGAAAAAAATATTAGTGATAGAAGTAGCATTATTGCTTATTTGCCCGATAGTGTACAGCGTAACAAAGCCTTAAAGCCGATTACATTTTTACATTTGCTCAATCATACATCTGGCTTGCCACGCATACCAGATAATATGGCTATCACCACTACAAATCAATTGCAACCTTACGAAAAATATGGAGAAGCTAACTTGTATAGTTATCTTAAAACAAGTAAACCAAAACCTACAGAACAAAGTAACTACTCAAATTTGGGGATGGGTTTGGCCGGCTTATTAGCCACAAATATTAGTGGCCTATCTTATGAAGAATTATTGCAACAGTACATTATAAAACCATTTAGCCTACAATTGGTAGAGCCATTAACGGCTATCTCTGTAAAAAACAAAGCCATTGGCTTTATGGAAAAAGAGGCTGTGCCCTTTTGGAATATGAATGTGCTAACACCAGCTGGTGGCATTAAATGTAATGCTGCTACTATGCTTACTTATTTGCAAAGCGTAAGTATGCCTTTGGCAGAAAATAAAAACTTAGTAGATAGTTTAACTATCGCTACTGTACCAATAAACGAGGCAATCAATGTTTGCCGTGCATGGCATACGCTAGAAAGAAAAAATAAACCCACCATTTACTGGCATAATGGAGGAACTTATGGCTTTAGCACATTTGCGGCTTTTATAAGAGGTACTAATAAAGCTGTATTTGTGGTGATAAACGAATTTGATAAAAATAACAGCAGCGATGCGTTGGGCATGGCAATTATGAACAAGTTACTGGTGCAGTAATAATTATGGCAGACAATAAAAAATTAATAGATTTTCTTAATGCCAAAGTTGAGCAATACAATCAGCCTTCGTTTATTAAGGATGACCCAATTTGTATCTCTCATCTTTTGGGGAGAGGAGCTGAGGTTGAAATTTTTTTTGGGCGTGCCCCAAGGGTCGGGCTATACACTGCAATTTTTTTGTTTGCTAGGCTACCAAGCCATCGCTGCCAACAAAAAAGATTTCCGTTTCTATCCCTCACGCAATAATTCAGTCTTACTTACTAAAATAATAAAGTAACAAGTATGAAGCCTTTTGTAAAAATGTTCATTTTAATTTTAGCTCTTTTGGGCTTTAATTTCTCGTATTCTCAAATTGTTGTAGATACATCTTTAAAGGCTAAATATGATAGCATAATGAAATTGTGCGATAAAGGGATTCAGAAGAAATCTGAACAAATGGACAAAATGGAAGATTATTCAGGTGGCTATGTTTTGTTTATCAAATCTGCCACAGACACGCTGAATAAGAAAATTTTCAAAAAACAATTTAGGGATGTTGTAATAAGTGATTTAGATGGCAATGTATCAACAAGAGAACAAAAAGAAGCAATAGAGGACTTAGCATTTTGTGGATTAGAATTTCTTGAGGATGACACATTAAAAATCTCGATTGGCTTTCCATTTGACTCAAAATCAATTTCACATTTGATTATTAAAAACAAAGTAAAAACTGAGGTTAATATTTATTACAAAAACAATTCGATTCTCAAAAAAGAAATTAAAAGTAAAAAATTAACCAACAACTTATTTATTAAAGGAAATGCTTTAGCCTTTTCATTATCTGATACAAAATTTGCGAACAATAAAATTATCTATGGCTTTGCTGAAATAAATAGTGATGAGTTTTATTGTAAAGACTTTTATAATGAAGACCAATTTCTTCAATTGCGTTATAAAATGAAATACTATTTTAAATTCAAGGTTAAAAAAGACAGTAATTAGTTATTGGCTTTACACAGCTTCTTATTTATCATAAAAAATGAACAACCTCAAAGATTTTCTTAATGCCAAAGTTGAGCAGTACAATCAGCCTTCGTTTATTAAGGATGACCCAATTTGTATCCCTCATTTGTTTACTAAAAAACAAGACATAGAAATTGCAGGTTTTTTTGCAGCTATGTTTGCTTGGGGTAATAGAACTACTATTATTAATAAAAGCAAAGAGCTAATACAGTTGATGGATATGCAGCCACACAATTTTGTGCTGCACCATAGCGATAAAGATTTACAAACGTTACTACATTTTAAACACAGAACTTTTAATACCACCGATCTTTTATATTTTATAGAATTTTTTAAATACCACTACACCACACATAAAAGTTTAGAAACTGCTTTTACAAAATGGGGAAATGATGTAGAACAAATGCTTATAGGATTTCACCATTACTTTTTTAGTTTAGAACATGTACCCAACCGTACTAAAAAGCATGTAGCTACGCCGTACAAAAAAAGCAATTGCAAACGCCTCAATATGTTTTTGCGTTGGATGGTAAGGCAAGATGACAAAGGTGTAGACTTTGGTATTTGGAAAAAGATAAGCCCAGCAAAACTAATTTGCCCAGTAGATGTACATGTAGCTAGAGTAGCCAAAAGATTTAACTTGCTTCAACGCCAACAAATGGATTGGCAAGCAGCCATAGAATTAACTTCGTATCTTAAAACTTTAGATGCTGCCGACCCCGTGAAGTATGATTTTGCATTGTTTGGATTAGGGGTAATGGAAAAATATTCATGAGTTTATTTTTCTTTAAAATTGACTAAATATTTTTGTACAAAATTTATAAGTGTAGATGAAAAAATTACGCCTTCAACTTCAACTATTGAATCCTTGGCTACAATTGCTAATTGCGTTTAGCTTTAATTATTTTTTTTGGTTACTATTCTATTTTTTGTTTCGAAAAGTTTGGCCAGATGCTGAAGAGATGCCCATAAGAGCTATGTTGTTTAAAGCGGTTTTTATGGGAATATTCTGGACCTTACTGTTTAATTGGGCAATAGTTAAAAAATGTTTTAAAAAAGATGAATAACGATATTGATATAAAACAGGCAATTGAAAAAGAAACAAACATTTTACTGCTAGATAATTGGCAACAGCAGTTTATTGAATTCATTAATTACCTGATTAATACGGATTTTGAAAAACTAGTATTTCTACTCTACCGAATAGATGTAAGCGAAAGCAAAATAAAAACCTTGCTAAATGAAACGACAACCATCAATGCTGGCGAACTAATAGCAGATGCCATTATTGAACGATTGGCTGAAAAAAAAGCCAGTAGAGAAAAGTATAGGCAAGATGGTAATATTGCCGAAGCGGAGAAGTGGTAGTAATTTTATTGTATATACGCTTTGATAGGAGTCAAATAGAAATCCTCGGTTAAAAATGTGCGACGCAACCGCAGCCCAATAGAATTACTACTGCTGGCTACCCAATTATCTTCTACTTTTGCCACAAATTTTTATACGATGAAGCTTGTATCTTATTTAAAAGATGGACACGACCAACTGGCGTTTTTTGTAGATAATTATATGTATGATTGCGATTTTTTACACCCAGAATTGCCGGGCAATATGAACATGTTTTTGCAGTATTGGGAGGATATGTTTCCCACAGCACAAGCAATAAACGAAGCCATAAAAGATGGAAGAATAGGTAAAGAAAAAGGCGTTGCATTAGAAAATATTCAGTTATTGGCACCAATCCCTTTTCCTACAAGTTGTAGAGATGGTTATGCTTTTAGGCAACATGTAGCTGCTGCAAGGAGAAATAGAAAAGTAGAGATGATTGCAGAGTTTGACCAGTTTCCTATTTTTTATTTTACCAACCACCATAGTGTACAAGGCCCTGGCGATATACTTTGTATGCCTGATCATTTTGAGAAACTAGATTTTGAATTAGAAGCTGCCATAGTAATAAATAAAATGGGCAGAAACATAGAAGCCAGCGATGCCGATAATTTTATTGGTGGCTTAATGATTATGAACGATATGAGTGCTAGGCGTTTGCAGATGGAAGAAATGCTGCTAAACCTTGGCCCTGCTAAGGGAAAAGATTTTAGTATCGTAATTGGGCCCTGCTTAGTAACGCTAGATGAACTGGAAAATTTTGAAATTTCTGCCAAAGAAAACCATGTGGGTAAGGCTTGGAACTTGAGTATGAAATGTTGGGTAAATGGCGTGCAAGTGAGTGAAGGTAATGTGGGTGATATGGACTGGACCTTTGCCGAAATTATAGAACGTGTATCGTATGGTGCTACTATTTTTCCTGGAGATGTAATTGGAAGCGGTACGGTGGGTACTGGCTGTTTTTTAGAACTAAATGGTACCGGTAAATTAAACAACGCTACTTATACAGAGCAATGGTTACAAGCTGGTGATGTGGTAGAAATGGAAATTGAAGGCTTAGGTAAATTAAAGAATACAATTGTGAAAGAGGAAAGTGAAATGAGTTTGTTGAGCAAGAAGAAAATATAGGTTTCATTCACCGCTGAGGCGGAGAGACGCTAAGATAGATTTATGACAAAAGAAGAGTACAACTATTTATCAGGACAAATACTAGATGCATGCATAGAAGTACATAAGCAACTTGGACCTGGTTTGCTAGAATCAGCATACCAGTTTTCACTCATCGTTGAGTTTCAACTACGCAATATTAAAGCTCTCCCTAAAGTAGCGGTACCGCTTTTTTACAAAATGATTAATACAGGCAAAGTATATGAAATTGATATTTTAGTAGAAGATGAAATTATTTTAGAGTTAAAAGCTGTTGATTTTTTGCATCCTGTATTTGAGGCTCAACTGATAAGCTATTTAAAACTTACCGATAAACGACTTGGCTTTCTTATTAATTTTCATGTTCCATTGTTAAAAGATGGTTTTAAAAGGTTTGTAAATAATTTTTAATCACAAATAAAAACATTCACTAAACGCTGCGTCTCTCCGCCTCTGCGGTGATAAATATTTAACCATGCTCATCAAAATAACACAACTCACCTTACCTCAACGCCAAGCTTGGCTGCAACATGCCATTGCACCACGCCCCATATGCTTTGCCAGCACTATAGATGCAGCAGGAAACGTAAACCTAAGTCCGTTTTCGTTCTTTAATTTGTTTTCTACCAATCCACCTATAGTTATTTTTTCTCCTTCACGCAGTGGTAGAGACAATCATTTAAAACATACACTGCAAAACGTTTTGGCAGTACCAGAAGTAGTCATCAATATTTGCGATTATGATATGGTGCAGCAAGTAAGTTTATCTAGTTGCGAGTACCCCCAAGGTGTAGATGAATTTATAAAGGCAGGCTTTACCAAAGAAGCTGCAACCCTTATTCAACCACCCATGGTAGCCGAAGCCAAAGTAAAAATGGAATGCAAAGTAATAGAGGTAAAAAGTTTGGGCGAAACCGCAGGTGCTGGTCAGCTAGTAATTGCTGAAGTATTATGTATGCACGTAGACGAAAGTATTTTAAATGGCGATGGCACCATGATAGATCAACTAAAATTTAAACAAGTGGCAAGGCTTGGTGGCGATTATTATGCAGTAATGAACGAGCAAAATTTATTTACTGTAGCAAAGCCCAACAAAGAGTTAGGCATTGGGGTAGATGCTTTGCCAGCAAGCATTAAAGCCAGTCATATTTTATCTGGCAATAACCTTGGGCAGCTTGCCAATGTGCAGGAACTACCCATTATCAATCCATCATTTGCAGACGATACGCTTAAAAATATTGTGCAATATTATGCTATCAATCCAGCAGAAATGGAAAACGAATTGCACAGTTATGCCAAGCAATTACTGTTACAAAATAAAGTGCAAGAAGCTTGGCAGGTATTGTTGGTAGGCGAAAATGTGTAGTTGTATTTTCCGCAATGTTTCCTTGGTGTGTTTTTTTTGAGTAAGGCAAGGGACGCTACAGTTTGGAAAAGGAATAAATGGGGGCTGTAAGCTGTGGTACAAAGCCTAAATTAAGTACGGGCTTTTCGTTGCAAGTTTTTTGTTGATGATATAAGCCTCTCTAAATGCTAATAAACAAAAAAGCTTTTCACTGCAATCCCGCAGCCATTCATCTATATAGCTACTATTGGGCAAAACAACATCAACAAAATTGCTAACGATGCTTTTAACAAACAATTGGTACACCATCACACTCATTATAGCACTACGCTATTTTATTATTGCTGGCTTAGCTTTTTTTATATGGTATGTTTTACTCAAAAATAAAGTCGCTTTCAAAAAAATTCAACTACGCTATCCCACACTAAAAGATTATCAACGAGAAATTTTGTTTTCTGTTATTACCATTTGCATTTTTGCCAGTGTGCCTTATTTTTTACTTAACCCACCCATCAGGCAATACACTTTATTTTATAAAGGCATAGCAACCCATGGCTGGCTTTGGTTTTGGTGTGCATTCCCCATCATGCTCTTTTTGCACGATGCTTATTTTTATCTTACACATCGCTTAATGCACCATCCAAAATTGTTCAAGACTTTTCATTTGCTACACCACAAAAGTGTCAATCCATCGCCTTGGGCAGCATTTGCTTTTCATCCTTTAGAGGCTTTGGTAGAAATTGGTATTGTTATCATTTTTATTTTCTGTATGCCTATTTGTTTTTATCACCTCTTCTTCTTTTTCTTATTTATGATGCTGTACAATGTATATGGGCATTTGGGTTGGGAGCTATATCCCAAAGGCTTTAATAAAAGTAGCGTAGGTAAGTGGCTCAATACTTCTATCAATCATAACCAGCACCATCAGTATTTTAAAGGCAACTATGGCTTATATTTTTTGTGGTGGGATAGGTGGTTTAAAACCATTCGTGAGGATTACGATGCCCAATTTGAAGAAGTAAAAAACAGAGATATCTCTATTGCCCAAAACAGATAAAAAAACCATTCGCTATACAACAAATGGTTCTCTTTTTTACTTGGTATCTTTTTTTAATAAGCTTCTCCTTCAGCAGCATTTTCTTCTTCTTCAGGCACTTCAGTTATTTTCAACTCAACATTGTTGGCTTTTAAAATACTATACCATTTTACCATTTTCTTCATATCGCTAGGGTACACTCTATCAAAATCCATATCGGGATATACCTTTTTCATGTACGCCACAACAGCCTTGGCATCTTTTTCATCAGGTAATTTTTCTTTGCTGGCATCCATCGCATTTAATACTTCTACCAAATTCACATTTTCACGTTGGGTATAAACCTCAATACTTTCTAGGTGAGAAAAATTATGAACCCTGCTACTTACAAACTTTGTTGTTTTATCTTCTAAGTTGCGTACAATAGCACCATCGGTTTTGCTACCCACTAGTTCAAATAAACCTGGCAAACCGGTTACTGATATTAATTTACTGTATTCCATATTACATTTTTAGAGGACTGCAAATATAAGTGCCTAACCTTAACTAAAAACTAAAGTTGTTTTTGCTACCGCTAATGGTAAAATGTACTAGTCTTTCAAAGTCATACTACACTTACTATGTAGGGCTTTATAATATTGTGGTGGTTAATGCAAAATATCTTGTTGCTAAATGGTTTTAAATACCAAAAATTATCCTTAGCCTTGTATAGCTATTTGTTATTGGGGTGATTGTATTATTGCTAAATAGTACTACAAAGTTTAAAATGTGCGACGCCACTGAAGCTAAATAGTAGCAATACAGCCGACGACAAAAAATAAAAAATTTACAATGAATTACAACAGCGTTATTAGTTGGTTTGAAATACCAGCAAACGATTTAGCAAGGGCTACAAAATTTTACGAAACATTATTTGCCGTAAAATTAACTGCAATGGATATGGAGAATATTCAAATGAGGGTTTTTCCGGTAAGTGATATGCAAAACCATATAAGTGGGGCTATTGTTTATACTGGTGGTTTTCATAAACCATCTAGCACCGATGGGGTACTTATTTATTTGAATGGCAACCCCGATGTGCAATATATTTTGGATAAAGTAGAAGCTGCTGGTGGCACTATTTTTTTACCCAAAACAGAGATTGGCCCCGAGCATGGTTTTATGGCAATAATTATAGATACTGAAGGAAATAGAATAGGTTTACACGCTGCACCAACATTGTAATATACTAAACTTTTTATTATGCAATCTAAAGCCGCAACTGTAGAGGAATATATAAACGAGCTTCCTTTAGATAGAAAGGAAGCCATAGAGAAATTGAGGAAAGTAATTAAGAAAAATTTGCCCAAAGGTTTTAAAGAAACCATGGGTTATGGTATGGTTGGGTATGTAGTCCCACATACTTTATACCCCAATGGCTACCATTGCAAACCACAAGATCCATTGCCTTTTATGAACATCGCTTCTCAAAAAAATTTTATTGCAGTATATCACATGGGTATTTATGCCAACCCTAAATTGCTGCAATGGTTTACCAGCGAGTATGCTAAACAAGCTAATACAAAATTAGATATGGGTAAGTCTTGCATGCGGTTTAAAAAACCAGAAACCATTCCTTTTGATTTGTTTGGAGAGTTGGCAAGTAAAATGACTGTGCAAGAATGGATAGATTGTTATGAAAGTGCATTTAGAAAAAAATAGGGGCTGTAAACTTTAGGTTAATAATTAAACTTTTGTTCACCGCCCGTCTTCAATCCCCTGCTTTGCAGGGGTATTTACGCCTAAGCGTTGCAGCCCATCATCGGTAGTATTTCAATTAAGCTGTTAAGCCATTTTGCTCCATAAAATCCTTCAATCCTTTTTTAGCATTGTTGCTTACTTTTTTCTGCATCCACCTCGTCCAGCCAAATAATAAACCAGGCAAGCCTAAAGCCTGCCTACACCAGCGGTAAAAATTAAAAGCATCGCTGTGTTCTATAATTACACCATCCTTCATACGCATATAGGCTTTGCACTTATTTACTACCCGTTTATTGGTTTTAGAAAAAAGGTAAGAAGCCGTCCATTCGCAGTTGTAATATTCTTCATCGTCGGTAGTTATCGTATCAAACTGTAGAGTAAAATCTTTGGCTCGGGTACAAAGCATTTGCCACATGGCTTTGGTTTGGTTGCCAGTAAGCAAACCAAAAACGGGGTCGCTAAAAGGTATATCATCTGCATAGCAGCTATTCATGGTAGCAAAATCTTTTTGCTGAAAAGCGGTGTAAAATTTTTGTATGGTGGTGGTATTTTTATCCATTTGCTGGGCAGATTAGTTGTTTTATTTTTCAGAAACTTGATTCACTTCTTGTAATATATTTTTAATTCTTGTTTTTAAATCATCGTAAGTTGTGTAGCCCCTTGCCAATAAATAAAACTTACTCTCGGCAGTTTGTAATAATACATAAGGATAGCCAGTGGCTTGCAATTGCTTGCATAAAGCAAATTCGTAATTAGCTTTTTCTTTGTACGCCTCACTTTTTAGTTTTCCAAAAAAAGTTTCGGGCTGTATGCTGTATTTTTCTAGCAAGTTGTTGTATGCTGCATCATCGGTTAAATCTCTACCCTCGTAGTGCAAAGCTATTTGTAAGTCGGCAGCAAATTCTACTTGTCTTTCAGGGTAAAATTCTTTAAAAATACATAAGGCAATAGCTGGCTTTAAGCTATTTGGATACCAATCACTCAAGTCGGGATTTTCAATATGCCATAAATAATCTGCACCAAACTCTATTCCACTATATTCCTCTACTGTTTTATAGGCTTTTAAAATATAACCAGCAGTTCTGCCAATGTGTACAGGTTTTTCAGGTAGTATCATGCCGCCACTAAGCACTTCAAATTCTAATTGGTCTTGGTATTCCTCTCTTATTTTTTTTATCACTGGGCTAAAACCATAGCACCAACCACAATAGGCATCGTAGCAATAAAATATGGTAGGTTTCATGGCGTAAAGATAAATGGCTAACCACTAAAGGGGAATAAGAAATAGAATTACATGTATTGCCGAATGACAAAAGAAGATTGAATAATAGAATACCTAACAAACGCTTAGATAGGAGCCTAATTTGTTTTCAGTAGTTGAAATGTGCGACGCAACCGCTGCCCAATTGAAATACTACCGCTGGTAACCAAAAAAATCTACATAAAAACTTTCTTTTACTTTTGCAATTCTCAATCTATAATTTTTAATTCTTAATTATACAACTATGCCAGGTTTTGAACTTTGGGGCGAAGAAGAAAAAAAAGAAGTAAATGATGTACTGGAAACAGGCATTTTAATGCGTTATGGCTTTGATGGCCCAAGAAAAGGTATTTGGAAAAGTATAGAACTAGAAAAAGCCATTACCCAAACTTTTGGTTGCCAATATGCACAGCTTACTAGTAGTGGTACGGCTGCTTTAACTACTGCCATGGCTGCACTAAACATTGGTGTGGGCGATGAGGTAATTATGCCTGCCTTTACGTTTGTAGCCAGTTTTGAAGCTGTATTGAGCATTGGTGCAATACCTGTATTGGTAGATGTAGATGAAACATTAACCTTAAACCCCGATGCTGTAACTGCTGCACTTACACCAAAAACAAAGTGTATTATGCCTGTACACATGTGTGGTAGTATGGCAAATTTAGATGCTCTAAAAACCATTTGCGATGAACATGATTTAGTTTTATTAGAAGATGCTTGCCAAAGTATTGGTGGCAGCTATAAGGGTAAAATGTTGGGTACCATAGGGCATGCTGGTACATTTAGTTTTGATTTTGTAAAAATGATTACAACTGCCGAAGGTGGCGTAGTAATGACCAATAGTAAAGATGTTTATATCAAATGTGATGGATACACAGATCATGGGCATGACCATACAGGCATTGATAGAGGTGCCGACCTGCACCCATTTATTGGCTACAACTTTAGGATAAGTGAGTTGCACGCTGCAGTTGGTTTGGCACAAATAAGAAAGCTGGATACTTTTTTAGCCCTGCAAAAGAAAAATAATAAATCCCTACGTAGTTATTTAGAGCAAATACCAGAAGTAACTTTTAGGCAAGTGCCAGAAGGTGGAAACGATAGTTGTAGTTTTTTAAGTTGGTTTTTACCTACGGAAGATATAACCAAAGCTTTTGTAGCCGAAATGAAAGCCCAAGGAATTTTGGCTGGTAATTTTTATTGGTATGCCAATAACTGGCATTATATAAAGCAATGGCAGCACCTGCAACAAGCTACTACTTTAAACAACATTAGTGCCGAGCAAAAAAATGCATTGCACAACTTGGCTACGCAAAATTTTAGTGCAAGCGATGCCATCATGAGCCGCTGCATAAGCACTGCTATAAGCCTAGTTTGGACAGACGAACAAATAAAAGACAAAGGCGAAAAAATGGTAGCTGCAATTAAGAAAGTGTTGAGTGAAGCTCATGTAACTGCTTAATTTATATCAGCAAATATTTTAAAAGCCACGCAATATTTTGTGTGGCTTTTTTTATTGAGCCAGCAGTAAAACAAGCATTGAGCTGCGGTTGCGTCGCACATTTCAACATTAGAATACCAATTTAGCTATAAAAAATATTAGTTGTTGATGATGGGGTAACGCTATTAGTTAGTACATTTAAAAACACAACCCCAAGCGTTATGACTTCAATATTTACCACCACAATAACCCCTGTACAAGTAAGAGACAGAGAGCAGTTTATGGATGTACTAAGAGGTATAGCCATTTTAGGCATCTTTATAGCTAACCTCCATTTTTTTTCTTACTATTCTAATAATGCTGTAGGTGCATACATATTTCCAGCCATCGATAAAAAAATGTTGTTTCTACATTCTATGTTTGTAGAAGGTAAGTTCTATTCTATTTTTAGCTTACTTTTTGGTTGGGGTATTGCTTTACAAATTAGTCGTTCTTCTGCTGCCGATATGCTAGCAGCAAAATTTATTCGTCGTAGGTTATGGTTTATGCTATTGTTGGGAGGTATTCACTTAATCTTTATTTGGACGGGAGATATCGTTGCTTTCTACGCCATGGTTGGTTTTATATTGGTAGCCCTGCGTAAATATTCAAATAAAACCTTGCTAAGGCTTGGTGTTATTCTTATCCTTTCTCCCATTGTTTTGTATTTTTTAAAAATGAAATTTCAATGGCTAAATGCACCTGCAGGCTTATTAGCCCAAAGCAGCGAATACATACAAACGCATTTTGCAGGTATTAAAGATGGAAACGATGCAGCAGTAATAAAACAAAGCCACAGCATTATAACCGATGCAAAAGTAAATATGTCTAACGCACCATTTAGATATGCTTACTTGTTTTTTGTAAGTCGTATTTCTAAGGTTTTAGGTATGATGTTGATTGGGTTTGTTATTGGTCGTTCAGGATTTTTTAAAAAAGTTGGTGAATATAAAAAACAACTCATGTGGTTTATTTTAATTGCTTTAATAATATCAATTCCTGCCAATTACATGCTGGCGTTTTATATGAATAACTCCGACGGTTATTTTAATTTAAAAATAGAAGGCTGGTACGAAACCATTGCTTATGCCATTGGTGTAGCCCCGTTGGCATTGGTGTATGTAGCTATTTTGGCATTACTTTTTCAGAAAAAACAGGTACAGCAGTTATTACTATTTATTGCACCTGTGGGCAAAATGGCTTTTAGCAATTATATGTCTCATAGCCTTATTGGCATTATTACTTTTTATGGTATTGGCTTTGGTTATATGCAGCAAGTAGGGCCTGTGGCGTGGACAGTTTTTGCAGTGATTGTTTTTGTTTGCCAAATAATTATTAGCACCATTTGGTTACGATTTTTTGAGTTTGGACCAGTAGAATGGGTTTGGCGAAGTTTGACTTATGGCAAAAAGCAACCTTTCTTAAAACAAGCAACTGCTTAGTTTTTTGTAACCTTGCATGTGAACAATCAACAACAAAGTTTATTTGTAATTGAAAAAACTACAAAGGCGTTTAGTAGCAAGCCTTTGCTACGTTATCCAGGCGGCAAAACAAGAGCTGTAGAATTTATAACGCAATATTTTCCTGAAAACTTAGCAGAGATGCTATCGCCTTTTATGGGTGGTGGCTCTATAGAAATTTTTACTGCAGCTAAAGGCACAAAAGTGTTTGGGTACGATGTTTTTAATCCTTTAGTTGAGTTTTGGCAGTGCTTGCTGCAAACTCCTAACCAACTGGCAGATGAGGTAGAAAAATATTTTCCATTATCCAAAGAAAAATTTTACGAGCTGCAAAAAATACAAACCACTTTTGATACCCAATTACAAAGGGCAGCTGTATATTACGTACTCAATCGTTCTTCTTTTTCAGGTTCTACTTTATCAGGAGGTATGTCTCCCAATCATCCAAGGTTTACTACAACTGCTATAGAAAGAGTAAGAGATTTTTATAACCCAAATCTTACTGTACAACAAAGTAGTTTTGAAGCATCGTTGGCAAAACATCCTAATACATTTACCTACCTAGACCCACCTTATCTTATAAAAAATAGTCTGTATGGCAAAAAAGGAGATGCCCATAAAGATTTTAATCACGAAGCCCTAGCTGTTGCATTAAGCAAAAGAGAACAATGGATTTTATCGTACAACGATTGTGAGGAAATTAGAAACTTGTACCAAGGGTTTACTATACTTACTCCAAACTGGAAGTATGGTATGAGTAGCGATAAAACATCTAAAGAAGTATTGGTGTTTAGTAGAGATTTGAAGTAGAAAATTTAATATTTTATTTTGCCTTCCATTTTATCGGTGTAGGCTGCACTGCCTAATCTAAATACTATAGGCAACTTTACTGCTTTTTGTATTTGTAATTCTTTTTTGCAAAAAAAACCGAGTTGTGTGTTATAATAATTGGCTGGCAAAGTAGGCAATCTCAAGGGTACAGCCACTCTTAAACTATCCATTGTTTTTTGTTTGGCTGCTGTAGCATTTGAATCTTTTACCTGCTGTGCTTGGGATGTAATTGAAAACAATAGGAATATTTTCACAAAGAAACAAATTGCTTTCATGTTGCTTGTACTTTAGTTTACATGTAAATTTACGGCGTTATTGGCTACAAAGATTTACCAATAGGTAAGGATGTAGCTGCATAACGAACAGAAAGTACAAGTGTGCACTTCGGCATTGCTCAGTATAAACTTGCAACAGCCGATGCCATGAAATACGAAAGCTGGTAACAAAAACTGTATTTCTATTTTATTTTGGAATTTTATTTATGTCATTAAGTCAATCATTACAGCAGAAATTATTACAGAAGCTATCACCGCAGCAAATTCAATTAATGAAATTGCTGCAGGTACCTACTGCCAATTTAGAAGAGCGTATAAAAGAAGAGTTAGAAGAAAACCCAGCTTTAGAACAGGGTGAAGAGGGGCATGATGAAGATGGCGACGAACTAAAGGATGAATTTGAAAACAAAGAGGAGGAGTTTGATTTGGATGGCAGCGAAGATGAGTACGAAAACCTAGACATTAGCGAATACGTAAGCGAAAGCGACGACGAAATACCCGATTATAAAATGAGGGATGAAAATTATGGGAGCGATGAGGATGATAACAAAACAATACCCATAAAAGTAGAAAACAACCTGCACGATTTGTTGAAAGACCAATTGGGCATGCTAGATTTGGATGAAAGAAGATTTAAAGTAGCTGAACAAATTGTAGGTAGTTTAGATGATGATGGTTACTTACGCAGAGAGCTAAGCAGCGTAGTAGATGATTTGGCTTTTAGGCAAAATGTAATTACTGATGAAAAAGAAATTGAAGAAATTATAAAACTCATTCAACAGTTTGACCCACCCGGTATAGCAGCAAGAGATTTACAAGAATGTTTATTACTACAACTGCAACGTAAAACTAGCGAAGGTAAAAGTGTAGAGCTAGCCATACAAGTTATGAGCAAATACTTTGATGAATTTACCAAAAAGCATTACGAAAAAATTCAGCGTGGACTTAACTTAACCGATGAGCATTTAAAACAAGTCATCAACCAAATTATAAAGCTAAACCCCAAACCAGGTGGCCATGTGGGCGAAATGAACAAAGCTCAAAGCTATGTTGTTCCCGACTTTTTTATTTTTAATAATGCAGGTAAGCTAGAGTTAACTTTAAATGGTAGAAATGCACCCGATTTACGTATTAGCGAAGGCTACCGAGATATGCTAAAAGAATACGACCGTGGTCCAAAAAAAGATAAGCAACAGAAAGAAGCGGTGATGTTTATAAAGCAAAAAATAGACGGTGCCAAATGGTTTATAGAAATGATACAGCAACGCCAAAACACCTTATACAATACCATGCACGCCATTATGAAGCACCAAGAAAGTTTTTTTCTTACTGGTGATGAAACAGAAATGGCACCTATGATTTTAAAAGATATTGCCGAGGTAACCTTGCAAGATATTAGCACCGTAAGCCGTGTAGCTAATAGCAAATTTGTACAAACAGAATTTGGTACATACCGCCTAAAATTCTTTTTTAGCGAAAGCCTAAGTACCGATAGTGGCGAAGAAGTAAGTACCCGTGAAGTAAAAAAGATACTCAGTAATTTTATAGAAGCCGAAGACAAACGCAAACCTTTGGCAGATGAAACCCTAACCGATATGCTTAACGAAAAAGGATACAATATTGCACGCCGAACTGTAGCCAAGTATCGTGAGCAATTGAATATTCCTGTAGCAAGGCTTAGAAAGGAATTGTAAAACAAAAACCACAACAATTTTGAACCCACAGCCATCCATAACCACGTACCAAACTATTAAACTAGAAACTATAATAGCTAAGATTATTTCTTACGTATTTCACCCCTTGTTTATACCTACTTACTTCTTTTTGTTTTTGGTAAAAGTTTTTCCATTCGATTTTCCCGATGTAGGTGTATGGCAATTAAAACTAAAAGTATTCACTACTTTTTGGATGACAGCCGTTTTTCCCGCCCTTATTATTTTAATAGCTGTAAAATTAGAGTTAGGCGTTAAAAGTCTTCAAATGAAAGAACCCAAAGAACGCATCCTACCTTTTTTCATCACCATGTTTTTTTATTGGTGGATGTATTACCTCAGCAAAAATTTTGGCAATCAACCTTACGCTTTAAAATTTTTCTATTTTGGTATTTTTATTTCTACTTCACTTGGCGTTGTAATTAATAACTTCATCAAAATAAGTTTGCATGGCATGGGTGTAGGTGGTTTGGTGGCAGCATTAGCACTTACAGCGTTTTATTATCAAACTTCTTTAGGCTTACCTATAGCTATAGCCATACTTATTGCAGGCATGGTATGCACCAGTCGTTTTATAGCAGGTACACATACTAATGCCGAAATGTATATAGGCGTTATTGTAGGTGCAGGCTGCCAGCTTATTGGTTATTGGTGGGTGTAATTTTTTTTAGGTAGCCAGCTTTTGTATTTCATAGCATCGGCTGTTGCGTCGCACACTTGTACTTCATATCATTGGGCAGCTTTTATCGAAGCAATATGTTATTCAGACGAAAACACATTGTGATGGTGAAAACCATAGCATAGAATAGCAACAAAATACAGTTCAATGTCCGACTTGTACTTTGTAGTAGATGTACCTCCAGTCTTTGTTAATAGCGGAGTCTTTTAAAACCTCACTTAATCCTGAATATGGTGTGTAACTGTCTTCTGAATTGAACACTAATGCATAAGTATACCTAAAAAACGGCAGGTCCCTTTGGTCTGTCATTTCTTTTAAACGAAATTCAATCATACCATCATAACTGGTGTTAATATCGTCCACATAAATATATTTTCTCTCTAGCTTTGATATTATTGGTTCGTATCTTCCTTTATCAATCTGATACAAATGGTAACTATCGGTGCTTTGATAAGTAGTGTCGGGGTTGGAATTTGAAAGCTGTGCTTCTTTTCTTATACGAACAAGGTCAGTCAGAATTTCATTCTTTAGGCTTGTGTATAAATTCATATCCTCTTGTGCTAATATTACTAATTTATTCGAATCGGCTTGACTGAATGTTGGAACTTCTCCGCATGAAGTTAATGTATAAAAAAGGCTGACTATTATAAATAATCTCATGGCTATTAAGAATTACCGCTAATACAAAAATATAATAAACTTCTACTCAAAGTTTTGACGTTGATGAAAATCCTGCTTACAACAATTCAATAACCTAACCTGCAGACAAAACAGCACCAAACACCAAAAAGGTTTGCTTAATAGATATTCAATTGCCAAACATGTGCGACGCAACCGAAGCTAAATTCTTATTCTATAGCTTGCTTCAAAAAATCTTCTACAATAAAACCTGCAACAACACACAAACGCTTGCAGGTTTTTGCTAACTTGCCCACTCAATTATTTGTATGAAAAAATTGGTGTTGGCTGGGTTATGTATTACCCTTTCTTATTTTGTAAATGCCCAAAAATTTAG
>JAYVRD010000277.1:0-4448 GCA_043776595.1 Chitinophagaceae bacterium | reverse complement strand
TCTACTGAAGCGGTTTTAAAAAAAATTAATTCAACCTTACTTCAAAATAAACCATTTCTTCCTACTACAATGGTGCAGTTTTCTGCGGATAGCATATCTAAAAACGGAACATTGTTCTCTATTTATTTCAATACAAAAGAAGAGTATGCCAAAGGAGATTTTAGTGCAGCTTATGTAGAAATGTTGCCAGAGTTGCTACTATCCACAGTTTACAATTTTGGGGCAAGCAATATGCAATTGCTAGCTAAGGATAAAACAACCAACACTTGGAAGTCTATAGACTATTTTGGCAATCAACCAACCACACCTATTTATCAACCTAAGCAAAATACAGATACTGATTCATCAAAAAAAAACAGCAGCAACGCCAACAGCAGCAGGGTTTCGCCTACTACTGGTTCGCCAACACCTGTGGGTGCTTTGGCTGGCAAAACTGTTTGGCTAAGTCCTGGGCATGGTTGGCACAACACTGGCAGTGGCTATACTACACAACGTGGCACTACCAATGAGTTGGTAGAAGATTTTATCACATCGGAAAGTATAGATTATTACTTAATGAATTACTTGTACAATGCAGGTGCCAATGTGTGGAGTGTAAGAGAAAGAGATGTAAATACAAATGAAGTAGTGATAGACAATGATGTAACTACTAGTGGCTATATGGAAACAGGAAGTTGGACTACAGGCTCTGTTGCAGGTTATGGTGGTACATATCGTGTAAGTAGTACTAGTACTACTGAAACAGCAACAGCAGTTTTTACACCAAACGTTACTGCTAGTGGATTGTATTGGGTTACTGTACGCTGTGTGGCAGGTAGTAATAGGGCATCGGATGTTTCCTTTACTATCATTCATAGTGGCGATACATCTAAAGTAAAAGTGAATCAAAAAATACATGGCGATACTTGGGTGCATGTTGGGCAATTTTATTTTACCGCAGGTGGTATTAATAAAATTATACTCAGCAACCAATCTACTGAAGTAGGACAAGTAATAATAGCCGATGCTGTAAGATTGGGTGGTGGCATTGGTATAGAACCAGATTGTGTAAATACTACAATGGGTGCTAGCGGCAGGGCAAGGTTCGAAGAATCTGCCAGACAATTTGCAAGGTTTCAAGGTTTTCCTACTTGTATAGAAGATGTAACAGTAAGACCAAAATTTACTGAATATGAACTTAGCAAAGGCATACCTACAGAAATTAATAATGCAGTATACGTAAGCTGGCATACCAATGCTGGTGGTGGCACTGGTACAGAGTCTTACAGCTATGATGGCTTAGGAAGTGGCAGACCAAACATTACCGCAGGTAGTATAGATTTAAAAACATATATCCATAATCAAATAGTAGCAGATATAAGGGCAGGTTGGCGTAGTACTTGGGCAGATAGGGGATTAAAGGTGGCCAACTTTGGTGAGCTGAGAGAATTAAATACCATACCTGGCGTATTGATAGAACTTGCCTTTCATGATTTAGCAGCCGATGCAGCCGATTTAAAAAACCCCGAATTTAGAAGACTGGCAGCAAGGGCTTTTTATAAAGGCATTTTTAAATTTTTCAACAATAGAGATGGTGTACCATTGATTTTTTTGCCAGAGCAACCTACCAATGTGTATGCAAAAAATACTGGCAGCAACACTATACAATTAAATTGGGTGGCACCTGTTACAGGTGGTATTTATGGCAGTGCAGCTACAGGGTACAAAGTATACATAAGCACTAATGGAAGAAGTTTTAAAGATGGTATAGCCGTTACAGGTACAAGTTTTACGTTTACAGGTATAGCACAAAAAACATATTATTTTAAAGTTACTGCTACCAATGCTGGAGGAGAATCTTTTAGCAGTAGTGTTATTGCTGCACGTACACCCATTGCTGGTAGTACTGCTATACCTTATTTAATTGTAGATGCTTTTGATAGACTAGATGCAAGTGCCATGATTGCTAGAACAGAAAGTGCAGTATTAGGCAGTGTAAAAAGAATGTTTTTAGATAAAATGAATCGCTACGATTATATGGTAGAACATGCAGAAGCTTTGGCCAGTTGTGGCAACATAGCATTTGATGGTTGCCAAAATGAAGCTGTAAGTGCAGGTGGTGTTTTATTGGCAAACTATCCAGCAGTAGATTGGTTTACTGGAGAAGAATCTACAGTAGATTTTTCAGTAGATGCTACAGAAAGAACTTTACTAAAAGTTTACTTAAATGCTGGTGGCAACTTATTAATTTCAGGTTCGGAAATTGGTTGGGATATTGGTAGGGCAGCATCTGGTAATGTAGATTTGGATTTTTACAACAATTACCTAAAAGCAACATTTGTTGGCGATAATGCGGGCACTTACAATTTTGCTGGTACTACTACTTTGTTCAATACTCAAAACGGTACTTTTGATAATGCCACCAATGGCTATTACAATGTAGATTTTCCTGATAGAATAGGTGCAAATGGAGGCTCTAATATTGCTCTAAATTATGTTGGTGGTACAGCCGATGGTGCAGGTATTGGCTATAAAGGCATATTTAACGTATTGTATTTCGGTTTTCCTTTTGAAGCAATTACTAGTGCTACGGTGCGTAGTAATTTAATGTGCAGTTCGGTTGCTTATCTTACGCCAACTGCTTTACCTATTAATGGTTTAGTTTTAACTGGCATTAATAGTGGTGCTGTTAATACGATAACTTGGAAGAGTGTAGCCGAAATAAATACTAAGCAAATGTTTGTAGAAAGAAGTAACAACGGTATTTTATTTAATGAAATAAGTACAGCCATGCAACCACGTGGCAGTTGGAACAGTGGTGCTACTTATAATTTTGTAGATAATAATATTTTGCCTAGTGGGTATTATAGAATTAAAGTAATAGATATAGATGGAAGAATTACTTACTCAAATACCATCTTTTTAAAAAGTGTAAAAACTATCAAACTATTTACGCTACTTAACAATCCAGCAAATGAAAATATTAGGATAGCCATTAATAGTAATGCACCAAGTTTTGTAACCCTATATAATAGCGTTGGTCAAGTGGTTTATCAAACAAAAAATGTAATGGGTAATGGTGCAGTGCATACTATTAGTAGCTCATCATTCGCCAAGGGCATCTATACTTTATTTATAACCAATGGCACCCAAAGACAAACAGAAAAAGTGATAGTAGATTAGTAAATAATTAGTTTATAAAAAACAATGTAACATAAATATTACTCCATAAAACCAAAACGAACATTTATGAAAAGAATGCTACTCGCTTTTTTAGTTTTTAATTTAAGTACTGCTACACATGCACAGCTTACTACCTTATGGGAAAAAAGTGCTGGTAGTTCATACACATGGTTTACCACAGCCACTAATAATACTACTGGCTGTGCTTATAACCCAGTAAGCAATAAATTATTATTAGCCGATAGGAATAATTTAATAGCCATTATTAATGTTACTACTGGTGCATCAGAAGGTACATTGGTAACCACAGGTGTGGGTACAGAAGCCTTTAAATGGAATAGAATACGTGTTACTAGCGATGGGGTTATTTATGGTATTTCGCTAGCTACTGCAGCAGGTAGTTGTAAAATTTATCGTTGGGCCGATCAACTAGCAACGCCAACACTTTGTGCCACTTTTACTGTTGGTGAAAGATGTGGAGATGCTTTTGGTTTATCGGGCAGTGGCACTAATACTATTTTATATGCAAGTGGTAGTGCATTAAACGGTAGTGCAATAAATATTTATGTGTTGAACACAACAAATGGTACCGATTTTAATTTAGCTTCTACTATTAATGTACCAGTTACTGGTACAATACCTTGGGCTGGTCGTACAATAGACCCTATTACTACTGGTGCTGCATCAGATTTATGGATACGTTCATCTGGTACAAATGCCAGACGAATTATATCTGCTGGTGCAGTGGCATTTACTAGTACCGATGGAGTATTAGCCAATCAAGCTGCTACTAATTTTGCCAATGCAAGATTTTTCCAAACAAGTAATGGTAAAAAATATTTAGCATTTACAGGAGCTACAACTTCCCCAAATGGTTTAGCCTTTAAATTACTAAATGTAACTGATGAAAGTAATTTTATAGATGCTGGTAGTGCAACACTTACAAATACTTTTAATGCTAATGCCAATGCTACGGGTGATGTAGCGTTTAAAAATAATGGCGATGGTACCTATACTATTTTTTATTTGGTAACCAATAATGGGGTAATGGCAGTGCAAACGCCAAACCTATTACCCGTAACACTTTCCTCGTTTGTTGGTGAAGTAAATAATGGCAAAGCAAAATTAAATTTTACTACAGCTACCGAAACAAATAACAAAGGTTTTGAAGTAGAACGTTCTGTAGATGGTATAAATTTTTCGAGTATAAGTTTTATACCAAGCAAAGCAAGTGATGGCAATGCATCTAACACAAACACGTATAGTATAGTTGATACTAAGATGAA
>JAYVRD010000276.1:0-4452 GCA_043776595.1 Chitinophagaceae bacterium | reverse complement strand
ACTACTTCACCCTCATATACATTGAAACTAATATTTTTATTAGCCCAAAAAATGTCTGCATTATTTTCTTTTGTTCCAATATTTTTTAACGACTTAATTCTTTTTAAGTTGGTAATTGGTGTTGCCAATCCCTTTAAAAAAGAGGTCAATAAATTTTTATCTTTTTCTTGCTTTACTCCTATACGATATAGCTTGCTAAGTCCTTGAACTTGTATAGATAAATTTTTATTACTAGGCAACATCGGCAAAGTGTTTTTCCATTCTTCTAAAATATATAATTCCACTTACAAAAATTATTATCGCAGATGCCGCACTGATACTTACTACATCCCATGGGAAGGGTTTACCTGAGATAAAACTACTTCTAAATCCTTCTATACCGCCAACCATTGGGTAGACTGCATACCAATGATAAATAGTTTCCCCAAATTTTTGCTTTACCAAAGAAGCAGGATATGCAACTGGTGCTATGTACATAAGAATTGGAATCATAAAACCAATAGCAAACCTAAAATCTCTATACTGCAATGCTAAGGATGACAACCAAAAGCCTAGCCCAGCTGCAGTAAGAATAATGATGAGTAGGGGCAATGGAAACAACCAAATATTACCTCCCGGTATGTACCCATAAAAAAACATTACGCCGGCAAGTATTATTAAGGAGATAAAAAAATCTACCAACTTAGACACAACAGGTACAACTGGTATGATGACACGAGGGAAATATACTTTTGTAAAAATAGCAGAGGTTGAAATTAAGCTGTTAGATGATGCTGTTAGTGAACCTGAAAAATACGTCCATGGAATAATAGCCAAGCAAGAAAATACTGGGTAAGGCAAGCCAGCAACATCGGGAACGATACCAGCTATTTTACCAAATATTACACTAAATACAACAATTTGAAACAATGGATTGAGTATTGCCCATGCAAAACCAAGTACTGTTTGTTTGTACAATACAGTAACATCTCTTAACACCATGTAGTACAATAAATCTTTGTAACGTAAAATTTCTCTGAAATTAATCAAAGTCATTTTATTCCCTGGCTCTATAACAGTGTGTATTTTGTGTTCAGACATTTTTTATGAAAGAGCTGTTTTTAAATCAGCAAATACTTTTTGTTTTGAAATTTTCCAAAATAAATCTGAAGAAATGATTTCTAAAAACTGTTCATCACTTTTACCATCGCCAAATAAATGACGTGGCTGCAATTTTATTGATAATGCAGTTTCTATTCCTTTTACAATAGATGCCTCATCATAATTTGTATTAATGATGTCTGGATTATTAGATCTTCCATTTTGGCGGCTACCTACATTAACCGTTGGTATACCATAATAAGGTGCTTCTCTAATGCCTGCACTTGAATTACCAACAATAAAAGTTGCATTTTTCATCATTACTAAAAAAGCCTCAAACCTAACCGACGGAAATATTTTAAACCTATTATTCTCCTCTAAGCGTTTCATTTTACTTAAAATAAACTCCGAGCCTTTGTCATTGTTAGGATAAATAACAACATAATTTTTATTAGAATTTTCTAGTGCAGTTACATAGGCTGCTGCATATTCATCCATATTATCGTACTCAGTAGTTACAGGATGAAACATAGACACTGCATAAGCATTAAAACCAATGTCATAGTTCTCCTTTACTTCGCTAATGGTGGGTAAATCTTTGCTTAACATAGCATCCATATCTGGGCTACCAATTACATAAATGCTGCTTTCAATTTCTCCCATTTGCAATAGCCTTGCCTTAGCCTCATCATTTGCTACCAAATGTATATGGCTTAGTTTACTTACTGCATGTCGTATCAATTCATCTACTGTACCACTTACTTCTCCACCTTCTATATGAGCTACTAAAATATTGTTTAATGCACCAACTGTAGCACCTGCCAAAGCTTCAATTCTATCACCATGAATAACAATTAAATCGGGTTGTATTAAATGAATATAATTTGCAAAACCTTCTATCGTTCTGCTAAGCGTAATATCCATCGAGCTGCCATCATCGTGATTGATATATTTAAAAATATTAGTGTAGCCACATTTTTCTATCTCCTTTACCGTATAGCCATATTTTATAGCCATGTGCATGCCTGTAGCAAAAATGTGTATTTCAAAATCTTGTTGAGCAATCTCAATCAATGACTTTAATTTACCAAAATCGGCCCTTGTACCTGTAAGAAAAACAATTTTTTTCTTCATAAATTAGTTGGCTACATCTTCCCAAACAACTTGAATATCGGTTGCTATATCTTTTAACGAAGTTTTGCCCAGTACATTGTTGTATTCCTCGGCTAATATGCCTCCTTTGCCTGGGCGTTTTACCCAAATATTTTCTTTGGTAAATGTTTCGCCTGCTTTTATGGGCTTTATAGTACAAATAGTAGCAAAGGCAAAGTCTATGGTTACTTGCTCCTCAGCAGCTGGGCCCTTATGCCCACCACGTTGTTGTGCTATTATTTTACTACCTACAATTAATTCTTTGGTAGCTTGTATATCCATACTGCACACAATATCTGGTCCAGGTCTATCCATTCTATCAGTAAAATGTCTTTCTAAAATACTTGCACCCAATGCCACTGCACCAAAGCAAGCATGATTGGTGAGTGTATGGTCGCTAAGACCCACCACTGCATCTGGAAAATTTTGTTGCACTTCTACCATGGCACCTAAACGAACTAAATTATTTGGTGTAGGGTAAAGATTTGTAGTATGCAATAAAGCATAAGGCACTTTGTATTTTTGAAAAATGGCAACTGCTTTAGTAATACTTTCAATAGTGTTCATGCCTGTACTGAGGATGATGGGCTTGCCAAAGCTAGCTACATGTTCTAGCAATGGATAGTTATTACACTCACCACTACCAATTTTATACGCAGGCACATTCCAACTATGCAATCTATCAGCAGCAGCACGACTAAAGGGTGTGCTTATAAAAATCATTCCCTTACTTTCTACATAGCGTTTCATTTCTAATTCTTCTGCTTCGGTTAAACTACACCTACGCATGATTTCATAAATGCTTACAGTAGCATTGCCAGGTATGGTATTTTTTGCAGCACTGCTCATTTCATCTTCTACAATATGGGTTTGATGTTTCACCACTTCTACTCCAGCTTCATGAGCTGCATCTACCATTTCTTTTGCTGTATGTAAACTGCCTTCGTGGTTTATACCAATTTCGGCAAATACCAATGGTGCATAATCGTACCCAACTTTTCTTCCTGCAATTTCAAAAAAAGGATTAGTCATACACTAATTTTTCAAGTTTTAATATTCTTAACAGCTGCCTAAATTTTGTTTGGGCATCTTTTGTTTTTTCTTTAAGTCGTTGTTTCAATAAATAACGAGTCGTAAATATTTCTGCATAATCGTTATACCTATTGTCCTCGTAATTCAAATCAACATTGTAAGTTTTCAGCCAAGCAATATTCTCTCTTACATACTGTGGAGAGTTGGCTTCAGTAAGCTCCACCGTTTCAAAAAAGAAACGACGATTATTTTTTATTTCCATTCTTCTTGCTTTGGATATGGGGCGATGATTGCAACGCAAAGCCTGTTTCAATTCATCCATTTTTACAGCCATATGGCTATTGGTTGCCAACTTTCTATAAATTTCTTCTATATTAAAGCAACTACTGTATTCAAAACCAATAATGTTATTCCACTTCATTTTTAAATCTGCATGATAATCTATACGAACATGATGCAATTTTTTACCAGTAGCTTGTAAGTAAGTTTTGCTACACATGGGTATGCCATACAAAGGTTGATAGTCATTATCAAAATCGTACCAATAGCGTTTGGTACTAACATGCAATATGCCCTGTTTATCGGCTTTCATTCGATGTAACAATTCTGTGCGGCGGCTTACATCACTAAAATCTAAACTTTCATCCACATCACAAATAATTATCCAATCCTCATCGCTGTATTTACTCATGAAATGATTGTATGCTAAATCTCTTTGCCAATATTCTATTTTAAAAGCTTCATTATCTAGCACTTCATCTTTAGATAAAACGGCTGTTGCTCTCTCTTCGCTTATAATGGTTACTTTGTGTAAATAAGGTTTAAAACGATCATCACTATTAAGTAAATATTTTGCTTGTAAGCCTTTAAAATCGCCTTGAAAACTATATGCATTTTCCAACAAAATCCATTCATCTACACAGCTATCTTCTAAAACAAACTTCAACAACAGAAGCTCCTTTTCAAAAATTTCGCTGAATAAAAATGAATCAACAATTTTCATGTATAAATATTTTGGAAGCCAGCTTTTGCAGTGCTATTAAGCTGTGGTTGCGTCGCACATGTTAAGCTGTGAATTGCTATTGGGCTTTTATCGAAGCATATGCTTTAAAGGGTGCAGTTTTCAAAATGTTGGCAACCTTTAGTAGTATTTTTTATTCAACGCTTAGTTAAAAGATGATCATTGCC
>JAYVRD010000275.1:0-17521 GCA_043776595.1 Chitinophagaceae bacterium | reverse complement strand
ACCACAAAGCCAGAAACCCCAACCTTTAACCGATTTACGCTGCCACAAAACATGTCAGATCAAGAAGTGCCACCACCTGCTCATATATGGAACAACATTTCAAATATTTTAGATACTCAAGACAAAGAAAAAAATGCTGCCCTACACAGTATTAAATTAGATAAGTGGGTACGCATTGCTGTAGCGGTAGGTGCATTTATAGCAGCAGGTTTGCTCATTTACTATATACTGTAGCAGCCTTTCATTTATTATATTACGGGCATGGAAAGAATAAAATTAACGTTGCCAGCAAAGTTTTCTTTTACTACAACGATCAATATTCGCATTACCGATCTTAACTATGGTGGACATGTTGGCAACGATAGTTTTTTATCCCTCGTACACGAAGCAAGACAACAATTTCTAAAACATCATGGCTACTCCGAGCTTTCTTTTGCTGGCGTAGGCTTAATAATGGCAGATGCTTGCATAGAGTTTAAAAAAGAACTCAACTATGGAAATGTAATTCAAATTTCTGTGGCAGCTACTGACTTTGATAAACTAGGTTTTGATATATATTATCTACTTGAAATTCTTCATCCCACCAAAAATATACTAGCTGGCAAAGCCAAAACTGGGATGCTTTGCTACGATTATGCTAACAAAAAACTAGCAGCCATACCGCAAGAAGCTATTGATAAATTAAGTGAGAATAGAAAGTAATTTTGGGGTAGCCAACTTCAGAATAAGAATTAAGCTTCGGTTGCGTCGCACATGTTAAGCAGAACAATATCAATTCAGCTTTTCTCATCTTATACTTTACATACTCCAATTTATTTTATTTCTTTATCAACTCTGTAACTCCTGCTTTAGAATTATTTTTTTGCCTAGCCATTCCAAATTTTCCAATTTTCATCAGCTTGTATTACTAGCATGTCATAACCATTTTTTATAGTCGCCCCTTGCTGTTGTCCTTTTTCTAAAAATTTGGTTTGAGCGGGGTTGTACACCAAGTCAAACAAGTAATGTTTCGGCGTTATCGCCTCATAAGGTATAGATGGGTATTCCTCAACATTAGGATGAGTGCCTAAAGGCGTAGTATTAATGATTAAGGTATGTTCTGCTACCAAAGCATTGGTAAGTTGGTCGTAGCCAATGGTATTTTTTTTGCCCACCTTATCTCTCGATACCATTACCAACCCTATACCTAATTTTTGCAACACAAATTCTACTGCATGGGCTGCACCACCAGTACCTAATATCAATGCCTTGTTATGGTGTGGTTGTAAATTTTTTTGTAGCGATTGTTCAAATCCAATTACATCAGTATTAAACCCATACAATTTGCCATCAATAATTTTTACACAGTTACAAGCTACCATTTGTTTTACTTCATTGGTAGCATCAAATAAATAATGCAGTATTTTTTTTTTGTAAGGTATAGTAACAGCAAATCCATACAAGCCTTTATGTTTGGTAAGCATGGCTTCAACTTCTTCAATAGCTGCCAATGGAAAATTTTCAAACGAGCAATCAGTTATTCCTTCTTCTTTAAATTTTTCTTCAAAATAAATTTTAGAAAAAGAATAAGATAAAGGAAAACCTATGAGCCCGTATTGCTTCATCTAGTAAATAGTTTTTGTTTTATCTAAGTATAAATGAAAGGTATCTCCTCGCAGACCAAGCCTCATTGTTTCTAAAGGTATTACCTCATTGGGGGCTATATTACCTAAGTTTACATTGCAATCTATCAATTCTAAGAAATATAATTGTTGTGCTTTTTGTGGTGCTTCCCATAAAATTTTTTCTGCTGGTATTTGGGTTAAAATTTCTTGTACCAAACCCTCTCTTACCTCACCAGTACCTCGATAGATACCAACGTTACCAGCTTCTCTTGCCTCTGCAATTACATAAGTACTACCAGCTTCCAGTTCTGCTCTCATTAATTCAATCCATTTGTATGGAGGCATAATATGAGCAGCATCTTTACTACCAACTTCACTTAGTACCACACCATGCTTGGTCATTTTTTCTATGTAGCCACATTTTTCTGCATGAGGAATGGTGATAGAACCATCACTTACTTCCATATATGATACGCCATAGTCTTTGCACATGGCTATGTAATCATCAAATTGATTGCGTATTAAAAATGCCTCGAACAATGTGCCACCAAAATAAATAGGCATTCCATAATCTTTATACACTTCTATCTTCTCTCTAAGGTTTGGTGTAACGAATGATGTACCAAAACCCAGTTTTACAACATCTACATGCGAACCAGAAACTTCTAAAAAATTTCTTACTTCATTTATGCTTAGCCCCTTATCCATAACCATCGTTATGCCATTGTTACGGGGTTTGGCTGTACGTTCGGGAATTTGAGACAGATAAAAATTCATTGCCTAATGTTTTAATGGAGGCAAAAATAAGGAACTAAGGTTAACTAACTGTTTATGTATTGGTGGGGCTAGCTTTAGCTATTTGCTAGTTTTCTTGTTTGGTAAGCATATCACTTTTTACATCGCTCCACAAGCCATCAAAGCTTTTATCCTTTTCTTGCTTCCAGCTTTTCAATTTTTCTTGTAGTTTTTCTTTACGTTCTTGCTTTACAGCAACAAAAAATTCAGTAATAAAACTATTGTCTTGCTCAAAAGCAAAACGGTTATAGTGTTCTTTCAACTGCTGCTCTTGTTGTATGTTAGATGTAATGATTTCTTTTTCCATTTGCTCACGCAATTGTACTTTTTCATCGTAAGTGCCGGCAGGCAATAAAGTTTTAGCTATTACTGGCATTAGTTCTATCAGCATTAAAATAATAATGAGGAGATAATACCTAAACTCTAAGG
Source organism: Chitinophagaceae bacterium (assembly GCA_043776595.1). GTDB lineage: Bacteria > Bacteroidota > Bacteroidia > Chitinophagales > Chitinophagaceae > UBA1930. The sequence goes on along the minus strand of JAYVRD010000275.1, from coordinate 14,693 downwards.
CTGCATTACTTTTCACTAAATTATTCAATGCTTCTATTCTGGTTAAAAAGCCATCGTTTAATAAGGTATCAAAAGCTGATTGCTCTTTGTTAATAGTGGTTTCTATTGCCGCTAAAGCACTATCCACTAGTTGTAGTTGAGGTTGCAGTAGTGCCTGCATGGCCACATACTCAGCATCTAATTTTGTGTACTCTCTTTGTTTGGCTTTGGCAATGGCTTCTAAACCAATTTTTTTGCTGCCACCTGTACCATCTGTTTCTGCAATAAAATTATTACGGGCTGTGGCTACTTCTTTATACTTGCTATCGAGTTGGGTTTGCAGGTTTTGTTTTTTAGTAAGCAATTCATTTTTCGCAGCAAAAAAAACAGTGTCTTGCTGGCTGCGTTTGTCTCTTTTCTTTTGCCCATTATCCAAACTTATTTGTACATGAATTTCTTTGTTGAACATATACAACAAAGCAGGCTGAGCCATAAACACACCTATGGTCAATGCCATTAGCCCACGCAGCAAAAGTGGTGCAAACTTGTTTTTATTAAACTTGTTAATACCTTTTATTAAAGCCCTATCAATGCTTAAAATAATAGCACCCATAAACAAGCCTAAGGCAAAGGCTGCAAATAAGTTGGATACTACGGTGGTAAAAAAATACGTCCAAGCAAGGGTTGCAAAAAGCCAAGTACCCAATACACTGTAGCCAATAATGGCATAACGATTACGGTCAATAACACAATCAACCAACAGTTCTTTTTCTGCGGTGGCAAGCCACCATAAAAACTGGTTCCACTTGGTGGAGGTATAACGCTCCCTTACGGAAAGCGTAGCTACACTTTGCTGCATGGCAAATAATTTTAAGTAAATAAAAAGTGGTAGAAGTTGAGAAATAAGTTGGTTGAAGTATAGAACAGTGTAAAGAAACGCAGTAAACTGCTACCAACAAAAGTGAATATTTGTTTTGGCAAAGTTTTAAGGGATTGCATGTGAAATAATTTTTTGTAACCAGCTGTAAAATAAGAATGAAACTACAGTTGCGTCGCACAGTTGTACTATTGGAACATTGTGCAGCAGGTTTAACGTTTAAGGTCTAAAGTTTAATAGCAATCTAAAGCGTAACATGTGCGACGCAACCGCTGCCTAATTGAAATACTATTGCTGGCATCCTAAAAATATCAATTGGGAAGGCGTAAAACGGGTAGTAAACACCCTAAAAATCTGTAGTAGCAATCATGGCTGTTCCCCTACCTTTGCCCCCTAATTTAAAAAAAGAAAATGAAAGCGGATAAGAATACTATTCTGGGTTTTGCCTTGATTGGGTTGTTGTTTTTGGGCTATTTCTGGTACAACAATAAGGAGCAACAAGTTTATTTGAAAGAGAAGAAACGTGTAGAGGATTCGTTGAGCAAAGTGGCGGCTGCAAAAATTACACCTGCAGATAGAGAAAAAGCAAAAATAGATTCTATAAGACTTGATAGCATTGGCAAAATTTCTACTGCTGGCAATTATGCCAACGCTGCTATTGGCAAAGAAGAATTGACGGTGCTTGAAAACGAATTGATGAAAATAACATTTACCAACAAGGGCGGCAGGGTAAAGTTTGTAGAACTAAAAAACTATAAATCGTACGATGGTAGTTTAGTAAAAATGGGTAGCGATAATGATAGCTTGGGGTATAGCATTAATACAGGTAATAATCATGCTGCCAATACCAATGGTTTATTTTTTAAAACCAATTATACAGAAGGTAGTAAAACAATAAGTTTTTTGTTGGCAGATAGTGCTGGGCAAAATGTGGTGCATGAATTTACCATAAAGCCAAATGAATACATGATAGATTGGAATGTGAACCTTGCAGGTGCTGATAAATTATTGAGCAATGGTTTAATGAACATTACTTGGCAAAGCCAAACTATGCAGCATGAAAAAAGTGCTAAATATGAGAGGGCACAGATGAGCAATATTTGCTTTGTAGAAGATGGTGATTTTGATTACATATCTAGCAAAACAGAACATACGTTTGAAAAGCCTACACATTGGATGAGTGTGGTACAACAATTTTTTAATACTACTTTAGTTGCAAAAAACAATTTTACTAGTGGCAAAGTAGTGTGGTCAAGAAATGCAATAGATAGTAGCCATGAATTGGCTAGGGTAGATGCTAATTTTCAGGTGAAAGTGGCTGGGGTAAGTGCATCAATTCCATTTCAATTGTATTACGGACCTAGTGATTATAAAGTATTGGCAAAGCAAGGTATGAAGATGGATAGAATTATAAACTTGGGTAGGGATATGTACAGTTTTGTACGACCTATAAATGAGTATATAATTATGCCTGTGTTTAACTTTTTTGCCAGCTTTATTAAAAATTTCGGCTGGGTTATTCTACTGCTTACTTTGTTTATACGCTTGGTAACTGCACCACTAACCTACACCAGTTATTTAAGTGGTGCTAAAATGAAAGTACTACGTCCCGAGCTTGACACTTTAAAGAAAAAATTTGGTAGCGATCAACAAGGTTATGCCATGGAGCAGATGAAATTGTTTAGAGAAGCTGGTGTAAATCCTTTAGGTGGCTGTATACCTGCACTACTCCAAATCCCTATCTTCTTTGCATTGTATAGTTTCTTTAACTCCAACATTGCATTGCGTGGGCAAGAGTTTTTGTGGAGTAAGGACTTATCTGCTTTTGATACCATTGTTACTTGGAATACGAGTGTATTGGGTATGAATCACCTAAGTTTATTTACAGTAACTGCTGTGCTTACTAGCTTCTTAATCTCTATCTACAATATGGCAATGACGCCAACACAAGATAATCCTGCGTTGAAATACATGCCTTATATATTTCCTTTCATTTTGTTTTTTGTGTTTAATAATTTGCCATCGGCTCTTACTTGGTATTATACGGTGAGTAACCTTATTACACTAGGACTTCAATTTGTTATTCAAAACTATATCATCAACCATGATAAAATTTTGGCCAAAATAGATGAGAAAAGAAAAAACCCAAAAGTAAAAGCCAAAAGCAAATGGCAGGAGCGGTACGACCAAATGATGGAAAGCCAAAAGAAAGTGCAAGACATGAAAAATAAAAACAAAAAATAACGTTAAGAGTGATACTAAAAAAAAGCCCTACAATTTTTGTGGGGCTTTTTTTGTAACATTGGCATGAAATTGTACTTAGATAAAGAAATACAACAACATGAAAAAAGTAATTACACTTTTTGGATTAATGCTAGCAATTGTACTGCATCTTAATGCACAGCAAAAAGTAGTGGCGGAATGTACAGTAGAGTTTTCAGCTAAAACAAATGATACAGATGCCGATTTGCAAAAGAGCATTAGCAGTAGCAGTCAAACACTATACTTTAAAGCAAATCTAAGCCGAATAGATAATATTAATCCAGAGTATAAACAAACTGAGTTGTATGATGCTAAAAATGGTATTATGACGGTATTGCAAGAGTTTGGCAACAATAAGTTTATGAGTATACTTGATAGCAAGAAATTAAAAGAAAAATATAAAATGTATGATGGTGCTACGATAACAAACTCCCCTGAAACAAAAACGATATTAGGCTACAACTGCAAAAAATTAGTTTTAAAACTCATCAATGGTCAGGAATATAATATCTTTTATTCAGCCGATATAATACCCTCTGTAAAAGAATATGGACCTCAGTTTAAAGATGTGCCAGGCTTTGTATTAGAGTATGAAGCAGTTGCTGCTAATGGCAAATCTAAAATTACTTATACAGCTATAAAATTTTCGTTAAGCCCAGTATCTGCTACTAAGTTTGAACTGCCAAAAAGTGGGTATAGAATTTTGCCATAAGCTTTTTAATTCAAGGAAATACAAAGTAGCGTATTTCCTTGAATTATTTTATTTGTTGACTTCAAGGTGTTGGATACAAATTGCAAGACTTTCTTTCCAATCTTTCAATTCAATTAAAAAATCATTTCTAATTTTTTGTGTATCAAATACCGAGTAAGAAGGTCTTTTTGCTGCTGTAGGATAAGATGTAGTAGGTATTGGATTAACTGCACAAGCCAAACCAGACAATTCTTTAATGGCTAACGCAAAATCAAACCAGGATATAACACCAGTATTGCTATAATGATACAAACCATAATGCTTATTGCCTTGTTGCAACTGTAAAATGATAGCTACAATTGTAGCAGCTAAATCTGCAGCATACGTTGGCGATCCAACTTGATCATTCACTACTTGAATACTTTGTTTACTACTCATTAATGCAAGCATTGTTTTTACAAAATTCTTACCATGTGTACTATACACCCAAGAAGTTCTAATAACAATAGATTGCTTACAATTTTCTACTGCTAATTTTTCTCCAATCAATTTACTATAGCCATAGTAGTTAACAGGATTAGTTACTTCATCTTCTTTATAAGGCACTGTAGCATTACCAGCAAAAACATAATCGGTAGAAACTGTAATAAAAGTTGTATTATATTTTGTACACAAAGTAGCTATAAAACCTACAGCTTCAGCATTGTTAAGTAATGCAACACTTTGTTCTGTTTCTGCTTTATCAACTGCGGTATAAGCTGCTGCATTAATAAAGTAAGATGGCTTGTATTGGGCAAAATATTTTTCTACTTTTTGAGTATCGGTTATATCCATGTCTGCTCTATCTGTAAATACAAATTCAAAATTGTTTACGAAAGAAGCAAGCTGCTGTAACTCCAAACCCAATTGACCATTTTTGCCAGAAACTAAAACGACTGATTTCATATGTATTCAATATTCTGTATTGAAAATTATTTTGTAACAGCCATTCTACCCACGCTCTCATAATGATAGCCCAACTCTTTCATCTTTTCATTTTCGAAAAGATTTCTTCCATCGAAAATGGCTTTATTATTTAGTAATGAATTTACTTTTTCAAAATCGGGTGTTCTAAACTCTGCCCACTCTGTTGCTATTAATAATGCATCAGCATTTTGTAAAGCAGCATATTGGCTGGTGGCATACTCTATTTTATCACCAATTTGCTTTTTAATATTCGGCATTGCTTCTGGGTCAAAGGCTATTACTGTTGCACCTTCGGCTACCAAGGCATCAATCATGTATAATGCTGGGGCTTCTCTTATATCATCTGTATTGGGCTTAAATGCTAAGCCCCATAAAGCAAATTTTTTACCTTTAATATTATTACCAAAGTATTTTTTTATTTTAGGAATAAGGAAAAGTTTTTGTCTTTCATTTACCTCCATCACAGCATTTAAAATTTGAAAATCATAATCTACTTGCACAGATGATTGTACCAAGGCTTGAACATCTTTTGGAAAGCAACTACCGCCATATCCTATACCTGGAAATAAAAATCTTCTTCCAATTCGATTATCTGTACCCAATCCCTTTCTCACTTGATCCACATCTGCACCTAACCTCTCACACAAAATAGCGATCTCGTTCATAAACGTAATTTTAGTAGCTAAGAATGAGTTGGCAGCATACTTGGTTAACTCTGCACTTTTTTCATCCATAAAAATTACTGGGTTGCCTTTCCTTACCAATGGTGCATACAAATCTCCCATAATTTTTCTTGCTCTATCGCTGTTGCAACCAATAACCACTCTATCAGGATTCATAAAATCCTCTACAGCCACACCTTCACGTAAAAATTCAGGATTGCTTACTACATCAAATTCACCTTTATAATTAGCTGCTATTGCGGCTTTTACTTTTTCAGCAGTACCAACGGGAACTGTACTTTTATCTACTATTATTTTATAACTAGTTAAAATTTTACCCAATTGATGGGATACACCAAGTATGTAACTTAAATCAGCACTTCCATCTTCTCCAGGTGGCGTGGGCAAGGCAAGAAATATTATTTCAGCATCTTTAATACCTTCCGCTAAATTGGTTGTGAAAGTTAAACGTTGCTCCTTCAAATTCCTATCAAACAGTTTTTCAAGTCCTGGCTCAAAAATGGTTATTTCACCTTTTGATAATTTATCTACTTTAGTTTGATCAATATCTACACAAGCAACATAATTGCCAGTTTCAGCAAAGCAAGTTCCAGTTACTAATCCCACGTATCCTGTACCAATGACTGCTATTTTCATAAATAAATTTTATTGATTAATATAATCTAAAACAGATGAGGTAATGAACTGCAATTGTTCTTCCTCAAGTTCTGTATGTATAGGTAACGATATTACGCTTTCTGTTAACCTATCAGTGATAGCCAAATTAATTTCTGGTAATCCAAAAGATTCGAACATCTTTTGTTTATGCCCAGGTACAGGATAATAAATCATGGAGGGAATATTCTTAGTAGCCAAATATTCATTTAGTCCATCTCTATTTACGCCATCAAGTTTTAATGTATATTGATGAAATACGTGGTGAGAATAGGCAGCTCTGTATGGTGTTGTAATTTTTGGATGATTCGCAAAAGCAGCATCATAATAATCAGCCGCTTTTCTTCTTGCTAAAATATAGTCATCTAAATGAGCTAATTTAATTTTTAATACAGCAGCTTGTATTGTATCTAGCCTTGAGTTACAGCCTACCACATCATGATAATATTTTTTGCTTTGCCCATGATTGGCCATCATTTTAAGTTGAATAGCTAAAGCATCATCATCAGTAAAAATTGCCCCTCCATCTCCATAACCACCTAAGTTTTTTGAAGGGAAAAATGAGGTACAACCAATATGACCTATTGTGCCAGTTTTCTTTTTTGTACCATCACTAAAAGTATAATCTCCACCAATAGCTTGGGCATTATCTTCTATTACAAACAAATTATGCTCATTGGCTATTTGCATTATTTCTTCCATTTGTGCTGCATGCCCATATAAATGAACTGGCACAATAGCTTTTGTTTTAGGGGTAATGGCTCTACGCAAAGCATCTATATCCATACAAAAAGTTTTGGCATCTACTTCTATAAAAACTGGGGTTAATCTAAGTAGTGCCACTACTTCTGTAGTTGCTATGTAGGTAAAAGATGGGGTAATTACTTCATCGCCAGGTTGCAAACCCAAAGCCATCATAGCTATTTGTAAAGCATCTGTACCATTGGCACAAGGTATTACATGTTTGCTGCCTAAATAATTACTTAAGTCAGTAGCAAATTCTTGCACTGCCTTTCCATTAATAAATGCTGTATTCTCAATTACATCAATAATAGCTTTATCCACTTCTGATTTAATTTTTAAATACTGTGTTTTTAAATCAACCATTTGTATCGCATTCATATACTATTTTTTAGTGCCGCAAAACTAACGGAAAAAGACGTAAGATATTTTAACCGATAATAATGAATAAGCCATTGCATCATTACCTGCATAATCCCTTTTCTTTGCAAATAGATGATTGGAAAGCTTGCATACAGATTGTTCATTGCTTTATACCCTTTGGCAGCAAAACTTATTTCGTTTAAAAACGAGAAGGCAAAACTTTGGTTAGCAGGTAGAGAGCATATTTTTACCCATTTAAAAACTGCTATCAACCCTAACGATCATATTATTTGGATGCATTGCAGCAGCTTAGGTGAGTTTGAACAAGGCAGGCCTGTTTTAGAAAAGTTGAAAATTGAAAATAAAGAATCGAAAATATTAATCACATTCTTCTCTCCTTCTGGGTACGAGGTAAGAAAGAATTATGAGGGTGCCGATTATATTTATTACCTACCAATAGATTCACCCACAAATGCCCAAGCGTTTTTTGATATTGTTAATCCTTCATTGATACTATTTATAAAATATGATTTTTGGTATTATTATTTAACTCAAGCCAAACAAAGAAAAATTCCACTCCTTTTAGTGTCTGGTATTTTTAGAAGTGGGCAACCTTTCTTTAAATGGTATGGTAGTTTTCACCAACAAATGCTGCTATGTTTTACCCATTTGTTTGTACAAAATCAAGAATCGGTTGACTTACTTGCCAGCATCAACATTATTAGAAATGTTTCGTTAAGTGGCGATACAAGGTTTGACCGTGTCATTGAAATTGCAGATCAGTTTACTCCTATAGCTTTAATTGAAAAATTTATTGGCAATAACCCAACTATTGTAGCTGGTAGCACTTGGACAGAAGACGATGAAGAACTAGATCATTTTGCCAACACCAACCCCAACATTAAATTTATTATTGCCCCACACCAAATAGAAGCTGAAAGAATTGCAGAATGTTTAAAGCTATACAAAAATTCAATCTTGTTTAGTGAATGGAAAGTGGGAAATGGGAAATGGGAAAATACCAATCAATCTTTTGAAACCACCAATGTTTTAATCATAGATAATGTAGGCATGCTTAGCAAACTATATCATTACGCAACTGTGTGTTATGTAGGTGGTGCATTTGGTAGTGATGGGGTACACAATGTATTAGAAGCTGCTGTATATAGCAAGCCTGTAGTATTTGGCCCAGAATATGAAAAATATTTTGAAGCAGCCGAACTAGTAGAAGCAGGCGGTGCCATAAGTATTGATACGGCTTTGGATTTAGAAAAAACACTAACACAACTTTTACAAGTAGATGAAAATTACCAAACCATAGCAAAGGCTGCAAGCAACTATGTAAAAAACAAGGCAGGTGCAACAGAAAAAATTATAGCATACTGTAGCAACAACTTATAAAAAACGTCTCCTCACCAATTGGTCAAAATCTACCACTGTTTCATTTCCATCTTCCCAGCCCAACTTTACCTTCAATTCTCGTTGAATCCAGTATTCTGCTTCGGCATAAATATTAAAAGCGTTAATTGTTTTTATGCTGCGTTCGTACATGCTTTCATCGTCTCTAAATAATTCTCTTGTAAATCGGTAGCGTTCGTTTATACCAATGGCTTTTCTTAAATCTCTCACAGGTGCTTCTTGTAATACGGTAGCTACCTCTCTTTTATCTTCTTTCAAAAACTCATTAAAACTTTCACCATCGGCTACCATGGTATCATTTAGTTCAAAAATTTCCTTCAACCCATTGTCTTTTTGGTGTACCAAAGTAGGTATGCTGTTTACAATTGGGTCAAACAGCCAATTCGATTGCTCTTCTTTTACCAACGGAATTTCTTGTCTTATTAGTGGGTCATAAATACTTTGCTCTACTACCGCCATTGCCACAGGCTCTAAAACCAAAGGTTGGGTTATTTGCCTGCTAGCATTATTTCCCCCAGGCATTACCACACTTACCTTGCTACCATTTTGTGCCAGGGTTTGAGGTCTACTTTGCAACTCTGCTACAAGTAGTTGAGCAGTCATTAAAATTTTCTGGGTATCGGCTTGCTGCTGGTATTGCTCTAGCAGTTTGCTTATTAAAGTGCCTACTCTTTCCATGAGATGCCGTAAATTTTATGGTTAAAAAGCTAACCCATCCATACATTTACAACACCATAACGTAAAACTTAACTTTTTATTGAATGTTTATAGAACCAAATTTTAGAGGCGATAGAAGAGGATGGATTGAAGTAATATGTGGAAGCATGTTTAGTGGCAAAACCGAAGAGCTTATACGCCGCCTTAAACGTGTAAAAATTGCCAACCTAAAAGTAGAAATTTTTAAGCCTGGCATAGACACACGCTACGACGAAACCAAAGTAGTAAGCCACGACGCCAATGCCATACAAAGCACTCCACTAAGTAACTCACAAGAAATATTGCTGCTTTGCCAAGATGTAGATGTTGTAGGTGTAGATGAAGCCCAATTTTTTGACGATGAAATAGCCAATGTATGCGAAACCCTTGCTATGCGTGGTGTAAGGGTTATTGTTGCTGGGTTAGATATGGACTACCTTGGCAAACCCTTTGGACAAATGCCCAACCTACTAGCAAAGGCAGATTATATAACCAAGCTACACGCTATTTGTGTACAGTGCGGCAATATTGCCAATATATCGTACCGCAAAACCGAGCAGGAAGGACAGGTTTTGGTAGGCGAAAAAGATATTTACGAACCCAGATGCAGGGTTTGTGCTGCCAGGAAATAATACAAGAATCGGTATATGAAAAGATGGAATAATTTTTTGTAGCCAGCTTTTGTAATGCTATTAAGCCTCGGTTGCGTCGCACATGTTTAGCAATAGAAAATCTATTTGGCTTTCATCTAAGCGTAAAACAATCTTTGCGTACCAATAAAAAAATTAACCATAAAAAATTAACCATGATTTTAGACCATTTAAACAATATCAACAAATACGTAAGCCTGCACCCTTTGTTTGCACAAGCATTTGCTTATATAAAAAGCACCGATTTAAATACTATAGAAATTGGTAAGTACGATATAGCCGAAGGTTTAAAAGCCATTTTTTCCGATAAAAATGGCGTAACTGCTGCCGAAAGCGATGCCAAATTTGAGTGCCATGATAAACATATAGATATACAAGTATGTATTAGGGGTAAAGAAACGATTGGCTACAAACCACGCAATACTTGCACCCAATCCAAAGGCGAATATAATCCAGAAAAAGATGTAAGCTTTTATGCCGATGCACCTGATATGTACTTTGGCTTAACCAACCATCAATTTTGTATTTTTTACCCAGAAGATGTACATAGCCCCATGATAAATGTAGATGGGCAACCTATAAGAAAGTTGGTTATAAAAGTAAAAATTTGAAAATAAAAATGGCTGTGTTTTCACAGCCATTTTTATAAACTTCGTTTTATGTTAAACACATCTTGGTCTGTACTATCACCAGCTTCTTGTAGTTTGCCAAAAGCTGCTGCACTTGCATAATCTACTATCTCTTGTGGTTGGTTATTATTATACAAGCCATAAATTAAACCAGCCATAAAGCAATCTCCACTTCCACTTCTATCTACTACACCTTGACAACTAAATTCAGATGAGTGGTATTGCTGACCATTAGTAAATAAACTGGTATAATAAAGTATATTGTTATTATCGCTATCAAATCTAAAAGTATTGGCTACCGTTTTGCATTTAGGAAACTTCTTAATAATTTCTAACGAAGTTGTTTGGGCATGTTGCAAATAAGCTTCCTTACTTTTTTTATCGTGTATTTCATCGTCAATAGCTGTACCAAGCAAGCTATTGGCACTCCAAATATTACCCATAATTACATCGCAGTATTCAGCAAGTTGGGGCATTACTTCAACTGGTTGTTTGCCATATTTCCAAAGGCGACTTCTATAATTTAAATCTAGAGAAATAGTAATGCCTTTTTTAGAAGCAGCTTCTACAGCTTCAAAACAAACATCGGCTACATTATCATTTAATGCTGGGCTTATAGCTGTAAAATTCAACAACGATACATCTCTCAACACTTTATCCCAATCTATCATTCCTCTTTTTAATTCTGAGAAGGAAGAACGCTCTCTATCGTACACCATACTTCCTTTTAAATCGGCACCCCGTTCTAAAAAGTAAATACCAATTCTATTACCTGCTAATAATATAGATGATGTGTAAATGCCTTTGTATTCTAAGTAATCAATTACATGTTTACTCATAAAGTTATCGGGCAGTACAGTACAATATTTTACAGGTGTGTTCCAGCCAGCTAAGGCTGTGGCTACGTTGGCTTCTGCACCACCCATGTATAATAGCATGGGGTGCTTTTCCATTTCACCATCGTTGGGAGCTGGAGAAATGCGTAGTAATAACTCTCCAAAACATAAAACTTTATTTCTTGCCATGTGGATTGCTTAAAAAATAAAGTTATTATAAATGGTAGTATAATAGAAATTGAATTTGGGTTTATTGGTACGCTTAAATAAAAGATCAATATTGTTCAGAACGTTGAAGTGTGCGACGCAACCGAAGCTTAATAGCCATACTACTGCTGGTAAACAAAACCTACTCTACACAATAATCAATGAACTTATAAACTAGTAACCTAATTAACAAAAAAAGGTGTCAGTCATCCGTTGGATGAGTAGACACCAATAAATATATAAAGCACTATTATGTTACTATTGCTTGCTTAACGTTTTTTGGTTTCATCACATCGTCGCTTTGCCAGCCAAAATAGTTTTGTGCGTTGTGGAAGCAAATATCTTTAACAATTTTTCCTACCCAAACCACATCGTTGGGCAACTCACCATTTTCCATTTCTTCGCCAAACAAATTGCAAAGTAACCTTCTAAAATATTCGTGGCGAGGGAATGACATGAAACTTCTACTATCTGTAAGCATGCCAATAAATTTACTAAGCAAGCCCATATTACTTAGGGCATTCATTTGTTTTACCATGCCATCTTTTTGATCTAAAAACCACCAACCACTGCCCCATTGCACTTTACCTGCAACACTGCCATCGTTAAAGTTACCAATCATTGTGGCCATTAATTCATTATCGCTTGGGTTAAGATTATACAGAATGGTTTTAGCCAATTTATCATCGCTATCTAGCTTGCCTAAGAAACTTGCTAATGCTTTTCCTTGAGAGAAATCGCCAATAGAATCCCAACCAGTATCGGGTCCCAGCGTTCTTAGCATTCGGCTATTATTGTTTCTTAATGCACCTAAGTGAAATTGTTGCACCCAACCTTTTTCCCAATCCCATTCAGCAAAGTGTAATAACATAGCACTTTTAAAATGACGTTGTTCTACATCGTTTAAAGGTTTGCCTACATGAATTTTATTGAAGATGGCTTCTATTTCACTTCCAGTAAAATCTTCTGCATAAATTTCTTCTAAGCCATGATCACTAACACCACAACCCATAGCTGCAAAAAAATCGTGGCGGTTTTGTAAGGCATATAAAAAATCATCGAAGGAAGAAATATTAATATTACTGGTAGCTTCTAATTTTTTAATATAAGCATTAAAAGAAACAGGGTTAGAAACATCCATTGCTTTATCTGGACGAAAAGCTGGAAGAATTGGAATTTCAAAACCTTCCTCACGTAACTGTGTATGATAGGCCAAATCATCTGTAGGATCGTCTGTTGTACAAACGGTTACCACATTCATTTTACGCAGTAAATTGCGTACACTGTATTCGCTGGTACGCAGCTTGGCACTACATTCTTCATAAATTTTTCTAGCACTATTAGGGTCTAAAATTTCATGCACATCAAAGTAGCGTTGCAGCTCTAAATGTGTCCAATGATAGAGCGGATTACGCAAAGTATAAGGCACAGTAGCAGCCCATTGCTGAAATTTTTCCCAGTCGCTGGCTGTGCCTGTACAAAAGTTTTCGTTAACCCCATTGGTACGCATGGCACGCCATTTATAATGGTCTCCATACAACCAAATTTGTGTGAGGTTTTCAAAATTTTTATCCTCGGCAATTTGCTGTTGAGGCAAGTGACAATGATAATCTATAATGGGCATGTCTTTGGCATACTCATGATACAACTTTTGTGCTGTTCTGTTGTTCAACAAAAAATTTTCGTCAAGAAATTTCTTCATATTGCCTGCTTTTTAAAAGGTCGTAAAAGTGAAACTTGAGTGATGCGTAACCATTTTTTACTCCACTTATTTTTTATTTTTATGTTACCAGCTTTTGTACTACTATTAAACTTCGGTTGCGTCGCACATTTCAACTGTTGGAATTTTATTGAGCAATGCTAGCGGAAAAATAGGAATAACAAATGTGAAACCCACTGACCAATTACCTACTTACCACTTGCCACACTTATAAACTTACTCCTCTCTTCCATGGTATAAAATCATCTTGATTTAGTAATACTGCTTTTGGTATTATTTCTCCACTTGCTGCTTTTATACAATACTCCAAAATGTCTTCACCCATTTGCTCAATGGTTTTTATGCCATCAATTACATCGCCTGTGTTGATGTCTATTATATCGCCCATTCTTTTAGTTAAAGCAGTATTGGTACTTACTTTGATTACTGGGCAAACAGGATTGCCAGTTGGTGTACCTAAGCCTGTGGTAAACAAAATAAGTGTAGCACCGCTTGCTGCTTTGCCAGTGGTAGCTTCTACATCGTTGCCTGGTGTACATACTAAATTTAAGCCAGCTTTGATTGCAGGTTCTGTATAATCCAACACATCTACTACTGGCGAAGTGCCACCTTTTTTGGCTGCACCATTGCTTTTAATAGCATCGGTTACCAATCCATCTTTTATATTGCCTGGGCTTGGGTTAAAGCTAAAACCAGAACCTACACGTTCGGCACTATCACTATAGGCTTTCATTAAGCTCATAAATTTTCGGGCGTTGGGTTCTTCTATAGTTCTATCAATTAAGTCTTGCTCTGCACCACACAATTCAGGAAACTCTGCCAGCAATACTTTACCACCCAAGGCTACCAACAAATCACTAGTATAACCCACAGCAGGATTTGCAGAAATGCCACTAAAGCCATCGCTACCACCACACTTAACACCCAAAACTAATTTATGTATTGGGGCTGGTGTACGTTCGTGTTTATTAATTTCTATTAAGCCTAAAAAAGTTTTTTTAATAGCATCGCCTATTAACTGCTCTTCGCTTTGAGATTGTTGCTGCTCAAAAATATAAAGGGGCTTGCTAAAGTTGGGATTGCGTTCTTTAAGGTCGTTTAAAAAATCTTGTGTTTGCAAGTTTTGGCAACCCAGGCTTAATACAGTTACACCTGCTACATTTGGATGATCGGCATAGGCAGCTAATAATTTACTTAATACTGCTGCATCTTGGCGTATGCCACCACAACCACCTTGATGGTTTAAGAATTTAATACCATCTACATTTTTAAATAGTCTAGACCTCTCCCCTAACCCCTCTCCAAAAGAGAGGGGAACGA
>JAYVRD010000274.1:0-4470 GCA_043776595.1 Chitinophagaceae bacterium | reverse complement strand
TAGAGTTTGGGCTTTTACAGTAAATCTTCCTACAGCACCAGTAAAATTTGCTGGTTTATTTTTTTCTGGTAAGGCATTTACATGAATATTTATTGGCTGGCTACTTACAATTTTAGAAACCGTTAATGGCTGGTCTAAGTAGCCATTGCCGCTAACTCTATAAAAAGTAATATTCGTTTCAACGCCTGCACTATCCAATATTAAGTCTCCTGCTTGCAGGGGAAACAATTGCACTTTGCGTATGTAAAAACTTTTATACAGCTTGCCATTTATTTCTTCCACTTCGGGGTACAAATCATCTGTTGTCATTTCGTTTACACTACAACCACTAAACGTGGGTTGATGGGTAATGCTTACTGGCTTGCTTAATAATCTGGTGTATAGTTTATAGTTCACCAAAATAGGTTCGCCCACTACACAAGTTGTTTTGCTAGGCATTGCTCTTATAAAAATATTGCCCTTCATTTTTTGCTCAGGTGTTTCTCCTTTGTTTAATAACGAAGCTCTTGCAAATGCTTCATCATAACTTTTACGCTGCGGCAGTAGATCATTGCTAAACTGTAAACCATTATTGGTTGGAGAAGACCCCCCAGCTACATGTTTATCAGTTAACACTTTTACAGATGTGCCACTACAGGTTAATTTTTTACCATTTACTATAGCAGTTGCAGCAGGTATACGCAAAAAACCAGTATTGGTAGGTTGCAAAACAAATATAAAACTGATGCTTTTGCTTACTCGTCCATTTATACTGCTAGATTGAGAAGAGCTAGCAGGACCAGAAACAACTTTCCAATTACTAAATATGGGCGAGATAAAATCTTCGGCATCTGCTGTACCACTTACTTCATATTCTACTTGCAGTACATCGCCTTTACCTATTTCTTTTGCCGAAGTTTTTACTGAAAAACTTATTTGTGCTGTACTGTAAAAGGTAGTAAGCAAAAAGCAAACTAAAGTAAGGGCTACATGTTTCTTCATACCAATAAATGCAAATGTAATGGTACAATAATAGGGCAAGTTGAAATGGTGGTTAATAGCTGGTTAAAGATGAAAAGTTTAATTAAGGTAGCTACATTTAAAACTTATCAGGTACTACTGTATTTTTGCTACAATTAATTTTTATACCATGAAAAAGGGTTTAGTAGTGTTGATGGTGATGATGGCTGCACTAGCAAGTGCACAAAAAAAAGAACGCAAAGGAGAGTTTTACTTTAGCTGGGGCTACAATAAAGAATGGTACACTAAAAGTAATGTAAGAATAATGCAACCATCGCTGGGTAATGATTATAAATTTATAGGAATAAAAGGGCACGATAGGCCAGGATGGGATGAACAGTTTTTTACCAAAGAATTGTCTATACCAC
The DNA here is from genome assembly GCA_043776595.1 of Chitinophagaceae bacterium. Lineage (GTDB taxonomy): Bacteria > Bacteroidota > Bacteroidia > Chitinophagales > Chitinophagaceae > UBA1930. The sequence continues at coordinate 3,103 of JAYVRD010000274.1, read as the reverse complement.
AATACAATTACAGAATTGGATACATTTTTAATAAGAAAAAGGGCTTGGGTTTTGAAATAAACTTCGATCATACTAAGTTTATTTTTGAAGACCAACAAGCCAGAATAAAAGGAACTAAAAACAACAAAGCCATTGATAGTGTGGTAAACTTTAACGAAGCAAACGGCTTTTATTATTACCTAAACAACGGAGCAAACTTCCTGCTTTTCAACTTTACCAAACGCTGGAATTATTATCAAAGCAAAGACAAAAAATTTAAGCTAGATGGTTTTGGTAAAGTGGGTATAGGCCCAGTAATACCACACGTAGAAAATTCATTCTTCAATCAAAAAAACGAACCAGGCTTTCAGTTGGGTGGTTGGAACGTAGGTGTAGAATATGCCTTACGTGCCACATTTTTTAAGTATGCTTACTTAGAGTTTGCCAATAAATTAGATTACGCATCCTACAGTGGATTAAAAATTTACGAAGGCAGGGCAAGACAAGCTTTTGGCTGCTACGAGTGGATATTAAGTTTGGGTACCACTTTTCCTATGGGCAAAAAAATCAATACTACTTCCACCAAAAAATAAACACAAACACATGCGTATTATTTCTTACAACACCAATGGTATAAGGGCTTCCATAAAAAAAGGATTGGTAGATTGGTTAAAAACCGATGTGGCAGATATTGTGTGCATACAAGAAACAAAAGCCACTAAAGACGATGTTGATACAAAAGAAATAGAAGCACTAGGCTACCAAGGCTATTGGTTTAGTGCCACCAAAAAAGGATATAGTGGTGTAGCCGTTTTTACTAAAACAAAACCCGATTTGGTGGAGTATGGACATGCCAATGAACAAAGCGATTTTGAAGGACGAGTGATACGTTTGGATTTTGGTAAGATTTCTTTAATCAATGCCTACTTTCCTAGTGGTACTAGTGGAGATGAAAGACAAACGTATAAATACAAATGGCTGGATGAGTTTTACAATTACCTAACCCAACTAAAGAAAATACGCCCACAAATTATACTTACGGGAGATTACAATATAGCACACAAAGAAGTAGATATACACGACCCTAAGGGCAATAAAAAATCAAGTGGTTTTTTACCAGAAGAACGTGCTTGGATGGATAAATTTTTAAGCAATGGATGGATAGATACTTTCCGTTTTAAAAACCCCGATGCTGTGGGTGCTTACAGTTGGTGGAGTCAACGCTTTCCTACTGTACGCTTGCAAAACAAAGGCTGGCGTATAGATTACATTACCGTAACCGATGCCCTAAAAGATAAAATTGTAGATGCTAAGATTTTCCCAGATGCTAAGCACAGCGACCACTGCCCCATTTATTTAGAATTAAAAAATTAAAAAGGTATTGGTTTACCGGCCATCGTATTTCAATTTGGCTGCGGTTGCGTCGCACATGTTTGGCTGAGAATATCTATTTAGCAAAACAAAAAACCATAGTTTAATCACGTTGTCAGTGTTGAGCTTGTCGAAACAGATGATTGAGTTTAATGCCGTTTATAGGCTAAGGCTAACAGGTGTATTGTTGATTGACCTTACTAAAGTACAAGTGTGCGACGCAACCGCAGCTTAATGGATAGGCAAACGCTGGCTTCATAAATTTACTTTTTCATAAAAACCTGTTTCTATTATGTCTACCATGAGTACAAATAATGATTCCTCAACTGTTGGAGGCTTTATTTATAACGTAACCATACACCTACAAAACGCCATACACCAAAGTTGGCTAGCTTGGATGCGGGAGGAACATATACCCAAAGTAATGGCTACTGGTTGCTTTACCAAACACCAATTTGTACGCCTTTTAGATACTGATGAAACAGAAGGCGTAACCTACGCAGCACAATATTTTGCCAGTAGTAAAGCCGATTATAACCGCTATATAGAAATCTACTCACCTGCTTTAAGACAAGAAGGGCTAGACAAATGGGGCAACCAATTTGTGGGTTTTCGCTCATTAATGCAGGTTGTGAATTAGGTGTGGATAGTTTCTAAAATTCATTTTGACAATCATTTTAGTTTATTATATTGGTTTTAAAGCCTTGCCAGCATTGCATTACAGCGTATAAGTGCTCAAACTCAATGACAGTAAGCTTTTCAGCCAATGGGTGGTATTCAAATTTACTATTGTGGTTTTTTGAAATTTGCTCAAATCCTTTGCCTGTAAGGTTTTTCGAGTGTTTAAAAAATGGTAAGGTGCATTAAAATTGTTTTGTTGATTGATGAAAGCATCTACATTTGTTTTACAAAAAATAATTTTTATTTTTTTAAAACACAAACTATGAACAAAGCTGAATTGATTGCTCACATTGCGGATGATGCAGGCGTTACAAAAACTCAAGCTAATGCTGCTTTAGATTCTTTTATTGATGCTGTTACAAAAACATTGAAAAAAGGCGATAAAGTAACTTTAGTAGGATTTGGTACTTTCTCAGTTTCTAAAAGAGCTGCCCGTGTAGGTAGAAACCCACAAACTGGTGCTGCTATTAAAATTAAAGCTAAAAAAGTAGCTAAATTTAAAGCTGGTAAAGAGCTAAGTGCAAAAATGTAATTGCCCAAAGTTTACAGTATTAAAAAAGTCTTATCGCAATTGTGGTAAGACTTTTTTATTTTCGCTGCTCAACATTATTATTTACCAATACAAAAAACACAAATTATGGGCAGAGGTGATAAAAAAACAGCAAAAGGAAAACGCTTTAAAGGTTCTTTCGGCAAAAGCCGTCCACACAAAGTAGCAACAGCTACCAAAGCAGCAAAAAAACCAGAATAATATATTTTGAGAGTAGGAAATACTTTGCGTGTTTCCTACTCTATGTTTTTAAGGTGCCAATCTTTCTATTGTCCATACTTGGTTTTGCAGTGTGTACTGCAATCTATCGTGCAGGCGGCTACTACGGCCTTGCCAAAATTCAAACAATATTGGCTTTACTACATAACCACCCCAATGTGGTGGGCGTGGAATAGACTCTCCAAAATCAGTTTTAAATTTTTGCTCGTTGGCTTCTAATACTTGGCGGCTAGGTATTACACTACTTTGTGGGCTACTCCAAGCACCTAACTTACTGCCTGTTGGGCGGCTATTAAAATAACT
>JAYVRD010000273.1:0-17600 GCA_043776595.1 Chitinophagaceae bacterium | reverse complement strand
GTGGAAGATGCTTTGATTGCCGGCGGTATGTATTGCTTATAAAAGATAGTTTTACCAATGCCGATGAAATTGTAGCTACTTTAAACTTCCCAGTATTTGTAAAGCCCAATAATGGTGGCAGCAGCATTGGTATGAGTAAAGTAAACAAACCTAGTGAAGAATTAGGCATTGCCATAGAAAAAGCCTTTAAAGAAGATACACAAGTATTGGTAGAAGAGTTTATAAAAGGAAGAGAATTTACCATTGGGGTTTTTAAAACCAAAGGAGAAATCATCACACTACCTATAACCGAAGTAATTAGCAAAAACGATTTCTTTGACTTTGAAGCTAAGTATTTGGGTAAAAGTGAAGAAATAACACCTGCATTGGTAGAAGAACCTGTTGCAGAAAAAGTGAGGGCTGCTGCAAAAAGAATTTACCAAATTTTAAACTGCAAAGGCATTGTGCGTATAGATTTTATTTACAACGAAGCAAAAGGAGAACCTTATATGCTAGAAGTAAATACCGTACCAGGGCAAAGCGAAGCCAGCATAGTACCCCAACAAGTAAAAGCCATGGGCTGGAATTTGAAGGATTTTTATACCGCTGTTATTGAAGAGGCATTGATAGGTAGTTGATAGACGCGTTCAAAGCGTTGAAGTGTGCGACGCAACAGACGATGCCATGGAATACAAAAGCTGGCTACATAAAAAATATATTTGGTAGGCAATAAAAAATACTAAATCTTCAACTCAAAATATTTAATAATTACTGTGTTTAAATTCATTACTTCTAAACCGCTTTGGGTAAATATACTTTCAGCTATTATTTTAATATCGCTGTTGGTTTTCCTTTTCTTTTCTTCTTTATCGTGGCTTACTAACCATGGAGAAACCGAAAAAGTACCAGGCATTGTTGGGCAAAATTATACTGTAGCAGAGAAACTTTTAAAAGCCAAAGGCTTTGATGTTATTGTGCTAGATTCTGTGTTTATTGATTCTGCAGCAAGGGGTTCTGTTATTAAACAATCGCCAGAAGCAGAAGCGATGGTAAAAGGTGGAAGAACGATTTACTTAACCATTAACCGTACAGTAGCACCTTTAATAGAAATGCCCAGCTTAACTGGTTTTTCATTGCGAAGTGCCGAAATGTATTTACAAACCTTGGGTTTAAAATTGGGCGATACGACTTCCAAACCAGATATTGCACGCAATGCTATTTTACAACAATTGTACAATGGTGCAGACATAAAACCTGGTACCAAAATACCTATGGGTAGTACTATTAGTTTTGTTATTGGTAGTGGCTTAGGTGTAGGTGATAGTGAAGTTCCCGATTTATTTGGTATGACTTTAAAACAAGCCCATGAGCATTTAAGTTTATTAAACATAGCTATTGGCTCGGTAATACCTCAAGGTGCAGTTGCAGATAGTAACAAAGTATTTATAGAAAAGCAAGAGCCAGCAATTTTTACCAAAGCTACGCCTGGCGTAAAAATAAGAAACCGCATTAAACCTGGGCAAGTAATGTACTTGTATATAACTACCAACACACCTGTAAGAGATACCACAACCCAAACCCAATAAGCCAATCATCAATTCAATTAATCTTTAAACCAGTTAAACCATTTTTTTAACATGCAACTAATAACAGTAGAACAATTAAAAGTCCGTATGGATGCTGGCGAAACGCTAAATCTAATTGATGTGAGAGAGGACCACGAAAATGCTGAATTTAATATAGGTGGCACACATTTTAGACTACGCCGTATACAGGATATGGCTATTGAAGATATTGAACATTTAAAAAACCAGGAAGTAATTTGTTATTGTAGAAGTGGGCAACGTAGCACCATGGCTTGCCTAATGCTAGAACATATGGGCTTTACCGATACTTGGAATTTGGTAGGTGGTATGGTAGATTGGCAAGAAAAAATAAAATAATTTACAATCATTTCCTACTTATTGAAATCATCTTTTAAAAACATTTGTGCTAGACAGTACAGATGTTTTTTTATTAAACTTCTGTCATAATTCTAAAAACTACTTTGAAAACGTCATTTGCGAGGCACGAAGCAATCTGTTTTTTTAATACTTATGAAAGATTGCTTCGTACCTCGCAATAAAGAAACTGAATTATAAAAGAGGTCTATTCTACTTACCAGCAGCAGTATTTCAAATAACCTTTAGTTTCATAGCACACATTTGGCAGTACATTACCACATTTATACTGTGGCTAAGCAAAGCCAAATAGAAATCCATAGTTTAAAATGTGCGACGCAACCGAAGCAACATTTTTATTCTATCGTTTGCTAAATAAAATCATTGGCGTTTTGCAAAGCAAAAATGTGAATACAGCCCATAATCTATCTTAATGATTTAGCACTAGATTTCTCTATTCAATCAGCATTACAAGTAACGTTAATTAAAATCCTCCTCACTTAGCTCATCATCTCCATCCTCGTCAAAGTTCATGGCACCTAAATTCATCATGCTGCCCATCAAATCTTTAAACTCCACCCTACCTTCAATAATTTTTTTGCTTATCAGTGAGTAGGCAGCCAAACCATGCAGTACAAACTCCATTAGCAAAGCATTTTCTGCATCGGTAGCTGCATGAAAATATTTTTTTACCAGCCCAAACAAACCATCCACTTTGTATAGGGCTACTATTTTATCAGCATCTTTCATGTCTACCAATAAATCTAAACTATTGCCAGCATCAAACCAACGTGTGATTTGTTTGTAAGGATTATCAGCAGGTTTTTCTTCTACACTTTTTTTGCCAGTGGGGCGTTTCTTTTTGGCTTGCTCGGGGTTAGGAAAATATTGAACAAACATCGTACGCAATGCCCTATCAATTAAGTTTACAGCTACTTGGTAAGGTCCTTCTTGCTCTCCTTCATACACCAATTCTATCTTACCAGTAAGCGATGGAATTACGCCAGCAAAATCGCTGATCCAAACTTGCGTACTTTTTTCTCCATCAATAATAGCCCTTCGCTCAGCACTACTTACTAAGTTTTCAAACGCAGCAATGGTAAGCCTTGCACTTACGCCACTTTTCTTATCTACATATTCGTTTGCTCTTGCTTCAAATGCTATTTGCTCCACCAAACGTTTCACCAAATCGCTTACTACCACACGTTCTTGCTGCACTTGCAAAATATTGGCTCCTTGCTCGGTTATGGCTAAGCTTTGTTCTATTGTTTTGGGGTAGTGCGTTAAAATTTGGCTTTGAATTCTATCTTTTAATGGCGTTACAATGCTACCACGATTGGTATAATCCTCGGGGTTGGCTGTAAACACGAACAAAATATCTAGCGGCATACGCAGCTTAAAACCACGTATTTGTATATCGCCTTCTTCCAAAATATTAAACAGCGATACTTGAATACGTGCTTGTAAATCGGGTATTTCGTTTATTACAAAAATACCTCTGTTACTTCGTGGAATAATGCCATAATGTATCACACGTTCATCAGCAAAGTTTAGTTTTAGGTTGGCAGCTTTTATAGGGTCTATATCACCAATTAAATCGGCAACGCTTACATCGGGTGTGGCTAATTTTTCTCCATAGCGTTCGCTTCTGTGTAGCCAATGTATGGGTGTGGCATCGCCATATTCGGCTATGGTATCTTTAGCGTATTTGCTTAGTGGTTTAAACGGGTCATCGTTCACTTCACTACCAGCAATGGTGGGTATGTATTCATCTAACAAATCTACCATTTGCCTTGCCATACGGGTTTTGGCTTGCCCACGAAGCCCCAAAAATAAAATGTTATGTCGGCTTAAAATAGCACGTTCTGTATCGGGTATTACCGTGTCTTCATAACCCACAATACCTTTAAACGGGTTTTCCTTTCCTTCAATTTTTGCTATTAAATTTTTGCGTACTTCATCTTTTATACTTGTGGTTTTGTAGCCACTTTTCTTCAATTCGCCCAATGTTGTAATCTGCTCTATATTCATGTTTCTATTTTTATGTAGCCAGCTTTTGAATTTCTATTTAGCTGTGGTTGCGTCGCACATGTTTAGCTGTATAGTGCCATGATGCTTTTATTGAAGCGTAGGGTAACGATTTTTCAAAAACGCTTCTTCCACTTTAGAAATATCTAACAAAGCATAACTGTCTATTTTATTTATTACCACTTCGTCCAACGCATCAACTAGCGTTTTATAATCACTATCCTTGGAAGACTTGATAATCACTTTAAAATTTTTACCAAAAGTATTTTTACCAAGTATTAAACATTGATTCAAGTAACTCCCCTCACCAATTTTGAACTTCATTAACACCTCTCTTTTTATATCCAACCCATTATAAACGTATGGCTGTTTTCTCTTTGCAAGCAGAATTGTATATGTATTTTCATCAGCTACCATCAATTTCCCATCCTCTTCTGCTTTAGGAAAACTCAATTTCATACTAGTTGGTTGGCTGGTAACTGTTGTAAAATAGAAAAAAGCTGTTGGTATTAGTAGTAACTCTTTACAGCTACTAAAGAAGATTAAACTACTACATAATACGATGGTTCGTATGCTCTTTTTCATATTAATGAGTTAATAACAAAATAAGTGACGGAAAGTTAAATCGCTTTCAACTCAAAGTTACTCTCCTCAAACTCACAGCTTTGTTAATTGCGGAATAAGTTTTTAGGATTAGTATTTAGTTTAAAAACGCTCTGTTCACTTGAATTTTCACTCCTTTGGAGAGATATGTTTATAGAAGATAAAGAGGATATTTATATACGACCTCAAAGGGGTCGAACGTTTACAAAAGCAATTATATCTATAAGCCTATGATGCCTTTGGTATCAAAACAAGGTTGTGCTATTGTTTGCAAACTATTTGCGAACTAAATGCCTAATACTATAAATTTTTATTCCGCTTTTGCACCTTTGCGTGAGAGATTGTAGCGAAAATCATTTTTGTGAGGAACGAACAAAAAGATTGCAGCGAAAAGCCCAACCCTTGGGTACGCCCAACAACATTTGCTTCTGATTTGTTGTTTGCACAAAACTATACTATACACTTACCTTTGCCCATAGTTATGAAGCAGTTTAATGTACCCAATATTTACAGAAGCGGTTTAATTAGTGCCATAAAAGCCAAACGCAAGCAAGAGGATAAATTAAAAAAAGATTTTACCCCTACCCTACTCAATTTTGGTGGCTTGCATATTTACTTAGCAAGGCATTTTGGGTTTTGCTATGGTGTAGAAAATGCTATAGAAATTGCCTTTGAAACCATAGACGAAAATCCTGGCAAACGTATTTTTTTGCTCAGCGAAATGATACACAACCCACAGGTAAATGCAGATTTGATAGCCCGTGGTGTAACTTTTTTGCAAGATACTTATGGCAAGCAACTAATACCATTTGAGGAAATTACTGGCGATGATGTGGTGATTATTCCTGCATTTGGCACTACGCTAGCTATAGAAAAAATGCTAAGAGAAAAAGGTATTACAACAGAAAAATACAACACTACCTGCCCCTTTGTAGAAAAAGTTTGGAACCGTGGTGAGCAAATTGCTGCCAAGGGTTATAGCATTGTCATTCACGGCAAACCCAAGCATGAAGAAACAAGAGCAACTTTTAGCCATGCAGCATCCTACACCCCCACTGTGGTGGTAAATGACATTACCGAAACCGTAGAACTTGCCAAATACATAACTGGAGAAAAACCTGTTGAACAATTTTATATAGAATTTGCCCACCGCTACAGTGATGGCTTTGACATTACCAAAGATCTTGAACGTTTTGGGGTTATTAACCAAACCACACAATTGGCTACCGACACACAAGCCATTGCCGATTATTTAAAAAGTGTAGTAATTACTAAATACAACTTAGATGCTAGCAATATTGCTGAGCATTTTGCCGATACAAGAGACACCCTTTGCTATGCTACCAACGATAATCAAACAGCGGTAACGGGAATGTTGGAAACGGATGCAGATTTGGCAATTGTAATTGGAGGGTACAATTCTAGTAACACCTCTCACTTGGTAGAGTTGTGCGAAGCCAAACTAACTACTTACTACATTGATAGCCCAGATAAAATTATTTCTCAACAAGAAATTATAGATTGCAACTGGCAAACCAAAGAACAAAAATTGGTTACCGATTTTTTACCTGCAAAACAACCTGTAAAAATTTTAATAACTAGTGGTGCCAGTTGCCCAGATGCAATGGTTGAAGCGGTAATTAGAAAGCTGGCTGGCTACTTTGCGGTTGAGTCAAAAGTGGATGAATTAGTGATAGCTTTTCAGGGTTAATAAATAAACCTTGAAAACCTTTGCCCTTGTTTTAACGTTTATTAAAGGCATACTTTGTAAGGCATCATACTTGCCTGCGTTTAGTAACTCTATAAAACAAAAAATCATGAAAACAATTCTTTCATTGTCGCTCTTAGTGTTAGGTTCTTTATTGTTTATAAACTGGCAACCTACCAAAAAATACGAGTTTACCAAAACCGATGCTGAGTGGAAAAAAATACTGACCAAAGAACAATTTGAAGTTGCCCGCAAAGCTGGTACAGAGCGTGCCTTTACTGGTGCTTATTGGGATAACCATGACAAAGGAACTTACTACTGTATTTGCTGCAATAATGAATTGTTTAGCAGCGATACTAAATTTGACAGCGGTACTGGCTGGCCTAGTTTTTACAAACCTGCTGTTAAAAAAAATGTAGAAGATAAGGTAGATAATAGTTTTGGAACCACACGTACCGAGGTAAACTGTAGCCGATGTGGTGCTCACTTAGGTCATGTGTTTAACGATGGACCCAAACCAACAGGCTTGCGTTATTGCATCAACTCTGCGTCACTAAAGTTTGCAAAAAAGTAAACCAAACACATAAAAATTATAATTGCCATTGAATAAATTTTCAATGGCAATTTTTTTTGGTAGGTATTGGGTAGCCAGCTTTTGTAGTTGTATTTAGCAGCGGTTGCGTCGCACATGTTTGGCTGAAGAATAAATATTGAGCTTTAATTATGTAGTATGTTTTCAATAGCATATAGTAACCCAAGTATCTAAACGGGAAGTAAGGACGATGAAAATAGCAAAATCTAATTCATAAACAAAAGCCCAATAACACTACACAGCTTAACATGTGCGACGCAAACGCAGCCCCATTTTTAATCTACTGTTGGCTACAAAAAAGAAATAAACTTTAAAATAATTGTTGCTATTTGAGGTTGAAGTATTATATTGCACCCGTTAACAAATTGAGTTCTTCAGATTTTTGTAAGTGAACAATATTTTCTGCTAAGCATTTTCTGCCAATAGTTAGTTTATACTCTTATTTACTTTGCTGGTTTTCTCAAGTATTTTTTATTATCAATTTTTAGTTAAGATGAACATTTATGTTTCAAACTTAAGCTTCAACGTTCAAGATGATGACTTAAGAGGATTTTTTGAAAGCTATGGCGAAGTAGCCAGTGCTAAGATTATTACAGACAAATTTACAAACAAGAGCCGTGGCTTTGGTTTTGTAGAAATGAATGATGATGAATCAGGTAAGAAAGCAGTTGCTGAATTAAATGGTGGTATGGTTGAAGGACGTGCAATAAACGTTACTGAAGCTCGCCCTCGTGAAGAAAGACCAAGGAACGACAACAAGCGTTCTTTTAGTAACAGCAATAGTGGTGGTGGTAACAATCGTTGGTAATTTACTAACTGTTATGTAATTAAAAAAGACGTTCAATTTAGTTTGAACGTCTTTTTTTATGCAGTATGGTTTTGTGTTGGTATTTTATCAAATAAGATTTGGTAATGTGTGTTTATACTAGCTTAAGTACAACTCTAGAAAAGCTTGATTGAACAAAGCTGAATTGGAAAATTGATACAAGAAATTTGGAACTAGTAGCTTAATTTTTACAAAACGCAGGAAGTATCCAGAAAAAGATATCGCAGAATCTTACTTCTTAACCTTTACCTTTTTAAGGGCTGCTTCTATTTCTTTGCTTAAACCTTCTACAGTTATTTTGCCTGTATATTTTTCTCCATTTATGAAGAACGCTGGTATTTCAACTACGCCCAATTTTTTACCAAAATTAATATCATCATGAACATACCAACCGTAAGTGCTGTTTACCAACTCGTCTAATAATTGTTTCCGGTTTACACCTGCATCTTTTGCATGAAGTTTTAAACTAGTAGTACCCAAATTTCTTCTATTGGCAAAAAGTGCGTTGTGCATTTCCCAAAACTGCCCATCTTGTGCAGCAGAAATAGCAGCTTCGGCAGCTTTTTGACTGCGTTGGTGTATTCTACTCAAAGGAAAGTGACGGAAGTTGAGTCTTATTTTTCCCTCAAAATTTTCTAGTACTTGCTTTACTACTTCATTTGCTTTAGCACAATCTTCATTCTCATATTCCCCAAACTCCATAAGGGTTATAGGTGCATTTTTAGTGCCTACAAATACATCTTTGGGTTCAATTACTTCAACTGTTTCTTTAATAAAAGCCATACAATAAGTCCTTTTTAAATTATTCTAATCATTTATTCTGCCATAGGGCTTACCCTATTTCGGAATTTGGTAAACATAGTGTTTTTGTTGAAAAAAGATAAAATTAATCTACACTTTCGTTTCTAAACACCACAACCCCATCAAAAACATCCACTAAAACAGGGTTTTCTTTGTTGATACTCCCAGCCAATATCTTCTTACTCAATGGGTTTACAATCTCTTTTTGTATAAGTCTTTTCAATGGTCTTGCACCAAAAGTGATGTCGTAACCATTCTCCGCTAAGTAATCCAAAGCATACTCGCTAAAATTTAGATGTATGCCACTTTGTGCTACCAATGCCTTTAACCCCTTTAACTGTATATTGATAATACCCCTTATTTGCTTTTTTAGCAGCGGTTGAAACATAATAATTTCATCTACCCGGTTTAAAAACTCTGGTCGAATGGTCTGCCTTAGCAAATTCATTACTTCAACCTTACTTTTACTAACAGCCGCTTCAATGGTTTGTTCATTTACGTTTTCAAATGCCTCTTGAATAAGATGACTGCCCATATTACTAGTCATGATGATGATGGTATTTTTAAAGTTTACCACCCTGCCTTTGTTATCAGTCAATCGTCCATCATCTAATACCTGCAATAAAATATTCCACACATCAGGATGAGCTTTTTCTATTTCATCTAGTAATACAACGCTGTATGGTTTTCGACGTACTGCTTCTGTTAATTGCCCACCTTCATCATAACCAACATAGCCTGGAGGTGCACCCACTAACCTGCTTACAGCATGTTTTTCTTGATATTCACTCATGTCTATCCTAGTCATCATTGCTTCATCATCAAACAAATATTCAGCTAGTGCTTTTGCCAATTCTGTTTTACCAACGCCCGTGGTTCCTAAAAATATAAAACTGCCTATTGGCTTTTTAGGGTCTTGCAAGCCAGCCCTACTTCTACGTATAGCATCTGCTACTGCAGTAATGGCTTCTTCTTGCCCTACTACCCTATTGTGCAGTTCATCTTCTAAGTTTAAGAGTTTGTCTCTCTCACTTTGTAGCATTTTACTTACAGGTATGCCAGTAGCTTTTGCTACAGCTTCGGCTATGTCTTCTGCATCTACTTCTTCTTTCATTAATCGTTTATCATCACTAATAGCATCTAAAGCTTCTGAATCTATGGCTATCAATTTTTCTTGCTCTTTTATTTTGCCATAGCGAATCTCTGCTACTTTACCAAAATCTCCATCACGTTCTGCACGTTCGGCTTCCAACTTCAACGTTTCAATATTAGCTTTGGCGTTTTGTATTTTTTCTACTATTTCTTTTTCTTGTTTCCACTTAGCTTTTAGCGTATCACGTTCTACGCTTAGCAAAGAAATTTCTTGAGACAATTCTTTCAACTTCTCTTCATCATTTTCTCTTTTTATTGCTTCACGTTCAATTTCTAATTGCCTTATTTGTCTTTCCAGTTTGTCCAATTCTTCGGGCATACTGTTCATTTCTAAACGTAGCTTGGCAGCACTTTCGTCAATTAAGTCTATGGCTTTATCTGGCAGAAATCTGTCGGTTATGTATCTGTGCGATAACTCTACAGCGGCAATTATAGCTTCGTCTTTTATACGTACATGATGGTGTGTTTCGTATTTATCTTTTATACCACGAAGTATAGATACTGCATCTTCTGTACTTGGTTCGTCTATCAATACTTTTTGAAACCTCCGCTCTAATGCTTTGTCTTTCTCAAAATATTTTTGATATTCATTTAGGGTTGTAGCACCTACTGCTCTTAGCTCACCTCTTGCCAATGCAGGTTTTAAAATATTAGCTGCATCCATAGCACCCTCTCCACCACCAGCACCAATAAGGGTATGTATTTCATCTATAAACAAAATAATATCGCCATCACTTTCGGCTACTTCTTTTACTACCGCTTTTAAACGTTCTTCAAACTCACCTTTATATTTTGCACCAGCAATAAGTAAGCCCATATCTAAGGCATAAATAATTTTACTTTTTAAATTTTCAGGTACATCTCCATTTATTATTCGCATGGCTAAGCCTTCTGCAATAGCAGTTTTACCAACACCAGGTTCGCCCACTAAAATGGGGTTATTTTTGCTACGTCTTGTAAGTATGTGCAGGGTTCTACGTATTTCTTCATCACGTCCAATAACTGGATCAAGTTTGCCATTGCTAGCTAGCTCGTTTAAGTTTCTTGCATACTTCTGCAAACTATTGTATTGGTTGTTTTGGGTTTGAGAATTTACGGTACTGCCTTTTCGCAAATCTTTAATAGCGGCTATTAATCCCTTTTCAGTTAAGCCTGCGTCTTTTAATGTTTTACTAACTTCATCGTTTACGCTAAGTAAACCTAATAGCAAATGCTCTACGCTTACAAACTCATCTCCAAATTGCTTTAAGGATGCGTTAGCTTTTAACAATGCATTGTTTAAATCTCTACCTACGTTTTGTGCAGGATTGGCATCAGAGTTTTTGGGTAAACGATTAATGGTTTCATCCAACTTCGTTTCTACAAAAGCTATATTTACGTTGTTCTTTTTTAATAAGTATTCTATTGAGCTATCCTCATCTTTAAGCATAGCTTTTAGTAGGTGATTGGTCTCAATATTAGGATTGCCATTGTTAAAAGCTACTTGCTGTGCAGCTTGAATGGTTTCCTGTACTTTTATGGTATAGTTGTTTGTATTCATGCGATATTTTTTGTTTGAGTTTTATTTTTTTGTAACCAGCTTTTTTTTTCATAGCATCTTCTGTTGCAATTTGTGATTTGTTCCTATATTCTCTTTCAGTGAAAGAAAATATAGGAACCACACTTGTACTGTTGGAACTTTAATGAACGGTTTCTCGTTACTTGCTAAATAGAAATCCTTAGCCTAACATGTGCGACGCAACCGCAGCTTAATACATATTCTGCTGCTGACCTCAAAAAAACTAAACTGTGGCTTAACTAAATTTTAAACTATTAAACGATAGCATTTTTTAAAGTCAGTATTATATTCACAAACTATAATCCAACTAAATGTTTAAGCAATGATGTCATTTAAAACTAAGAATACCTGCTTCAAAGTCAGTGCAGTAGCATTTTGCCTGCTATTGTTGCAGGTAGCAAAGGCTCAATACAATTTTAAAGAAGTAGATAATTGGTTAAAAGATAACCTAAAAGACTTGGGTGGACGTGCTGTGATGATGATTTATAAAGATGGAAAAATTGTTTATCAAAACGATGAGAACAATTTGAGTAAAAAACAAAAAATGATTGGCAAGTTTATAGCCAAAAGAAAAGGAGTTGAGATTGATCAAAGTGATTTGAATAGTAGTAGCCGACTACGCATAGCAAGCTGTAGTAAGTGGCTAAGTGCAGCCCTAACCATGACCTTTGTAGATGAAGGCAAACTAAAAGTAGAAGATAGCATAGATAAATACTTACCCATATTTACACAAAATGGTAAGGGTGCTATAAAAGTGAGTGATTGCTTGAGCCACTTAACTGGTATAAAACAAGCCGAACTAAAAGAAAGTATTCAAAGTATGCAGTTGATTCACAGTATGGATGAATCGATGCAAGCCTTAGCCACACAACCAATGGAAGGTAAGCCAGGCAAAACATTTCATTATGGCAATGCTGGATTACAAATTTGTGCTGCTATTGTAGAAAAAATTGGTAAGAAAAATTTTGAAACTTTATTTGCTGAAAGAATTGCAAAACCATTGGGTATGAAAAATACTGACTATGGCAAGAAGGATGTTCCCTTGGCAGCAGGTGGTGCATTTAGTACAACTGATGATTACATGAATTTTTTGATTATGATTTTAAACAAAGGAACATTTAATGGCAAACGCATTTTGAGTGAACAAGCAATTACAGAAATGCAAAAGAATAGAACTACCGATGCAGAAATAAAATATACACCTGCTGAAAAAAGAGCTACTAGCTATGGGTATGGCGAATGGATAGATGAAGAAGAAAATGGTGTGAGTAAAGCAGTTAGTAGCCCTGGCTTATTTGGTAGTGTACCGATGGTAGATAACAAAAGAGGCTATTGTGCTTTTTTAATGGTATTTAACCTTCAATACAAAGGCAGGCAAGAACGTAATGAAGATTTAAAGAAGAGGATTGATAAAGCTTTGGAGTTGTAAAACTTCATATCATCTTCTCAAAAAAATACAATCATAAATTAAGTATTGAATTTACGAATGACCGCAAATAAAAATTTATACTTATCATTGTTTTCAATCTTTAAATAAAATACATGAAGCAGTTTAGTTTTTTTGGAATGATGATTTGTTGGTGCATAGCAACACCTACAATGGCACAATATAATTTTGATGCAGTAACACAAACCTTAGAAAGAAGTAGCAGCCAATTAGGTAAAGAGTTTGCAGTACTCATATACAAAGACGATAAAATTGTTTATGATAAAAAGTTTGGAAAAGAATTTGACAAAAGAGCACAAGTACCTGTAGCCAGCACTAGCATGTGGCTTACGGCTGCATTGGTAATGACTTTTGTAGATGAAGGCAAAATAAACCTAGATGCAAAAGTGAGTGATTACATACCCTTGTTTGCGAAGTATAGTAAGCGATATATAACGATTAGGAACTGTCTTAGCCACTTTACTGGTATTAAAGGAGATAAAGGCATTGAAGCTATTTTGGCAAGAAATAAATTTGAAAATTTAGAAGAAGAGGTAAACACTTTTGCCAGCAAAAAAGATATTGATGATAACCCTGGCGTAGCTTTTAAATACAGTGGTATTGGTTTAAACATTGCTGCACGCATTTGCGAAATTGTAAGCAAACGTAGCTTTGAGCAATTGATAAGGCAGCGTTTATTGTTTACCTTGGATATGCGTAATACCACTTTTGCCGAAGACAAAGGCAGCGTAAACCCAAGTGGTGGTGCCAAGAGTAGTGCTAGCGATCTTATTAATTTTACTAGCATGATATTAAATAAAGGAATGTATAAAGGTAAAAAAATTTTAAGTGAAAAAAGTGTAGAGCTAATGCAAGAAGTGCAAACTACTGCTGCTACTATTAAATATTCACCTAAGGCCACAGAAGGTTATGCCTATGGATTTGGTGCATGGATAACTGATACTACTGCTACTGGCAAAGCCAATGTAGTTACCTGTCCAAGTTTGTTAGGTACCATGCCGTTTGTAGATAATTGTAGAAAATATGCTTGTGTTATTGTAACCAAAAGCACTAGTGGAGAAATGAAAAAAGAATTGTTTACCAATTTAAAAGATGAGATTGATGCAGTGATTGGTAACTGTAAGAATTAATCTTTAATCATGCTGGTTCTACTGAAAGTTAGATAAAATAGTATTCCAAATTAGGTTCACTGTAAAAAAAGTTACTATGCCCGATATAACCAACTACCTCATTATTGCTGCAAAAAGTGTGGCAATTTATATTTTTATTATTGTAGCCATAAGAGTATTTGGCAAAAAAGAATTATCACAACTTTCGGTGATTGATTTGGTTTTTATTTTACTAATAAGTAATAGCGTACAAAATGCAATGGTAGGTACTGATAGCAGTTTGGTAGGTGGTATGTGTGCAGCTTTGGCTTTGTTTATTTGCAATTACGTTTTTAAAATTGTGCTTCGCAAATCGAAGAAGTTTAATGCACTAGTGCAAGGCGAAAAAATTATTTTAGTAGTAGGTGGTAAAATAAAACAGACTAGTTTAGACGAAGCCATGATGAGTGAAGAAGAAGTAGAAATGGCAGTGAGAGAGCATGGAGTAAAAAGCATTGCCGATGCTGACTTAGTAATTTTGGAAGTTGATGGTAACATTACAGTACTCTCCAATGACTATGCACAAAAAACAGTAAAACGAAGAAAGAAACCACAAATGGCACATAACCCTTAGCCTTCTTTTTTTACCAATACCACTTTACTCCTATCGGCTTTGTACATGTCTTCGTAAAACTTTGCTAAGTCTTTATAATCTGCGGCTTGGTAACGTGAAGTATTTCTTTCAATGCTACGTAACATTTGTAAAGTATTTGCTTCTACTTTAAAACTAATGCTGTACTTACCAAACTTATTTTTAATAGCAACATCTTTAGGCATGGCTTCTGGTATATAGCCAATAGGTAAAGTAATGTTTACAGTATCTACATCTTTAAATGCATAAGGGTATTCAATATCAAACTTTCGTTCTTTATCTAGCGATAGTCTTGTACTGTTTTTGCTAAACATATTCGGTGTAATAAACAAACGCTTGCCAGTTATAGTAGCATAATTTGGCGAAGTAATTTTTAAGTATTCATCTACCACAGGCAGTTTGGCTTTGGTTTCTTTATACTCACTTTTTTCTATGTTATAGGTTGGTAAGCTAATAACACTGTTAAGGTATTTTTTGCGTTGCTCCTCATTTAACTCATGTATTAAAGCATGTTGAAGCTCTTGCTCAATACCAGTGCAATGTGTATTTACATCAGCAATTAAATTCCCAGTTTCATCAACTACGGCCATTACATTTCTAATTTGTGTATTATCGCTACTTTTATATTCTGGGGTATTTACTACATGTCCCCCATCAGCATTTACTAATAAAGCTTTTCTATTACCTGTAGACGAACCCATATAACCTGCACTAGCTGTCTGGCTGGTACATTCAAGCCATAAAGTATCTTTACCATCTGGCACACACATTATAGCATGGTTAAAATAAGGTGCTGGAAATTCTTCCCATAATCCTTTTCTTCCTTGTCCAGAATTAATGAGAACATAATTGGCAACTATACCTGCTTCTTTCAATATGCTTACCATGTAATTGCTCAATGCTTTACAATCGCCATAGCGTTTGGTAGCCACATATTTTGCATCGAAGGGTTGCCAACTACCAATGCCTAATTGTACACTTATGTATCGTGTATTTTTTTGCATATAGTTGTATAACAATTTTATTTTTTCTTCTTTGTTTAAAACGCCATCAGTCAATTGGTGAATATCAACTTTGATATTATCGGGTAGTACATCTCTGTTTGCATTTAGTGTGTTAATAAATTTTCCAAACTCTAACCAAGTAGCCATGTTACCTGCATAACCACCAATTTCAAAAGTAGAGGGTGCTATAAATACGCTTGTTGTCAACTCTGCAAAGCGTGGCATAAAACTTTCAAACAAAATTGCTTTTTGAGATTGTACTTCCCATTTGTATAAAGTAGTTTTTCCTTGTGGGTTAATAATAGGATTGCCTGCATAATTAAATTGCTTGTACCTAAGTTGGTAATCATTTGGAATTTCAACTATTAAATCACTTTGCTGCACAGCAAATTTTTCATACTCCATAGGTTGCCAATGGGGCAAAAAGAAAACACCATTTAATTCTTGTTCATCTTCATAAGCTACTGTATAGGGATAAGTTTTATAGTAAAAAGTATGTCGTTTAATACGGTTGTCTGTCATTAAACTCATATCATCATCGCTGCTTACATCTTGTATGTCTTTCTTCTTTACTTTTTTTAATTCTTTGCCGTCAGCATCGTACAAATGACCAGTAATATCTTGTAAGGATTGTAGTTTATCGTATGAATTAGAATAATAAGCAAAACCATCTCCAGCTTCGTTTAATACGGTAATAGCATACTTGTGCTTTATGGTTGCCTTGCTAGGAGATTTAATGGTAACCCATAATTCCTCTAAACGCTTTACTACATCAGCACCATTTTTAAGTGAGTCGGGTATTTGGTTTACATTATAGTTTTGTGCAGCTACAAATAATGGAAACAAAACTATTATCAATAACAACTGCTTCATACTAGTTTATTTTTCTTTCTTAAAAACAATTTGCTCACTTTGTTTTTTTACTACAAAGCCATAAAAGTCTCTTAGGGTTTGATAGTCAGTTGCTTCAAAATTTGCTTTCTTAACTAGTAGTTTACAATGTAGTTGAATATAATTTCCACTCTTATTAATTATGTATTCAAAGATGCCATCATCCTCATTTAATTTTACCCTTGTACTTTTTGGCATTTCATCAACCACAAACCCTTTGGGAATTTCCATGTTTAATGTGTAGCTTTCATTAGATGTGTATGGCATTTCGATGGGATAAAAACGCTCCCCAGATTTATAAGGATTTTCTTTTATAAAGGTGCTAAGCATGGGAGTAAAATAAATGATATCCCCTTCAGTAGCTTTTATTTTTAAATCGCATTTTAAGGTAATCGGTTCATCTAATTGATTGATGGATTCAATTGAACTATTCGATATTTCAAAATCGGGATTTAGGATAAGTTCTTTAATAAAATCAGCCTGATTTGTTTTACTTAACTTACCCCTAATATCAAAAGAGCCATAATAACCCAGTGCCTTAGAAAAAGCAGCTATCATTCCATTTGATTCATTATTAGAAATAAATACGCTTGTGGTTTGGGTTTCTAATAAAGAGTCAGTTTCAAAATAAACAGGCTCAGCTTCGCCTGTTGCAAAATTAATAGCCCTTGCGTGGCCATTATAGCATTGCAAAGGCAACTTATCGAATCCAAGTTTTGTCGTTGCGGCATCTAAATACACAGTTTTGCCATCAATATTTGCTTGCACGACTAAATAATTATATCGTTCTAATAGTGGATATACGGGATGTGTAATACCAAACTTTCTTAAACTACTAATAACTGGTATAGCATCTATTTTGGCTTGCTTTAGCATTGCAATTAATAATAAATTAATTTCAGCAACACTACCCGTTTTTTTCTTAAACACATCTTTTAAAGTGGTCTCAGAACTAATATTATATCCAATTCTAGTTACGGTAAAATTATCTCGTACAAAGGCATATATTTTTTTGGCCATGCTAATCTTATCAGGCAAGCCAACTGTTATCGATTTAACATCATCATCTAGCCAATTATTTGGTTTTAATAATTGTATACCAAAATCTTCATCAGTTCGTAGTTCAGCAACTGCTTTGTACCAATCATTCATATATGTTTTAACGGGCTGTCCTTCAAAAGCAATTTGTGTTAATTGAAATTCAACCTTAGATCGGTAATTTTCAATAGAAGAAATATAGGCCTCATCTTTAAAAGCAGGCGTATTTTTAAGAACCCACCTATAATTAGTGTTTATAGATTTTATATCGAAAGATTGATTTCCAACATTAC
>JAYVRD010000272.1:0-51635 GCA_043776595.1 Chitinophagaceae bacterium | reverse complement strand
TAGCCGTAAAATGGTAAATACGGTCATCATCAATGAGGCAAATATTCAATCGCAAATTAGCCATGAGCAAAAAAGACAAGGTTTAAAATAAATTTACTTGAAATTCGTAACCAAAGAATAAAAAATTAATTTCAGCTTTTTTTAGAATGATAGCATATCTCACAAAAGAACAAGCTTTTCAAAAGATAAAATATTATTGCTCTTATCAAGAAAGAAGCCACCGCGAAGTAAAAGAAAAATTGTATTCTTTCAAATTGAAAAAATACGACGTAGAATTACTAATTGCTGATTTGATAGAAGCAGATTATCTAAACGAGGAACGTTTTGCAAAACTATTTGCTGGCGGCAAGTTTAGGGTAAAGCAATGGGGTAGGGTAAAAATAAAATATGAGCTTAAACAAAAAAGTATTAGTGAGTATATTATTAAACTGGCTATGAAAGAAATTAGTGAGGATGATTACCAAAAAACATTGAAAAAATTGGCTATAACAAAATGGAAATTACTTAAGGGAGAACAATACATAAACCGCCAAGCAAAAACTATTAATTATTTATTACAGAAGGGGTACGAAGCTCCATTAGCAAGACAAGCTGTTGAGCTAATACGTGAATCGACTGGAAAAAAATAATCATAATACACTACCCAACATGCACAATACGCTCACTTTTACCCTTATACAAACCCCACTTTTTTGGGAAGACAAAACTGCCAACCTGCAAATGCTGGAGCAGAAAATAAATAGCATTGTTGAAAAAACAGAAGTGGTTGTTTTACCCGAAATGTTTAGTACAGGCTTTAGTATGAAACCTGAACAATTTGCCGAAACCATGCAAGGAACAACTGTGCAATGGATGAGAAGAGTAGCTGCCGAAAAAAAAATAATTCTTACAGGTAGTTTAATGATTGAGGAAAATGGCAACTACTACAATCGCCTTATTTGGATGCTACCCAACCAACAATATGGCTACTATAACAAACGCCACACTTTTGGTTTTGCAGGCGAAGACAAACACTATACTCCAGGCAATAAAAGATTAGTAGCACAGGTAAAAGGCTGGAAAATAAACCTTCAAGTGTGCTACGATTTGAGGTTTCCTGTATGGGCAAGACAATCTCCATCTTCAACTTCTTCAACCAAAGCAACAAATGAGTTTGAACCCGAATACGATGTCCTGCTTTATGTTGCCAACTGGCCACAAAGAAGAAGTTACCCATGGAAAACTTTACTAACAGCTAGAGCAATAGAAAATCAATGTTATGTTATTGGTGTAAATAGAGTAGGTAAAGATGGAAATAATATTGACCATAGTGGCGATAGTATGGTGATAGATGCTTTGGGCGAAACCCTTTACCACAAGGCAAATGATGAAGATGTATTTACCATTACTTTACATAAAGAAAAGCTAGAAGAAATAAGAAGCAACTTTCCTTTCTTAAAAGATGCAGATGCGTTTAAAATTTTATAACCATAATGAACAATCAAACCATCTACGCCGCCAACCAAATTTTTACTGGAGAAACCTGGTTAGAAAATCATTCAATTATTGTTGAAGATGAAATAATTGTAGCTGTTGTGCCAACTACTTCAATAGACACTACCATAGAGCAACAAACGTTTAACTGTCTTATACCTGCTTTTATAGATGTACAAATTTATGGTGCTGGTGGCAAATTGTTTTCGGTATTTCCTACTACCGATGCTTTGGAAAGTTTGTATGATTATTGCATAAATGGTGGAACACATTTTTTTATGCCTACTGTAGCTACCAATACCTACGAAGTTTTTTATAATTCTATTGATGTGATAAAAAAATATTGGCAACAAGGTGGCAAGGGTTGCTTGGGTTTGCACATTGAAGGTCCTTGGATAAACCCTGCAAAACGTGGTGCCCATATTGAAAATTTAATTCACCCACCAACCATAAATGAAGTAGAAACTTTGCTTAACTATGGCAAGGGCATAATAAAAATTATAACCCTTGCACCCGAAGTTTGTACTAAAGAAATAATTCAGTTGATAAAAAGCCATGGTATAATTATTTCTGCGGGGCACAGCAATATTGACTATCCACAAGCTATGCAAATTTTTGATGAAGGCATTGTTACAGGTATCACACATTTGTACAACGCAATGAGTGCTTTGCAGCATAGAGAACCTGGACTTGTTGGTGCTGCTTTTAATCACCCAAACATTATGGCAAGCATTATACCCGATGGCTATCATGTACATTTTGCTGCTATTAAAATTGCCAAACAACTCATGGGCAAAAGATTGTTTGTAATAACCGATGCCGTTACACAAACTCATCAAGGTTATTACCCACACCAATTGGTAGGCGATAAATTTGAGAGTAATAATATTTTAAGTGGCAGTGCATTAACCATGAAAAAAGCAGTACAAAATTTGGTTCAGTTTTGTGATATACCATTAGACGAAGCTTTGCGAATGTGTAGCTTTTATCCTGCAAAAATTTTAGGGTTACAGAAGGAATTAGGTAAAATTGAAAAAGGGTATAAAGCCAATTTTATCGAGTGGGTATTTTAATTTTTTTTGGGACGAGCTATTGAATACTAATGTAGCTTCGGTGGCGTCGCACACTTGTACTGTTGGAACATCACGCAACAATAAATCTATAAACTTGAGCTTGTTGAAGATGATATAAATGGAAATTGATTTCGACAAACTCAAGCTGGCAATAAGAAAATGCAAACTTGAATCATTTTGCTTAATAGATAATGATAGCTAAACATGTGCGATACTTCGGCTTCGCTCAGCATAAACTGCCACGCTATGAGTTGCTGCTATGAAAACGGAACTGTGAAACGAGCGTGGCAACCGCAGCTCAATAGCACTACTACTGCTGGCTTCATCATTCTTTTTTTTACTACTATGCTACTTACCAATTCTTACATCGCCAGCTTTAATTAGGTTGCAAGCCTTTTGTACTTTGGCTTCAAAATCTTCTAAATCTTCGCTAATAAAAATCCAGGTATTTTTCATGCCATCTAAATCAAATTCCATTCTCGATGTATGAATTTCTTGTTGCAACTCTGTAAAAAATTCGGAGTGTGTCGCTACAAACACACCATTAAATTCTATTTGTGTTTCTCTATCTCTTAGCAGTAGTAAAAGTTTATTTCCTTGCATTAAAGCGTAGCAACCAAACATTTTTCTAATAGTTGGTCGTATGGGGTATAACATACTCAACACAAAGTTGTAAGGCACTAAATAATTCATCTTGTAAAACTAAGGGCTTAAAAATTACTTGAATAAAGTTTTGAGCTGTTGGGTATAAAGTAAGGCACGTTTTTCAGCAAAGTAATCTGCACTTAGCATAAGCAATGCTTGTATGGCCAATGCTATGCCTAAGCCCAGCCAAAATTGTTTATCTACATTGGTGCGGTATAAATAAAATAGAGTTAAACCTGCAAGGGCTAAAATAATTTCTACCCAGCGATAGAGTACAAAATTTTTATTTACAATTTCCATTCTAGGTATCTCAACTTTTACCAATTTGCTAGGGTTCATGTCTAATAAATACACAGTATCAATTCTTTGTTTATCGCTACGTGCATATACGCCATAACCAACGCCAATTTGTATTAATGCTATGGCTATAAGTGGTATAGATGCACCTTTCCAAAAAGGAGTTTTGTACATAAACAAACCAATGGCTGCAGCAACTAACGCAGCTACACCAATACAAATAAATAAGAGGCTTTCTTGCTTTTCGGCTACAAAATATTTTTCAATATCGCCTTTAGTAATCATAGTTTAAAGTTAAGGTAGTTTGTAAGACGAAGCAATAAAAAATTTATTGTATTGCTTTCACTACCTCATTACTAAGAGGAGAAACGATGGGTGCAAAATAATTAGTTAGTACTCCATTTTCATTAATAAGGTATTTACTAAAATTCCAAGCAGGTGCTTGATTGCACCAGCCATTTTTTGCAGCATTACTTAACCATTGAAACACTGCATTTTGACCTTTGCTTTTAATAACCACACTCTTTTTCATTAAAGGAAAGGTAATATCAAAGTTTAGTCTGCAAAATTTCTCAATACTAGCATCATCTCCTTTTTCTTGCTCTTTAAAATCGTTGGCAGGAAAAGCCAATATCACTAAACAATCAGCAAATTTTTCATACAGCTTTTCTAGTTGATTGTATTGTGGCGTAAAGCCACAATTACTTGCTGTGTTTACTATCAATACCTTTTTTCCTTTTAATTGACGAAAGAAAATGGTATCGCCATTGTTTTTTATACTCTGTAATTCGTAAAAAGAAGTATTTGGCATAACCCGTTTTTCATTTTGCAATAAACTGGTTCCTTTTACTTTACCTAACAGCATTAATAGAGGGTAAAATGCTTTTAAAAATAATTGTCTTAATGTCATTGTGATTTTTACTGATGATTACCTAATAACCCATTTAAACAATTTTAGTTTACCCTTAAAAGGTGGGTATTTCATATTAGGGTCAAACCAAGTTGGTGTTTTCATCACTGCTTTTTTGTGGCTAAATGTTTCAAACGAAAACCTACCATGATACCTACCAGTACCACTAAAGCCCCTACCACCAAAGGGCAAGTTATGATTGGTTAAATGCCAGCTTGCATTATTAATGCAAGCCCCACCTGCAGGCACAGCATCTAGCCATTGCTTTTCTTTTTTGGAAGATGAGGTAAACACATAAAACGCCAAAGGGTTTTTATGTTGGCTAATAATATGATGGGCTTCCTCAAAACTAGTAAACGTAATAATAGGCAATAGAGGCCCAAAAATTTCATCTTGCATTATATTACTTTCTAAGGGCACATTGGTAAGTAGTGTGGGTTCTATAAACAAATTTATTTTGTTGTACTTGCCACCTTGTACAATTGTTCCTTCTGCCAAATAGTTTATAATTCTATTAAACTGCTTTTCATTAATAATCTTACCGTAGTTGTAGCTTTCTTGTGCATCATTGCCAAAAAAATGTTGGATGCTTTTTTTCAACTCAGCTATTAATTCATCTTTTTTACTTTCATGTACTAGCACATAATCTGGGGCTACACACATTTGCCCAGCATTAGAAAACTTTGTCATGGCTATACGGCGTGCAGCTACTTTTATGTTGGCATCCGCTTCTACCACACAAGGGCTTTTACCACCTAACTCTAGGGTAACTGGTACTAAATTTTCAGCAGCCATTTTATAAATTATTTTGCCTACAGTAGTGCTACCAGTATAAAACACATGGTCAAAAACAAAGCTGTTCATCATGGCAGGAATAACAGTAGCACCATCACCTTGTACAAACAAAACAAACTGCGGCTCAAAAATTTCTTCTACTATCTTTTGCATAATAGCAGCCGTAGCTGGGGCAAATTCACTTGCTTTAATTACTGCACAATTACCAGCAGCTATTGCTCCTACCAAAGGGGTGAGTAGTAATTGAAAAGGGTAATTCCAAGGACCAATAATAAGTACCACACCCAAAGGTTCGTGCATTACATAGCTTGATGATGGAAGATTTATCAAATTGGTACTTACACTTTCAGGCTTCATCCATTGGCGTACATTGTTAATAGCTGTATTTAGTTCTGACAGTAAAAAGCCAATCTCAGTAGCCCATACTTCTTCTTTACTTTTCTTTAAATCTGTATATAGGGCAGTATAAATTTCTTCCTCATATTTTAAAACAGAATTTTTTAATGCAAGCAATTGCTGCTTACGAAAATCAATTGGTTTCGTAGCACCCGTTTCAAAATAATTTCTTTGTTGTTGTAGTTTGTCTTGTAGCATAGAACACTAATATTTTATAAACAACACAAGGTAACATTTGTTGCCTTGGCAAACTATATACATAAATTGTTTATTTTGCAATCAATATTCTATACATGAAAAAAATATTAGTTACAGGTGGTTGTGGTTATATAGGCTCTCACACCATTGTAGATTTGATTGAAAACGGTTTCAGCGTTATTTCTATTGATGATAATAGCCGAAGTACTGCTTACCTCTTAGATGGCGTAGAACAAATAACTGGCGTACGTATAAAAAACTATCAGGTAGATTTAAAAAACTACGACGAAACGCTTGCCGTTTTTCAAGAGAATACAGACATTGTGGGTGTAATACACTTTGCTGCTTACAAAGCCGTTGGCGAAAGTGTTGAGCAACCTTTACTCTATTTTGAAAATAATATGTTTTCGTTGATTAACTTACTAAAGTGTGTAAAGGAATTTAATGTAGCCCATTTTGTTTTCTCCTCTTCTTGCACGGTATATGGGCAGCCAGATGTAATTCCGGTAACCGAAAATTCACCAACTAAAAAAGCAGAATCTCCTTATGGGGCTACCAAACAAATGGGCGAAGAAATTGTAACTGATTTTGCCCGTACAGAAAATACAACTGCTATTTTACTTCGATACTTTAACCCCGTAGGTGCCCATCCATCTTTGCTTCTTGGAGAATTGCCTTTGGGCAAGCCAGCCAATTTAGTACCAGCCATTACCCAAACAGCCATTGGTAAAATAGAAAAAATGATGGTGTTTGGAAACGATTACGATACCCGAGATGGTAGCTGTCTTAGAGACTTTATACATGTATGCGATATAGCCCATGCACACACACTAGCACTTCAATATTTAATGGCTGGTAGCAATGCGACTTCTTGCGAAGTATTTAACCTAGGTACTGGCAATGGTGTTACTGTTATGGAAGCCATCAATACGTTTGAAGCAGTAAGTGGGGTAAAACTAAATTATGAAATTGGTGCAAGACGCAGTGGCGACATTGTAGCCATTTATGCCAACAACAGTTATGCTGTGCAAAAATTAAACTGGATTATACAATACGATTTAATCGAAATGATGCGTACTGCTTGGAAGTGGGAACAAAAAATAAAGCAAGAAGAAGATTTAATTAAAATACAAAAGCCAGAGTTGAATTAATTTTTCTTTGAGCCATCAGTAGAATAAAAATTAAGCAGCGGTTGCGTCGCACATGTTTGGCTATAGAATATCTATTTGGCTTTTATTGAAGCGTAATTTTTTCTACCAGTTACATTATTACATAATAAAAGCCTAATCTTCATCCTTAGTTTAAAATGTGCGACGCAACAAAAGTTTAATAGCACTACAAAGCTTACATCATAAATTTTCTTTTTCTAAACTTTAATGCTAAAGCTTTTTAAAAAAACTGTTGTAATAACTAATTACCATTTGCCAAACGTTTTCATTTTTTAAGATTATATTTCAGGTTGTGCAAACAAAATCACACCAAGCAATTCTGTATCATTTCCCTTACTTTGCAGCAATTTTAATACTATGCTAAAAGATATTGTAGTTCAAAATGAGCAAGAAACACGTGGTGGCTTTGGTGATGGTATATATGAAGTAGGAAAAAGCAATCCTAATGTTATTGCTCTAACTGCAGATTTACTTGGCTCGATGAAGCTGAATAAATTTATTAAAGATTTTCCTGAAAGATTTATACAAGTAGGTATTGCCGAAGCCAATATGATTGGTATAGCAGCTGGCCTAACCATTGGTGGCAAAATACCTTATACAACTACATTTGCCAACTTTAGCACAGGCCGTGTATATGACCAAATACGACAAAGCGTAGCTTACAGTGGTAAAAATGTAAAAATTTGTGCCAGCCATGCAGGACTAACCTTAGGCGAAGATGGTGCTACTCACCAAATTTTAGAAGATATTGGGTTAATGAAAATGCTACCTGGTATGACGGTTATAGTGCCTTGCGATTATAACCAAACAAAAGCAGCAACAATTGCTATAGCCGATTATCAGGGTCCAGTTTACTTACGTTTTGGTCGCCCCAAATGGCCAAATTTTACTTCAGCCGATGGCAGTGATTTTGTAATTGGTAAAGCACAACAATTAAGCGAAGGAACAGACATTTCTATTTTTGCTTGTGGACATTTGGTTTGGAAAGCTATAGAAGCTGGTAGAATTTTAGAAGAAAAAGGTTTAAGTGTAGAAGTAATAAATATTCATACCATCAAGCCTTTGGATACAGAAGCTATAATAAGAAGTATTAGCAAAACCAAATGTGCTGTAACCTGCGAGGAGCATAATATTATTGGTGGCTTGGGTGATAGTATAGCCCAAGTAGCAGCCAAACATTGCCCTATACCTATAGAATATATTGGCACCAACGATACTTTTGGCGAAAGTGGAAAACCACTTGAATTACTTAAAAAATATGGATTGGATACACCCAATATTGTAGAAGCTGCCGAAAAAGCAATGGCAAGAAAATAGTGTTTATTCAAAAATTGTTAATGGCTGTTTCAGTAAAAATGAAGCAGCCATTTTTGTTTTTTGCTATGCCAGCTTCTTGTAAAATATTTAATCTTCGTATTGTACTATTTCAAACACGCCAACACTTACATTTGCCCTAAGCACAAATTTTTATTATGGTAGATGTATTATTAGGCTTACAATGGGGCGATGAAGGCAAAGGAAAAATTGTAGATTTTTTTGCTCCTAATTACGATGTCATTGCTCGTTTTCAAGGTGGCCCAAACGCAGGACATACATTGTATGTAAACGATAAAAAAGTAGTGCTACATCAAATCCCTTCTGGTATTTTTCATCAGCATTGTACCAACCTTATTGGCAATGGTGTAGTGCTAGACCCTGTAACCTTAAAACGTGAGTGCGACTTAGTAGCATCATTTGGTATTGATGTAAAAAAAAATTTATTCATTAGCGAAAGAACAAATGTTATTGTACCTACACATCGAGCTCTAGATAAAGCTAGTGAATTGCAAAAAGGCGAAAGCAAAATTGGTTCTACTTTAAAAGGTATTGGCCCAGCGTATATGGATAAAACTGGTCGTAATGCCCTACGCGTAGGCGATTTGCTAGACAAAAGTTTTACTTCTAACTATATTAAGCTTCGTTTAAAGCACCAAAAATTATTAGATAATTTTCATTTTATAGAAGATATTTCTACTTGGGAAGATGAATTTTTTGAAGCAGTAGAATTTTTAAAAACCCTCAACATTGTTAATGGAGAATATTTCATCAACAACAAATTAGTAGAAGGCAAAAAAGTATTGGCAGAAGGTGCACAAGGCAGCATGCTAGATATTGATTTTGGTACATTTCCTTTTGTAACATCTTCTAGTACAATATCAGCTGGTGTCTCGTCTGGCCTAGGCGTGGCTCCTCAAAAAATTAGAGATGTATTTGGCGTAACCAAAGCTTACTGTACAAGAGTTGGTGGTGGTCCTTTCCCTACAGAATTGGAAAATGAAATTGGCGAAGAGCTAAGAAAAATTGGTAGCGAGTTTGGGGCTACTACTGGCCGCCCACGTAGGTGTGGTTGGATAGATTTAGTAGCCTTAAAATATACCTGCATGATTAATGGTGTAACCAAAATAATAATGACCAAAGCAGACGTTCTCGATAGCTTTGAAGAACTAAATGTTTGTACTTCTTACAAAATAAATGGGACAGAAACTTTTGAAGTGCCTTTTCAAATGAGTAAGCTAAAAATTGAGCCTCAATACAAATCTTTTAAAGGTTGGCATTGTGATAGCACAAAAATTAAAGATGCAGCAAGTTTACCAGCAGATATGTCAACGTATATTGAATTTATTAACCAATATGTAGGTGCACCGGTGAAGTATGTTTCTAATGGACCAGGCAGAGAGCAAATTATTACACTTTAAATTGTAGAAAAAAATTCAAAAAACTCAAAATATTTTTGGCTGATAAAATTTTGAGGTGAAATTTTACAGTATTAAATCTTATAACAGATTATGGCAGCAAAATCCAATAAGGAAACAAAATCCGTTTCAAAAAAATCTGCACCTGAAGTGAGTGCAGAAAAACCATCTACTAAAAGCAAAAAGCAATTGGAGGAAGATGATGATGACTTAGATGAGGATGAAAAAGTTACTTCAAAAAAAATAGCAACTAAATCAACGTCTAAAAAATCGAAAGATGACGACGATGATGAAGAGGATATTGAAGAGGAAGAGAAAGCAGACGATTGGGAAAAAAGTGAAGATGATGATGATAATTGGGATCCCGACTTTGATGAATTTGATGTTCCCAAAAGCATTGGCAAAAAAGTTGTAGGCAAAAAGGTGGAACCCGATGATGATTTTAAAGTAGATGATGACTTTAAAGAGTTTGACTTGTTTGATGATAAAGATGAATTTGGTGATGATGATGATGATTATTAATTATAACCTTTGAGAACAACTGCAAACTTTGTTATAACCGATTTTAAAAAAATCAAACAACAAATGTTGAATTGGGCTAACCAGTTCAACATTTGTTGTTTTTTAGACAACCATAACTACACAGAAAAGCATCATACTGTAGAGTGTTTGCTGGCTGTAGATGCTGTAAATATTTTTTCGATACCAACAGAAAATGGTGTAAAGGAGCTACAAAGTTTTTGTAAGCAGAACAGTGATTGGCTGTTTGGTCATGTAGCTTACGATTTTAAAAATTATTTAGAAAAAAAGACACCTTCAGAATATGTAGATAAGATTGGTTTTGAAGACGCCTTTCTATTTCAACCAGCTATTGTTATTCAATTATGGGCAGAGAAAATAACTATTTCATCTCTTACAACAAAACCATTAGAGGTGTTTGAAGCTATACTTCATATTAACAACCAACCAACTGCTTACAACCATCAACCACTTAATGTTCAGCCCAAAATTTCTAAGGATAGCTACATCACTATCATTAACAAGCTGAAGCAGCACATTTTAAGAGGAGATTGTTACGAAATTAATTTTTGTCAAGAATTTTTTGCAGAGCATGCAATCATTAATCCACTGGAAGTCTACCATCAACTTACGGAAGTTTCACCCAATCCTTTTTCTTCTTTTTATAAACTGCATGATAAGTATTTGCTTTGTGCTAGCCCAGAACGATATATAAAAAAAGATGGTAGCACAATTATTTCTCAACCCATAAAAGGCACCCATAAAAGAGATATACAACACACAACTATTGACGAATCATTCAAAAATGAATTGCAAAACAGCCCCAAAGACCGTAGCGAAAATGTAATGGTGGTAGATTTAGTGAGAAACGACCTTAGTAAAATTTGTAAACAAGGTTCTGTTCATGTTGAGGAACTCTTTGGCATCTATACTTTCCCCCAAGTACACCAAATGGTTTCTACAATAGCTGGTGAGTTGGAAGACGATATAACTTTTGCCAATGTACTACAAGCTACCTTTCCTATGGGAAGTATGACGGGTGCTCCTAAAAAACGTGTAATGGAACTAATAGAACAATACGAACAAAGCAAACGTGGCATTTATAGCGGTTGTGTTGGCTACATTACACCTAATAACAATTTCGATTTCAATGTGGTTATCCGTAGCATTATGTACAATGCTACTAATCAATATCTATCTTACCAAGTAGGCGGTGGCATTACTTTTTATAGCCAGGCCGAAAAGGAATACGAAGAATGCCTACTGAAGGCTGAAGCCATAAAAAAAGTGCTACAATAAATTGCAGCACTTTTGAATTTTTTTTCAAATCTATTTTCCTACCGCACCACTAGTTAGCAGCAACTGCACACTTTCTTGCAAAATTTGATACTTTTTTACTTCAAAAATCACTAGTTTATCTTTTGGTAAACGTAGGCTATAGTTCTCGCCTGAAGCTAATTTTTTATCAAAACCAGGGTTGTATTTATTAAATTGAGCAATATCTACTACCAAATTTTTTGCAATTACCAAGCTATTGTATTTGCCACTTACATCCACAGTTGCAGTATTTGCCAATTCAGCATCATTTAAATTAGCTTGTTTTAGTTGTATAGCTGCATTTTCTTTAAATAATTTCAATTCATTAGCGGTCATAGTGGTCAATCCTCCACCACCTTCAAAAATAAAATGTGTACCAATAAATTTCTTTACATGGTTTCTGGTTTCTTCTGGAAGGTAATATTGCAAATCCCAAAAATCTCTGCTGTTGGCTTTGCGTATGGCACGTTTTACAGCACCAGCACCACCATTATAAGCAGCCACCACCAACAGCCAATCATTAAATTCAGTATACAACTCTCTCATTAGCTTACAAGCCACATGGGTACTTTTGTAATAATCCATTCTATCATCATGCCTACCCACTTTCAAACCATAGCGTTTAGCTTCATAATCCATCAATTGCCAAGGACCTGCAGCACCAGCCCAACTTACTAAGCCACTACGTAAACTACTTTCTATTACGCTCAAATATTTCATTTCTTTAGGTATGCCATATTGAGAAAGAATATTATCGTACAATTCAAAATAACTTCTTCCCCAAACCTTCATTCTTGTGTATTCTCTTGTTTCTTTTTTTACATATTGTTCTACAAAACTTACAGCTCTTGGGTTAAGCTGGGTGAAGTAAGGTTTATTGGGGTCGTATGCCTCGCTAGTAAATAAACTTTTAAAACCTGTTTTATCTGTAGCTGTACTGTCATTTTTTGCTAGCTTTTTATCCTTTCCATCCGTATCATTTTTAAAAGACATTATTGACAATGCAAACAATACCAAACAAAAGCTAAACAGGCTAACACCTACCTTATTAATGGTGCCATTAATTATAAAACCAAACCTTTTCATCATTTCTTTCTTTTTTAAAAATTACAAAAATCATTTACGCCAATTAGTAGTTTTTATGTAGCAAGCTGCATTACTACTATGTAGCTTCTGTTGCGTCGCACACTTGTACTTTTATTTTATACTGGGCAAAGTGATGATTGCTCACTATTTGCCAAACCTCAATGTTAAAAGCGTAAATCTCAGTTAAGTTCGGGTTGGTTAAGGTCTTCTTAGGGTATGGGATAGAACTATTGCCTATGGTTTCAAATCCATCATCATTTTACCAAGGCATAGCAAAAGTAACTCATTATGCCCAGAAACCATTACTTGCAGCCCAAAGGGCATGTTATTGGGGTGTGTAAACAAAGGGAGTGAAATTCCAGGTATTCCTACCAAATTGGCGAATACTGTATAGATGTCAGCCAAGTACATTTCGGTAGGGTCATTACTCTTTTCACCAAACTTCCAAGCAGTAGCTGGCACAGTAGGAGAAAGTATAGCATCGTAGCTAGTAAAAATGGCTTTTGTTTTATCACTCAAAATATGCCTAACCTGCTGTGCTTTAGTAAAATAGGCATCAAAATAACCTGCACTCAATACAAATGTGCCAAGCATGATACGTCGTTGTACTTCTTTGCCAAAACCCTCACTTCTACTAGCTTTATACAGCTCTGTCAAATCTGCACTTTCAGCACCAGCACTGTAGCCATATTTCACCCCATCAAAGCGTGAAAGGTTACTGCTAGCCTCGGCAGTTGTAAGTACATAGTACGTAGGTACTACATATTCAAGTAGCTCAAAATCAATGGCTTCTACAATATGTCCTTTTTCTGTTAAAATTTTAAAAAATACCTTTATTTGGGTGGCAATTTCAGGGTCCAAGCCCGGATGTTCCAATGCTTCTTTAAAATAAGCAAAGCGATAAGTCTTGATTTTTTTTGCCAATCCAGCGGTATAGTCAGGTACTTTTTCTTGTGATACGGTACTATCAAAATCATCTTCACCAGCAATCACTTCTAGCGTTAATGCTACATCTTCTACAGTATTTCCAAAAATTCCAATTTGGTCAAAAGATGAAGCATAAGCTATTAAACCATACCTAGAAACCCTACCATAACTTGGTTTTAAGCCTACAATACCACAAAAATCGGCAGGTTGGCGTACACTACCACCAGTATCGCTACCTAGGCTTACCATACACATACCAGCCTGCACAGCCACAGCACTACCACCACTCGATCCACCAGGTACTCTACTTTCATCTAGGGCATTATGTACATTGCCATAGGCACTGTTTTCGTTGCTGCTACCCATGGCAAATTCATCACAATTATTTCTACCAATAATTATAGCACCTGCTGCAATAAGTTTTTCTACAGCTGTAGCATTATAAACAGAAGTAAAACTTTCTAAAATTTTAGAGGAGGCAGATAAATGATGTTGTTTGTATGCTATTACATCTTTTATAGCCACTACTACACCATGTAATTTACCCAATGGCTTGCCTTGTCTTCTGTCTGTATCTAATTGGGCTGCTTGTGCTAAGGCCTCTGTCTCAAATACTTCTAAAAAGGCATTCAGATGTTGCTTCGCTTGTATTTGCTGTAAATAATGTTGCACAGCCAATACACACCCATCGTCAATATTAGCCAAAAAAAGATGGTATTGTGATATTGTAGTGAATGAAAACAAGGCAGTAATGTGTGTGTTAATTAATTATTCCCACTCTAGTTCTTTTTTCTGTTGCTTTTTTTCTACGCCCATAATTAGTCTAATACTTATTTCGTACAAAACAATTAAAGGGATGCTGCAAATAATAGTACTCAATACATCCGGTGGGGTTATAATAGAAACTGCAACTGTAATAATTAGAATTGCATGGCGGCGATATTTTTTTAAAAATCGAGATCCTACAATACCAACTTTTGCTAAAAAATAAAGCACCAACGGTAGCTGAAAAGCAAGACCAGAGCCAAGTATAAGTGGAACAGTAGTACTAAAATAGCTATTAATCGTCCAAAGGTTTTCAATATTATCATCCATAGAAAAATTTGAAAAAAAGTTAATGGTGTAAGGTGCAATTACAAAATAACCAAACAATACCCCAATAAAAAAAAGCAACGAGACCCAAAAAATAACACCGCTAGTGTTTTGTAATTCATTTCTTTTCAATGCGGGTTTTACAAACTTCCAAAATTGCCAAAAAACATAGGGGAAAGCAATAATAAGTCCACCTATTAAAACAATGTTTAAAAAAACTGTAAATTGCCCAGCAACAGTATTGCTTTGCATTTTTACATTTATTTGAGTCAGGCAAAGTTCATTTTTCAGTCCTAATTTTTGCCCAAGTTTGCATAAGTATGTATAAGTAGCAAAATCGGCATGGGTGGGTCCCATTAGCACTTTTTTTATAATGAAGTTTCTATAAATCCCAACTATAATAGCACCAATTGTTACAGCAATTGCCGACCTAAATAAATGTTTTCTCAACTCATCTATATGACCGATAAAGGACATTTCTGTAGTGGAATTAGAATTTTTATTTCTTTTAAATAAAGCCATTAATTAAGTAAATGTGTGGGATGTTTCAGATTGAATAAAACAAAACCCCGCAAAAAAATTGATTGCAGGGTTTCTTAAAAATATGATTGACGATTATATTTTTTTTGAAGCTTCTTCTTCTTTGACATTGCTTTCTATCTCTCTTTTTACGTTGTCTTTGGCATCTTTAAATTCTCTAATACCTTTTCCTAAGCCACGCATCAATTCAGGTATTTTTTTACCTCCAAACATTAGTAATACTAATAGAACAATCCAAATAATGTGTTGTGGTGCAAATAAATCTCCCATAAAATGGTTTTAAGACATAAAGATAAGCAATAATTAATTACTAAGACTTAATAAAAAAGCGGACGTTTAGCAATAGCTTTACTTTCGCTGTAAATATTATTATAAACGTTTTTCTTTAATTCTTGCACTTTTACCACTTCTTTCACGTAAGTAAAACAATTTAGCTCGGCGTACCCTGCCTGTTTTGTTTAATAAAATTGAATCTACATTAGGAGAAAGAAAAGGAAATAATCTTTCTACACCAACACCATCAGAAATTTTACGTACTGTAAAAGTAGCTGTAGCACCTGTACCTTGGGTTTTAATTACATCACCACGAAAGCTTTGAATACGCTCCTTACCACCTTCTATGATTTTATAGTTTACAGTGATATTATCACCTGCTTTAAACTTAGGGTATTCTTTTTTTACTGATAATTGTTCGTGTACAAACTGAACTGCTGCGTTCATAATTTTTATTTTTTGCGGATAGCAAAGGTAAGGGCTGGAAACTAAACTGAAAAGGTTTTTGAAAGTTTTTTCATAAAATCTTTTTGATTAGTGTTTAATTACAAAGTAAGGACCATTTTCAAGTGAAAAATGTTGTATTGCAACATTGTAGTTTCTAAAAAATTCTCTCACAGCTAAGGCTTCACCTTCGTTTTTGTGGTAATTATCTAAAATAAGTACACCGCCACTTACTATTCTTTGGTACAAATAATCTAATGTGGTAAGGGTAGCTTCGTAATCTTCTAAATCTACATCTAATAAAGCAACCTTTAATTCGGGGTTGTGTATTAAATATTCGGGAATTGAATCGCTCAACTGCCCTGGTACAAACTCTACATTCTCATCTAATCCCTTTAAAATAAGCTGTTGTTGAGTTGTAGATAAAGTTTGACTAGCTTGGTTACGAACGGCAACTACACGTTCTTCATTCGACTCTATCGTTTCAAATACTGAGTTTACTTTTTCAAAAGCTACCATAGGTTGCTTATCAGCATCACCCATTAATTGCCTAAAAATGGCAAATCGTGTAAAGCCTTCGGCAGCAGTTATGCCACATTTTAAAATGCTACCATTGATGTGCTTTACTTGTTTGTATAACTCGTAATGGGCTACTAAACGGCCCTTGGGTTTTGTAGATTCTTGCGGTTGCAAAAGTTGTTGAATTTCATTTGGGTACGTAAACAGAGATTTCATAAGTCAATTGTTTGGTCTGGTTTTTATCAGAAACAATTGGCTAATCATAAAAGGTATTGGAGGATTAGGCTAATGGTATTTTAAATAAATAATGGATAGTGTAATGCGAATACAATACTTTATATAGATTGAATAACAATAAACAAGGTTGCAACGTTAAAAAGAAAAAGCCACCAACTTGTAAGGTTGACGGCTTTATATATGGTAAATAATGTGGTTGTTACTACCTAGCTAAGTTAATTGCTCTTTTTTCACGTATTACAGTTACTTTAATTTGACCGGGATAAGTCATTTCTGTTTGTATTTTCTGTGCTATTTCAAAACTTAATTTATCGCTGTCACCGTCAGTTACTTTATCAGCTTCTACTATTACCCTTAACTCTCTACCAGCTTGTATAGCATAGGCTTTTTCTACACCAGGATAGGCACAGGCAAGATTTTCAAGGTCTTTTATGCGTTGCAAATATTGCTGCATAATTTCTCTTCTTGCACCTGGTCTTGCACCACTTATAGCATCACAGGCTTGAATGATGGGGGAAATTACAAATAGCATTTCCATTTCATCGTGGTGGGCACCAATGGCATTTACCACTGCAGGATTTTCGCCATATTTCTCTGCCAATTTAGCCCCTAATAAGGCATGGCTTAATTCTGTTTCTTCATCGGGTACTTTACCAATAT
The DNA here is from genome assembly GCA_043776595.1 of Chitinophagaceae bacterium. Lineage (GTDB taxonomy): Bacteria > Bacteroidota > Bacteroidia > Chitinophagales > Chitinophagaceae > UBA1930. Next base: position 34,333 of record JAYVRD010000272.1, on the reverse strand, counting down.
CGTGTAGTAAACCTGCACGTTTTGCCAATTTAGGATTCATACCTAACTCTGCAGCCATTATGCCACAAAGGTTGGCTGTTTCTCTACTGTGCATTAATAAATTTTGACCATAAGAACTACGGAAACGCATTTTACCCACTATACGTACCAACTCTTTATGTAAACCATGAATGCCTAATTCTATTACAGTACGTTCACCAATTTCTACAATTTGCTCTTCTAATTGTCTGCGGGTTTTTTCTACCACTTCTTCAATACGAGCAGGATGTATGCGACCATCTGCCACCAAACGCTGTAAGCTTAATCGTGCAATCTCTCTACGCAATGGGTCGAAGGAAGAAAGAATTACTGCTTCTGGCGTATCATCAACAATCAAATCTACACCAGTGGCAGCTTCTATGGCTCTAATATTTCTACCCTCACGTCCAATAATTTGACCTTTAATTTCATCGCTTTCCAATTGAAACACAGTAACTGTGTTTTCGATAGTTTGCTCTGCAGCCGTACGTTGTATGCTTTGAATTACAATTTTACGAGCCTCTTTATTGGCTTTTTGCTTGGCATCTTCAATAATTTCTTGCTGCAAAGCCAACGCTTGGGTATGTGCTTCGTTCTTTAAACTTTCAATTAATTGATTTTTTGCTTCATCGGCACTTAACCCAGCAATTTTCTCTAGCCTGCGTATATGTTCCTCTTGGTGTTTTTCCAGTTCGGTACGCTTTACGTTCACTACTTCTATTTGGCGGTTGAGGTTTTCTTTAATGGCATCATTCTCCTTAACCTGCTTATCTAAAGTGGTTTCTTTTTGGTTAATAGAAACTTCTTTTTGCTTTATGCGATTTTCCGCTTCGTTTATTTTCTTGTTTTTTTCAAGCAATTCTCTGTCATAATCAGACTTTAGCTGTACAAACCTCTCTTTTGCTTCAAGCTGTTTCTCTTTTTTTATTGTTTCAGCCCTTAATTCAGCCTCTTTTAATATCGTTTGTGCTTGCGATTCTGCCTCTTCTACTTGTTTTTTTGTGTTTTTTGAAGAGGTTAGTTTACCTATTGCGAAGCCAATTCCTAAAGCTACAACTCCTATAATTATGTATAATACGGTTGGTTCCATTGTGATGGATGTGGTTTAAAAGTTCAAAAATCGGTTGTGTCGTCTCTCGGCTCATTTAAACTGAATTTGAGATCGTTAGTGTGCGAAGATAATTAAATACACTTATCCTATGACAATGTATAAGCATCCATTTTAAGATATGGTTACTAATTTTTTTAAAATGGAAACAGATATTAAAGCTGGGAGATGTAAGTTAAGTTTTGATTGAAAGCCATATTTTTTGTAAATTCTTAAAATCATCTTCTTACTTTTAGGCAATAAATCCAATACTTAGACAAGCCAAATTAAGTAAGTCTATAATTTTTTGTATGAAAAAATGTGTATTGGTATTAGTTATTGCAATTGCTTTTACTGCTTGCAGGAAACATGAAGAAGAAAAAAATGGTAGCTGTATTCCCCTTAATACAGAATTTTTTAAAAATGCCAATCTAGCTATCGGTACTATACAAGCGACGCAATCTGCTGGTCTTACTACTGTAAATTACAATACACTTTACGAAAAAAACATTGCTAAGCTAGAGTTGATGAGTGGCGAAAAAAGTACTACTCTCTGTACTATTAGCACACAAACCCTTACTAGCAATTCAGTAACAACAAAGAACTACTCAGTAACAAGTACCTCAACTGGCAATATCGTTTACTATATATTCCGCTATACTTTAACCAATGGAGATTGGGGTTATACTGGCTTGTATAAGTTTCAATAAGATACATTTTTTTAGGTAGTTAATCCGTACCCAAACTACCAAGCCTTGCTGTAAAAAGCAGGGCTTTTTTATTTTAGTTCTGTCAATACTTTATCTATATGAGTTTCTAAAGAAGTAAGTTTTGCAGAAGTTTCTTGCAGCTTCACCATTTCTTCACCCGTTTTATTTTGCTCGGTTGCAAACCAAAGTAGCACCATGCTTATGTAATCTTGCATGTCTTTACCAGCAAAATTATTTTTAAACTCAATTATTTTATCATTTATCAGTTTTACCGTTTTACGAATGAGTTCCTCGTCTTGGGATTCTATTTTTAAACGAAAACTTCTATCGGCGATGGTAATATTTGCTGGTATCAATTCTGCCATTGGTTATGCGTTTAATAAGGTGAGGCATTTTTCTATTTCTCTTAAATAAATATCTACTCTTTTGGCAAGGGCTGCTTTTTCTTCTTCGTTCCAGCCACTAACACCTAGCTTCAATATATCCATTTGTTGATGGAGAGCAGCTAAGTTTTTTGTTTTTGTTTGAATGAAGACCTGCGATTTTTCCAATTCCTTTTTTAGCTGCTCATTTTCTTTTTGTAGCACACGGTGTTGCTTCAATATAAGTTGAAGTTTGGTTGTGATGGAAGCTAGTTGTTGGTCTATGTTCAAGTAAATGAGTTGATTGGTTTATTAGTTTATTTATGATTGCAGCCACTTATACCAACGAACAAAGCTGCTATGAAAAACTTAATTTGAATGGAGCGTCGCCTCTGTCGATGCTATAAAAAACCGAAGCTGGTAAACAAAAAACTATTTCCTTATCTCCGCTCCCAATTCTTTTTCAAAACCTTGAATAAGTTTAGCTACCATGCTGTCTATTTCTTTATCGGTAAGGGTTTTTTCTTCGTCTAAAAATGTAAAGTTAATGGCCATGGATTTTTTTCCAACACCCAATTTATCGCTTTCAAACACATCGAACAAACGCATGGCTTGCAACTTAGGCAGCCTAACTTTATTTACCACAGTTTCTAAAGCATGATAAGTAGTATTGCTGCTTACCACTATTGCCAAATCTCTTTGTACCGCAGGAAATTTGCTTACCTCTTTATATACCACTTTTTGCTTTTGCACTTGGCTTAGTAAAGCCAAATAATCAATATCAATAAAATAAACGGGCTGCTTTATATCAAAATTATTGAGTTTGGTTTTGCTTATTTCTGTCAATTTTCCCAACTGCTGTTTGCCATTTAAAATGGTTACACTTAAATCTGTTTCCTCGGTAGACGCAAAATTTATTTCTCCTAATCCAGCCAAGGTAAGCACACTAGCAGCTATACCTTTCGCCTTGTAAAAATCTTGCTGCTTGCCTTTTTCTCTCCATTCATCATCGTGGTTGCTACCTGTAATGTATAGAACAATATGTTCATCTTCTCTATAGCTACCAATGGCTTTTGTGTGGTAGGTTTTGCCAAACTCAAAAAAAAGTAGATTGCTATTTTTTCGGTTAATATTATAGGCAATTGTTTCTAAACCAGTTTCTAACATACTTGGGCGTAGTATATCCAAATCGGCACTTAGGTTATTCATCATTTTTACAGTGCCTTGTAGTACATCTTCGGTAAAATATTTACTGTTGGTAATGCTGTTGGTAAAAATTTCGTTAAAGCCCAAGCCTACCAAATAGTTGGCAATTTTTTCTTTTAATCTTTCTTTCACACCCATATCATCTACAGCTGGAGAAATGGTAATGCTGGCAGGAATTTCAATATTATCCAATCCATCAATACGCAATATTTCTTCAACAATATCGGCAGGTAGGCTTATGTCTGGCTTACTGTAAGGCACAGCTACTTGCAGTTCATCTATCCCTTCTCTTATTACTTCAAAACCCAAGGCTTCTAAAATTTTCTTTACCGCATCGGGGTGATAATTTTTGCCACTTAACTTTTTTAAGTAATGATATTTAATACCCAACTCGGTTTTAGGTTTTGGATTAGGGTATACATCTACCACGTCACTACTTATTTCTCCTCCTGCCAATTCTTTTATAAGCAGGGCAGTACGTTTTAGTACGTTTACAGCATTGCTTATATCTACTCCTTTTTCAAAACGGGTAGCAGCATCTGTACGCAAACCATGCTTTAATGAACTACGCCTTATACTTACTGCATTAAACACAGCACTCTCTAAAAAAATGTTGATTGTAGTTTCTTTCACACCACTTTTTAGTCCACCAAAAACACCACCCATACACATGGGGTTTTGTTCACCATCACATATCATTAAGTCTTCGGCAGATAGTTTTCTTTCTTTTTCATCCAAGGCGATAAAGGGGGTTCCTTCTGCCAAGTATTTTACAATTACCTGATTGCCTTTTATTTGGCTGGCATCAAAAGCATGAAGGGGTTGACCAGTTTCGTGTAGTATAAAATTGGTAACATCTACTATATTATTAATGCTGCGTACACCAATAGCCAGCAATTTATCTTTTAACCATTGTGGAGAATCTTTTACCACAATACCACTAATACTTATGCCACTATATCGTGGACAAGCCAATTCGTTTTCTACTGTAACTTGTATAGGTAAACTATTATTATCTGCCTTAAAGCCATTGGCAAAAATAGTTTTTACCCTTGCTGCACCACTACCATGATGGCTTAAATAAGCACACACATCTTTTGCCACACCATAATGGCTCATGGCATCCATACGGTTGGGTGTAAGTCCGATTTCGTAAATAAAATCGTTGTAAGGCTTAAAATAATCGCTGGCTGGCGTACCTACTACTACATTGTTAGGCAAAACCATAATACCAGCATGACTGCTACCCAAACCAATTTCATCTTCGGCACAAATCATTCCATGGCTTTCTACACTGCGTATTTTAGCCACCTTCATCGTTAAAGGTTCGCAACCTATGGGGTAAATAGTAGTACCAACTGTAGCCACCACAACCCTTTGCCCAACAGCCACATTAGGTGCACCACAAACAATTTGCAAAGATTCTGCACCACCAATATTTACTTGCGTAACACTTAATTTATCGGCATTGGGGTGTTTTTCACATGCCAATACTTCGCCAATAACCAAGCCCTTTAAACCACCTTTAACGCTTTCATACACCTCCAAACGCTCCACTTCTAACCCAATTGAAGTTAAAATTTTAGAAAGCCTTTCAGGTTCTATTATTTCGGGCAGGTATTCACTTAACCAGTTGTAACTTATAGTCATAATAAAAAAGAAATAATTTTTGGTCTTAGCTGCATTGCTACTATTAAGCTTCGGTTGCGTCGCACACTTGTACACTTAGTCCATCACTCAACACAGTGCACGTTCACTACATATACTTGGCTGCAAATATAACAGATGCAACCCAGCCATTACACCAAAACAAAAGCCATCAAGATTGCTAGGCCTTTGGTTAGCACAAAACAAAAAAAGAATTTGTCTTTCAATCCTTTAATTTTATATGATGCTTAAACTTACTAGCAGTACCCAAGTCTTTACACTCTAAAAAATCTTTGCCATGGTAGTAACCAATCAAATGAAAAACCAACACCTTATGTGGCGTGCAGGTTTTGGTACAGCAGCTATTGATATTGCCAAACTTGCCGATGTGAAACCCAAAGATTTATACGCTGCCCTTGAAAAAAATTCCAACAACAAACCAGAATATTTTGACGTGGCGGATAACTCCATTAAAGGCATTTTTATGGGTATTGGCGATGCTGCTAAAATGGAAGAATTGAAAAAGAACGGCTTGGATGGTAACACCAAAAAAATGATTCGCCAGCAAAGCAGGCAAGACATTAAAAATCTAAACATAAAATGGGTAGATGAAATGGTAGATACCAATGCCCAATTGAGAGAAAAAATGTCTTTGTTTTGGCATGGGCATTTTGCTTGTAGAAATGTAAATATTTTCTTTCAGCAACTGATGCTGCAGGAAGTAAGAGAAAAAGCTTTGGGCAATTTTGGCGATTTATTAAAGTCCATCAGTAAAAGTGCATCTATGCTGGGCTTTCTTAATAATCAACAAAACAAAAAACAACACCCCAACGAAAACTTTGCACGTGAGGTAATGGAACTATTTACCCTTGGCAGAGGAAACTATACAGAAACTGATGTAAAAGAAGCTGCACGTGCCTTTACTGGTTGGGGGTTTAATTTAAAAGGAGAATTTCAATTTAGAAAAGGGCAGCACGATAATGGCAGTAAAACAGTGTTGGGCAAAACTGGCAATTTTGATGGCGATGACGTACTAAACATTTTATTACAGCAAAAACAAACCGCTTATTATATTACAAAAAAGATTTACAAATATTTTGTAAATGAAAACGCAGATGAGAGCAATGTAAAAAAGTTAGCCGATACTTTTTTTCAGTCTAACTACGATGTAGCTGCATTAATGAAAAGCATTTTTACAAGCGATTGGTTTTATGAAGCAAAAAATATTGGAGTAAAAATTAAAAGCCCTGTAGAGTTAATGACAGGTATCCAACGCCTTATACCTATGGAAATTCAAAACGAAGAAGTACAACTGCTAATGCAGCGTAGCTTGGGGCAAATATTATTTTATCCACCCAATGTAGCTGGATGGCCAGGCGATAAAAACTGGATAGACAGTAGCTCGTTAATGGTGCGTTTGCAAATACCCCGTTTAATACAAGATGATAGCGAATTTTCTATAACCCCAAAAACAGATGATGACCAAGCAATGGGGATGATGTATAAAGCAAAAAAAGGCGAAGGTGCTTTTGCAAAAGCTGCCAAACGATTTAAAATTAATGCCAAAGTAGATTGGGGAAAATACATTAAGCAATTTGAAAGTGTAAGCAGAGAAAACCTGTACGATGTTTTAGAAGCCGTAATACTACAAACAAAACCAGGTAGCATAACCAAGCAAACCATAGAAAACGCTGCCGAAAAAAACAGTAGAGAAAACTATATTAAAAGTGTAACCATTGCTTTAATGAGTACACCAGAATATCAATTGTGTTAAGCCAAAATAAAACGTAATAGCTATGAATATAAAGCGTAAAGAATTTTTGCAAGTTGGCTCGCTGGCAACAGCCAGTTTTATGGTACCTAAATTTTTAAAAGCATTTGAGCGTAAAGATTTTGCTACCGTACCGCAAGGCAATAAAGTGGTTGTAGTATTGCAACTAAGTGGGGGCAACGATGGTTTAAATACTGTGATACCTATACGCAACGATATTTATTATAAAGAACGCCCAAAGTTGGGCATTGAAAAAGATAAAGCCATTGGCTTAACAGATGATGTAGGCATACACCCAGAGCTAAAAGGCTTGGCAGATATTTATCACGATGGTGGCATGGGTATCATCAACTCGGTTGGCTATCCTAACCCCGATAGAAGCCATTTTAGAAGCATGGATATTTGGCAAACCGCATCACAATCTAGTGAGTATTTAACCACAGGTTGGTTGGGCAGGTATTTAGATGCACAATGCAAAGGCTGCAACCACCCAACACAAGCGTTGGAGCTAGACGATATTTTAAGTTTGGCTTTAAAAGGAGATGATGTAAAAGGACTTGCCTTTAAAGATCCAAGACGTTTATATGGCAGCAGCCAAGAAAAATTCTTTAAAGATGTCTCAAAAAATCATGTAGCTGAAGCAGGTGAACAGCCAGTAGATTATTTGTACAAAACAATGGCTGCTACTTTAAGCAGTGCTGATTATATTTTTCAACAAAGCAAACTACACCCTAGTAAAGAAACTTATCCAACAACAGATTTAGGTAAGAGTTTACAAACCATTGCATCGCTTATTTTTAGCGATATAAACACTAAAGTTTATTATGTAAGCCTTGGTAGTTTTGATACACATGTAAACCAGCAAAATCAACAACAACGGTTATTTAAAGAAATGAATGAAGCCGTTACTGCTTTTGTAAAAGACCTAAAAACCAATAACCGTTTTAATGATGTGATGCTGATGAGTTTTAGCGAATTTGGCAGACGTGTATCTCAAAACGCAAGTGGAGGAACCGACCATGGTACTGCCAATAATATGTTTATGATTAGTGGTGGCTTAAAACAAAAGGGCTTAATAAACCCTATGGTAGATTTGGCAGATTTGCAAGATGGTGACCTTAAATACAAAGTAGATTTTAAAAATGTGTATGCCACCGTTTTAAACAAATGGTTGGGTGCCGATGATAAAAAAATATTGGGCAAGCAGTACGACCATATGCAATTTATTTAAAACAAGTATTTGTTTTTTAGCCAGCAGTAGAAAATTAATTTAACTGCGGTTGCGTCGCACATGTTTAGCGGAAGAATATCTATTAAGCTCCTATCTTAGCGTAGATAACAAACAACAAACCTGTCAGCCTTAGCTTGTCGAAGGCGGTGAAGCTGGAGTTTTAATTTACATTACGCCAATTGGTGCCAGTATCTAAAGTGATTAAGCTAATACGCACTGGCTTACCAATAAGCTTAGTTAGTTGCTGCTCTTGATAGGTTAAATCCTTGTCTCTGATCATATCTAAAATAGCAGGTAAGTTATTGGTTATTGCCTTTTGATCTAACTGTTTTATTACTTCTTCTTTACTTACCTCAAGTGTAGGGTCTAGGGATTTATCTTTTACTTGTTCTAAACTTTGTAAATTAAAACTAATGTAGGTAAGTTTTAGAGGTGCTGCAATAAATACAGTATCGTTTTTGTGTTTTATTTGTACTTGCCCACTATCGCTAAGATCTATATGAAAACCCATACGCCCATTTATGTTAGTAGACACTGATTCTTTGCTAGTAAACCATCTTAAATAATGTTTCTCTTTGGTCTCCACATCATTCAAAACAAAATCTTGCTCAAAAATTACCAGCTTGGTTACGCTATGTAGTTTTTGTAAGTTGATGTTTATTTGGCTATTGGTTTTTGTTTCTACAAACTTGCCAACAACAAGCCACAGTAAGACTAAAGCAATGGCTGCCAAGCCTACATAAACCACTATTTTTTTTATTGATTTCATAACTTAATGGCAAATAAATAAAAAACCAGTTGAGGGTGAAGCAACTGGTTTTTTTATTGATGATTTGAAAATTATTTTATGCCGTGCATCATCTTTCTCAATTTGAAAGAAAGTAAAAACAAGATAATAGCTGCCACGCCTGAGAAGCCTACAAAAATCATAAAGTAGGTATGTAAGTTATCTATAGTAATACCTAAGAAAACAGGTTTAGGACCAGTTGCTTTAGGGTCAGGATATAAAGAACTCATAGTACCAGCTAGTTTATTACCAGTAGCAATAGCCATAAACCATATACCCATCATTAAACTTGTAAATCTTCCTGGGGCAAGTTTATTAACCATTGATAAACCAATTGGGCTTAAACAAAGCTCACCCACAGTATGTAAAAAGTATAAACCAGTAAGCCATAAAATGCTCACTTTCATTGCAGGGTCGCCAGTTGTACCAAAAGCAATAAACAAAAAGCCGAGTGCTAAAAAGCCTAAGCCCATTGCTTGCTTCATTGGTGCTGGTGGTTCAAAGCCTTTCTTAGCCAATTTTTCCCACAGTATGGCAAATATTGGGGCAAGCAATACAATGTAACCAGCATTAAAACTTTGGAAGTAACTGGCGGGCATTACCCAGTGTTCTACAGGAACAATATGAAATCCATTACCCTTAAAAAATGAGCCAATTGCTACAAAAAAACCTAATGTAGCTCCAAGCCAATGTGGGTATTTCAAATCTCTGTTAGTTTGCTCGTCAGCAAAAAAAGTAAGGGATGCACCTGCTTGTTCAAAACACATCCAAAAGAAAACTACAAATAGCATAATAATAACTACTACCCATAATCTAGATTTTTCAATAGCTGTTAATGATCTATCGGTTAGTATTGCAAATGGCAAACAAAGCGTCATACCATAAATAGCAGAACCCCAAAAATCTACTTTTAAAACAAAATGAATAATGGAAAAAACAGCAATAATTGATGAAACCAATACAATTATTTGATTATTGCTAAAACCCGTTTTGCCACTTTCACTAGGTGCAGTATCTTTTAATTTATTTGGTGCTACACCAAGCTGTACCCCTGTTGGAGAAACCACATACTTGTCTTTGGTATAATAGAAAATAACCAAGCTTATCAACATACCGAAACCTGCTGATAAAAAGCCCCATTTAAAATCAACGTTCTCTCCAAGGTAGCCACAAACCAATGGGGCAACAAATGCACCAGCATTAATACCCATATAAAAAATGGTATAAGCAGCATCTTTTTTACTGTTCTCACTTTCTAAGTAAAGCTGCCCAACCATGGTAGAAATATTTGGCTTAAAAAAACCGTTACCAAAAATTAAGAAAGCCAATCCTGTCCACAATAACGTTTGTGCCACACCCGACCCTTGTGGCATAGATGCACACGCAAACAGAATGAACTGTCCAACTGCCATTAATAATCCTCCAACAAAAATTGATTTTCTGTTGCCCCAATATCTATCAGCTACATAACCACCAATTAGTGGTGTTAAGTATACCAAGCCCGTATAGCTACCATAAATATTACTAGCATAAGCTTTATCAAACAATAACTTATTGGTCATAAAAAGCACAAAAATTGCCCTCATGCCATAGTAACTAAAACGCTCCCAAAATTCAGTGGCAAATAAAACATACAATCCTTTCGGATGTCCTTTTTGTACAATAGTAGTCTCACTCATACAGTTTAATTTTCGTTAGAAGTATTTGGTTTTGTAAAGGCTCAAAATACATAGAATTTTCAATAAACAAATTCCTAATGTTATTTTCTAAAAAGTAAATACCAAAAATCAAATTCTAAATTCCAGTTTCCCTGCTACTTTCGCCTCACTATCAACTATTATTTATGAATATTCTTTTGTTGGGCAGTGGTGGGCGTGAACATGCTTTGGCTTTTAAAATGCAGCAAAGTCATCACTGCGATAACTTGTTTATTGCACCAGGCAATGCTGGTACATCTCAATTTGGCACTAATGTAAATATGGGTGTAAACGATTTTGAAGATATTAAACAGTTTTGTATAGAGAATAAGATACAGATTTTAGTAGTTGGTCCAGAGGAACCATTGGTAAAGGGTATTTATGATTTTTGCAAAGCCGATACACAATTACAAAAATTAATTATAGTAGCACCAAGTGCTGCTGCAGCAAAGCTAGAAGGTAGTAAAGCTTTTAGTAAACATTTTATGCAAAGGCATAACATACCCACGGCTGGCTATGCAGAATTTACAAAAGATAATTTTGAAGAAGGCAAAACTTATATAAGTAATCATACACTACCAATAGTTTTGAAAGCTGATGGCTTGGCTGCTGGCAAAGGTGTTGTTATTAGTGAAACTCATGAAACCGCCTTGCTTGCCTTCGAAGAAATGATTGTACACAAACAATTTGGTGAAGCTAGCAGCAAAGTAGTGATTGAAGAATTTTTACAAGGTATAGAAGTGAGTGTGTTTGTACTAACCAATGGAAAAGACTATCAAATAATTGGCCACGCCAAAGATTATAAACGCATTGGTGAAGGCGATACTGGCTTAAATACTGGTGGTATGGGCTGTGTAACACCTGTACCTTTTATGGATGAGATTTTTATGCAAAAAGTAGAAGCCAACATTATTAAACCTACGGTTGATGGCTTGCAAAAAGAAAACTTAGTGTACTACGGGTTTATATTTTTTGGTTTGATGAATGTAGCAGGTGAGCCATTTGTAATAGAATACAACTGCCGTATGGGCGACCCAGAAACTGAAGTAGTAATGCCTAGATTAGAAACCGATTTGGTAAGCCTTTTTGCTGCAATGGATAATGGCACACTTGCCGATACAAATATTGAATACAACGAAGGATATTTTGCTACAGTAATGGCTGTAAGTGGCGGCTACCCTGGTCCATACAAAAAAAATGTCACCATTAATAATTTAGCAGCGGTAAAAAAAGATGATACGAGTATAATTTTTCATGCTGGTACAACTTTGAATGATGCTGGAGAAACTGTAACCAATGGTGGGCGTGTGTTAGCTGTAACTGCACAAGCCGATAGTATTGCTAATGCTGTATTAAAAAGTAAAGCGGTGCTTGAACAAATTGGTTTTGAGGGTATGAATTATAGAAGGGATATTGGTTATGAGTTTGAGTAGTGTAATGGGTAATAAGTGATAGCAAAAGGGTGGCAAGGCTCAATAGCAATTCTTCAGCCTAAAATGTGCGACGCAACCGCTGCTACATTGAAATACAACCGCTGGCTAAAAAAAAGAAAAGCCAATCCTTCGGCAGGTTTGGCTTTATAAAAAGTTTTTTATTTTTGATTATTTATACAGGGCATTTTTCATGATAATTAATTAACTCTATGGGTGCTTTTTCAAACTCGTAACCTTGGTAGTAGTTATAAAGTTCATCAAGCACACCAATTACTTCATCTCTTTCCATTAACGTTACTAGCCTTGCTCTAAACTCTTTTATGTTGGGCAAGCCACGTAAATAATTGGCATAATGCCTACGCATTTCAAAAATGCCCACTTTAGGTCCTTTCCATTCTACGCTTTTTATAAGGTGCTTTTTGCATACTGCTACACGTTCTTCTAAAGTAGGGGCAGCCAATTCTTGCCCTGTGGCTAAGTAATGTTTAATTTCTCTAAAAATCCAAGGATAGCCAATGGCAGCACGCCCAATCATAATGCCATCAACACCATAACGTTCGCCATATAGTTTTGCTTTTTGTGGGCTGTCAATATCGCCATTGCCAAATATGGGTATCTTAATTCTGGGGTTGTTTTTTACTTTGGCTATGAGTGTCCAGTCGGCTTCGCCTTTATACATTTGGCTACGTGTACGCCCATGTATAGCCAATGCTTTTATGCCCACATCTTGCAGGCGTTCGGCTACTTCTTCTATGTTTTTGTTTTCATCATCCCAACCCAAACGTGTTTTAACTGTTACGGGTAAGCTAGTACTTTTTACAACAGCATCGGTAAGCCTTACCATTAAATCTATATCTTTTAGTACGCCTGCACCAGCACCTTTAAGTGCTACTTTTTTTACTGGGCATCCAAAATTTATGTCTAGCAAATCGGGGTTGGTTACTTCAACAATTTTTGCAGCTAAGCTTAGGCTTTCTTCATCGCCACCAAAAATTTGAATACCAACGGGGCGTTCATAATCAAAAATATCCAGCTTGTGTCGGCTTTTAATAGCATCACGTATCAGCCCCTCACTGCTAATAAATTCGGTGTACATCAAATCTGCACCATTGTCCTTACACACAGCCCTAAATGGTGGGTCGCTCACATCTTCCATAGGTGCTAGTAGCAAAGGAAAATTAGGAAGTTCTATTTTATCAATTTTTACCATAATAGTTTTAAATACAATTTTTTAGAGCCATCGGTAGTTTTTTATAGCATCTTCTGTTGCGTCGCACACTTGTACTTTTGGAACATTGATGAACAGAAGATGTAAAGTTGAGCTTGTAGAAACTGATTATTATTTTCATCGCTTTCGACAATACTTCGACAAGCTCAGTATGACAAAAGGCTGACAGATTTATTGGTTAACATACGCTGTGATAAATGCTAAATAGATATTCATAGATTAAAATGTGCGACGCAACCGTAGCTAAATAGATATTCTACTGCTGGCTACCAACTATAAAAAATCCAACAACAACCAACCATCAAGCACCAACTGTTATCTTGCGGCAAATTTACAGCCTAATCTTCAACAAAGTTTATATGATGCAGCAGCAAGATATTTTAATAGAGCCAACGCTACCAATCCACAAACCACGAATTAGCTATTTAGGACAATTGGGCATTTTATTAGGTATGATTGGTGTAGGTATTATTGTAGGTGGTTTAAGCATAGCCATTGTTTGGAAAGTGATGACAGGAGCATCTTTATTAAATATGGAGAAAGACATGGTGAAACCGCAGTTTGCCAATGCTGCACGTATTGTACAATTGGTGTATGCTTTTTTTATGTTTTTATTGCCAGCCATTGTTACAGCCTTAATCATTAGCAAAAAATCGTTTGCCTACTTAGGGTTTACCACAAAACTTACTGCCAATCAAATACTAACGGTAATAGCACTTGCTTTTTTTGCATTAATACTAAGTGGTGTGTTGGGAGAGCTTAACCAAATCATTCCTATTCCTAAAAATTGGGCTACCAAGTTTAAAGCCATGGAAGACAATTACAACACCAGCGTTATGGCTATGGCTCAAATGAAAAATTTTAAAGCGTATTTGTTTGTGCTGGTGGTAATAGCCCTTGCCCCTGCTTTGTTTGAAGAAGTGTTGTTTCGTGCAGGCTTGCAGCAAATACTTATCAACTGGACTAAACGCCCAATACTTTCCATCATCATCACCAGTATTATTTTTAGTGCCGTGCATGTAAGCTATTATGGTTTTTTGCCAAGGGCTGCTTTAGGTGTAGTGTTGGGTTTAATTTTTTACTACAGTAAAAATATTTGGTTGAGCATTTTGTTGCACTTGCTCAATAATGGTATTAGTATTACGCTTTTGTACCTCTATTCTAAAAATGGTAAGCCATCGCAAGAAGTAATGGATGCAAAAGTGTCGGCAATGTATGGTGTTATTGCAGCTATAATAGCAGGTGCTGTAGCAGTAACTGCTGTTGTGCTATTGCTAAAACATTTTATAACCATTAGCAAAAAAATAAACCCTACAAACCCAGCTATTTATTTAAGAAGAGAAGAAAACCCGTTTCAGTCCACTGTCTATGACCAATAGTACATAGTAACTTTTACAATTTATAAACTATTACATCAATCAAATACAGCGTTGTACAATTACCTTTCTTTATCGACTTAAAAAAAATTAGTATGGCATTTAACCTGCAAACCTTTAAAACCAGAGCATTAACTGCTATCATTTTTGTAGTGATTATGCTGGCTGGTTTATTGATTAATCATTGGACTTTTTTGTTACTTTTTACAGTCATTCATTTTGGCTGTTGGGTAGAGTATCAGAAACTTATAAGCATGATAGATGCTGGCTATAAAACCATTACACCTTTTCATAAATATGGGGTAATGATTGCAGGTTTTGGTTTTATGCTTTGGATGACCAACGATGCTTACCATATTGGCAGTTTTATGCTACACGAATTGGGTTGGTGGATACTTATTATCTCAGCTATAGCATTACCCATTACAGAAGTTTTGTTTAGCAAAAAACTAGACCTAAAAAATGTAGGTCATTCCATATTGGGGTTGCTGTATATTTCGTTGAGTTGGGGCTTGATGATGAGTCTTGCTTTTATTGGTGATAATAGAACAAACTCTGTTGACCATAATTGGAGAGAATATTTTATCATCATCCCATTTTTTATAATTGGCTGTATGTGGGTAAATGATACAATGGCATACATTGTTGGTTCATTCATTGGTAAAACACCCCTCTCTAAAATTTCACCTAAGAAAACTTGGGAAGGAACTATTGGTGGAATTATACTTTCATCGATTGTAATGGGCTTCTTAATTTTTATATGGGATGAATGGTTTGTCTATGGTAAGTCTTTAATGTTTTGGATAACGCTTGCAGCCATCGCAGCCATCATTGGCACTCTTGGAGATTTATTGGAAAGCAAACTAAAACGCCTAGCTGGTGTAAAAGATAGTGGCAGTTTTATGCCAGGGCATGGTGGCTTTTTAGATAGGTTTGATTCTTTGTTATTGGCTACACCATTTGTATGGCTTTACCTAATACTGTTTTTGTAAAGCTGCTTCGGGCTATCTCAACTCCAAAACTTAACTTCGCTGCAAACAAATTGTCATGGGTAAATTAAGCCAACTTGCCGAAACGTTGATAGGCAGCGAAATTGTAAAACTGGGCAATGCTATTAGTGAAAGAATTCGCAATGGCGAAAAAATATACAATTATACCATTGGAGATTTTGATTCCTCTATTTTTCCCATACCCAAAGAGCTAGAAGATTTAATTGTAACAGAATATAGAAATGGAAGTACTAGCTATCCTCCTGCTGATGGTGTTTTAGAGTTACGTAAAGCTGTTGCTGCTTTTACAAAACAATGGGAAGGTTTGGATTATGCTACCGATGAAATACAAATTGCTGCCGGTGGCCGCCCATTAATTTATACATTGTTCAAAGCAATAGTAGATAAAGGCGATAAAGTAATTTATGGTGTACCTAGTTGGAACAATAACCACTATGTACACCTTACAGATGGTGAACATTGCTTGATAGACTGTACGCCTGAAAATAATTTTATGCCTAGCGTAGAAGATGTAGCTGCCAACATAAAAGGTGCTACACTTATTTGCCTTTGTAGCCCACAAAACCCAACAGGTACTACTATAAGCAAAAACACACTACAACAAATTTGCGAATTAATAGTAGCCGAAAATCAACTAAGAGGCGAAGATGAAAAGAAGTTATATCTTATGTATGACCAAATGTATTGGACGCTAACCTATGGCGAAACCGAACATTACAATCCAGTATCGTTAGTGCCTAGCATGAAAGACTACACCATTTTTATTGATGGTATTTCAAAAGCGTTTTGTGCTACTGGTGTACGTGTAGGCTGGAGCTTAGGACCATCAATAGTAATTGCAAAAATGAAAGCCATACTTAGCCATGTTGGGGCTTGGGCTCCTATGGCTGAGCAACGTGCAGTAGCAAAATACTTAAGAGATACCGGTGCTATAAAAACATATTTAATTAACTATAAGCAAGAGTTAGAATACCGACTTCAGAATATTTACAAAGGCTTTATTGCCTTAAAAGAAAAAGGTTATACCGTAGATGCCGTAACACCACAAGCTGCTATTTACTTAACTATTAAAATAGATTTAGTAGGTAAGCACACCGAGAGTGGGCAAACTTTATCCACCCAAGCCGATGTTACTGCTTACTTATTAAGTGAAGCAAAGTTGGCGGTTGTGCCTTTTTATTGTTTTGGTGCTAGTAAAAATAATAGTTGGTATAGGCTAAGCGTAGGCACTTGCAAAAAAGAAGAAATTACTGAAATGCTTGGAATGTTAGAAGCTGCTTTGAGTAAGTTGAAGTAGTTTTTTTGGTAACGAGCTGAGGAATAAGCATTGAACTTCGGTTGCGTCGCACATGTTAAACCATGGATTGCTATGTAGCTGTGCAAACATTTTCCAAGACCATTTATTTAATAATTTTTCCTGTTACTATGTTTGTGTTTTCACAAACATTATTATTGTAGGTAAGAAAAGTTACATCTTGTTCCAAAGCTAAACATGTGCGACGCAACTGAAGATAAATAGTACTACTACTGCCAGCTAACAAAATGGAATTTAATTTTTGCAACTAATAAAAACAAAAGGCTTGTTCTTTTTCTCGCTGATATAGTTTTGTATGGTAAGGTGGTTGTTAATAATGCGATAACGGTTAATGTCTACCAACTCATGGGCTACACAAAAATGGTTGGCATCTTCTATCGAAAAGATTAAGCCATGCAAAAGCTTTACTTCGTGTTCTAGCTCTACCTCAGTAAGATTTGCTTTGTTAGCAAGTACCAATAAATCTCTGTTGGGGGTATTCATTGTTTATTGTTATTTGCGAATTAATAAAATTTATTTTGTACTTGGACATCCACATCCTCGTTTGCTAGCATTGTAGTAATTTCTACCACCACCACAAGCTGTAGATGCTATCATAATTATCAATAACAGTACAAAAACCATCTTGTTCATTTTTATTTTCATATTTCTGAGTTCTAAAATAGTATTTTCCGTTTTAATTTAGGTAACTATTACACCTTTGCTCGAAAAAATTAACATACGCCGTGTTTTAATTGCTCCTTTAGATTGGGGTTTGGGTCATGCCACAAGGTGTATTCCTATTATTAATGCCTTGCTGCAAAATGGTTTTGAAGTGTTGATTGCCTGTAATACTACCCAACAAAACTTACTACGTACCGAATTTCCCAACCTTACATTTATTCCACTAAAAGGTTATGGTGTTACTTACTCAAAATCTAAACGCATGTTGCCGATAAAGATTTTGTGGCAGGTGCCAAAGATTTTAAAAAATATTGCTACTGAACATAATTGGTTGAAAAATGTGGTTACTGAATATAAAATTGATTTGGTAATAAGCGACAATCGTTTTGGCTTACACACCCAAAAATGCCCTTGCGTTTTTATTACGCACCAACTTGCTATAAAAATGCCTTACGCATGGTTAGAAAACTGGGTACGCAAAATAAATTACAAACACATTAACCAGTTTAATGCTTGTTGGGTGCCAGATATTGAAGAAGAAAAAAATGTAGCTGGCATTTTATCACACCCAAAAATATTGCCTGCCTTACCCATACACTATTTAGGTTTATTATCTAGGTTTACAAAAATAGAAAGCGTAGAAAAAAAATATGAGTACTGCATTATGCTTAGTGGACCAGAGCCACAACGTACTTTGTTAGAGGAAAAAATATTAGCTACTGCAAGCAGCATTAATGGTTGTATTTTATTGCTAAGAGGAAAACCTGGTAGCACAGAAACTATTATACCATCATCCAACACAACGGTAGTAAATCATCTTATTGGCAACGAATTAAGCCTTGCTATACAACAGAGTGAATACATTATTTGCCGTAGTGGGTACACAACAGTAATGGAATTATTGGCCTTACAAAAAAAAGCCATCCTAATACCCACACCAGGACAAACAGAGCAAGAATACCTTGCCGAGCAACTCATGCATCAGCAGTGGTGCTATGCAGTGGGGCAGTATGATTTTAATTTGGAAACTGCCATAAACAACGCCAAAAAATTTGAGTACCAATTACCAGCATTGCCACAGCAAAATTTGCAATCATTAATTCCGCAATTGGTAGAAAGCCTTTGCAAACCTTGTGTTTAATTTGTACTCTTAATGAACACTAAAACAAAAGCACACATAGCAGTATTAGTTGGCAATTTGTTTTTTGGTACAGCAGCAGTAGCCATAAAACATCTTACGCCAGAGCTAATGCCAGTTTTGGCTATTAATTTTTTAAGGGTTGGTGTAGCGTTGGTTTTGTTTTGGTTGTTTTTTGCGTTCAACCCATCTAAAGCTTCTATCAACAAAAAAGATGTGCCACTTTTTATTTTGTGTGCTGCTACTGGTGTAGCCATCAACCAAATTTTATTTGTAAAAGGTGTAGCACTTACAAGCCCCATACATGCTTCATTACTTTCATTAGCCACGCCCATTGCCATTACTGTAATTGCAGCTTGGCTATTAAAAGATAAAATTACCTTCAATAAAATTGGTGGATTGATTTTAGGTATTGGCGGAGCTGCTACTTTAATTCTAGTAAAAAATAATATAGACAAAGACAGCAGCATTACTGGCGATGTACTCATTATTGCCAATGCTATATCGTATGCTTTTTATTTGGTGCTTGCCAAACCTTTAATGGAACGCTACAAACCCGTGCATGTAATACGCTGGATATTCTTGTTTGGTGGATTAATGATTATGCCAATAAGCTATGGCGATTTTACACAAATAAATTGGACTAGTTTTCTTTGGCATCACTGGATGGCATTGGGCTTTGTAGTTATTGGTGCTACATTTTTAGCTTATTTATTTATGGTGTATGGCATTGCAAAATTGGGTTCATCTATTGTAGGCACCTATATTTATACACAACCCATTTTTGCTACCATTACTTCTATGATTTTGTTTGGAGAGAAACTAACTGCGATAAAAATTATTGCAGCTTTTTTAATTTTTTGTGGTGTTTTTTTAGTTAATCTTAAAAGAAAAGAAGTAGAGATTCCTGAAGAAAATAGAAAGGTGTAGCCAGCATTTGAATGTTAATTAAGCTGCGGTTGCGTCGCACATGTTTAGCTAAAGAATATCTATTTAACAAGCCAATTTTAGTTTACGCTTTGGGGTAATCAAAAAACCAAAACTTTTTCTCGGCAGTTACAAAATCTTTCCAAGTTTCAGTTTTTATAGTAATAGCAAAAATGCCACAGGTAGGCATATCGCTAATTGTGGTAGTTGTTAATTCATTTATAAATTCGGTAATGCCAGGGTTGTGAGAAAATAGGGCAATCGTATTTAAGCTATCTTCTACCTGCTTAATTATATTGTAAAAAATAGGTGGAGCTGCATGGTATAGTTCAGGCACTTTGAGAATATTTTTTTCTTTCATTCCATATACTTCAGCAAAAAATGTAGCAGTAGTAAAAGCCCTATTAGCTGTACTTGAAATAAAGGCATCAATGGTTATTCTTTTATCTAGCATACGCTTAGCCATCATTGGTGCATCGTGCAAACCTCGTTGGTTTAATGGGCGGTCAAAATCATTCATGCTACTAAAATCCCAACTGCTTTTTGCATGGCGTATGATAAGTAGTTGCTTCATAGTACAAGTGTAAAGTTTTAAATTTTTTCTACAACGTAAGAAAAGCTGAATAGTTTTCCATAGCTACACATGTGCGACGCAACCACAGCTTAATATTTGACCAACCGTTTGTTACAAAAAAATTACTTCATTCCTCCCAAAGGCTACAACTAAAACTTTTTAATACCCCCTCACATTTTTCCCTTCCATATAATTAAGGAAAGCTTTGTTACAAACCTTGTTGCCACCAGGTGTTGGGTAGTTGCCAGTAAAGTACCAATCGCCTGTATTGGTTGGGCAGCTATCGTGTAGGTCTTCTATCGTTTGGTAAATAACTTGAACAGGAATAATTATATCTATGGGTGTAATGAGCTGTGCAATTTTATCACTTATTTCTTGCGTAGTAAAGGGTTTATAAATTTGCCTAACCACATTCTCTGTATGTAGTTGGTTGGTGCGGTGTAGCTCTTTTATTTTTTCTACAGCATCGGTTAAAACATTTTCCATTCTTCTCTCTGTAAGTAAGGCTACGGCTGCTTTAAAAGCTATGAAGTCGCCCATTTTACTCATGTCAATACCATAACAATCTGGGTAGCGTATTTGTGGTGCAGAAGAAACCACAATGATTTTTTTGGGCTGCAAACGGCTTAGCATGGTAATAATGCTTTGCTTTAAAGTAGTGCCACGTACAATGCTATCGTCTATCACTACTAATGTGTCTTCGTTTTTGCGTACAGTACCGTAGGTAATATCGTACACGTGCTGCACCATTTCGTTTCTGTTGGCATCTTCGGTAATAAAAGTTCTCAGCTTTACATCTTTAATCGCAATTTTTTCTTGGCGAATTTTTCTGGTTATCATCTCTTCCAACTTCTCTGGTGTTATATCACCATTCCAACTTAAAATTCTTTCTACTTTTATTTTATTTAAGTATTCTTCCATGCCTTTTACCAAACCATAAAAAGCTACTTCGGCAGTGTTGGGTATGTAACTAAAAATAGTATTGCGTAAATCGTAGCTAATACTTTCTAACACAGTTCTACTTAAATGATGACCTAGTGCAATACGCTCTCTATAAATTTTTTCATCGCTACCACGGCTAAAGTAAATACGCTCAAAACTGCAAGCCCTGCGTTCTTTGGGTTCTACAATTTGCTCAATGCTATAATCTCCTTTATCACTTACTATTAAAGCATTGGCAGGCATTAGCTCTAGCACTTCATTTTCGCCTACGTTAAAAGTGGTACGTATAGCTGCACGTTCACTTGCAGCTACTATAAATTCATCATCTATAAAATAATAAGCTGGTCGTATACCATGAGCATCCCTCATTACAAAACTGTAGCCATTGCCTATTAAGCCACCAATGGTGTATCCACCATCAAACATAGGTATGGCTTTCTTCAGCACTTTTGCCACATCTGCATGGTTGGGACAGGCTTCATCTTCTTTTACTAAAAAATGATGCACTGTTTCCATCATGGCAGCCAAATCACTTTGCTTTTGAAAATCTCCAGGCTGCATGTTTAGCAAATCATACAACTCATCTGTATTTACCAAATTAAAATTGCCTGCAAGGGCAAGGTTTCTACCAGGTTGGGTATCTCTTTTTATAAAAGGGTGGCAAAACTCAACATTATTCTTGCCTTGTGTACCATAGCGTAAATGACCTAACAATAATTCGCCCAGCATAGATAAATGACCTTTTAATAAACCTGGGTGTTGTTTAATATCGTTCTGGTATTTTTCTAATTCTTTTACTTCTTCTCCAATCTTAAAAAAAATATCTGCAATGGGTTGTTGTGCACTGCTACGCATACGATGCAAAAAAGGATAACCCGGCTCTACATTCAACTTTACAGCGGCTACACCTGCACCGTCTTGCCCACGATTGTGTTGCTTTTCCATCAGCAAGTACAACTTATTTAGGCCGTAGGTTGCTGTGCCATATTTGTGCAAATAATAACTGAAAGGTTTTCGTAAACGGATGTAAGCCAGCCCACATTCGTGTTTAATTGCATCGCTCATAGTAGTGCTTAAAAGAAAGAGGCGAAGTTACAACTCCGCCTCTTTTATCTGTATTATTTATCTAAAGGTTTTACACGTTCTGCAAGCCATAAAAACTCTTGTATAAAAGTATCAATTGCTCCTTGAAAAGCAAGGTCAGTAAGGTTTCCCTCTGCATCAAACTTTTTATCTACTTGTGGCGTAATTAACAAATAAGGGGATGCAATACCAAACAATGCAGGTACTAATAACAATAATTGTTGGCTACTTCTTGCACCGCCTAAACCACCTACAGATGCAGTGGCTAAGCCAAATACTTTTCTTGCTTGCTTGGGAAAATGATCGAGCAAATTTTGCAAGGCAGGGGAGTAGCTGCCGTTGTATTCGGGTGTTACAATTACAAAGGCATCTGCGGCAAATACTTTTTCAGCCAAGGGTTTAAATTTTTCAGGCGTAGACTCTACGTTTTTAAAAACGTTTTGTAACAAACCCAAATCCCAATCCCTCACATCAATCAAACCAATGTTGTGCTTACTTTTTTCTTTCAATTCCTTTTCTAAATTCAAAGCCAATCTATTGGTTACACTTACATGTCTTGGGCTTCCACTAATAATTTCAATGTTCATTTTTTATATTTTCTTTTTTTGTAGCCAGCTCTGTAGTGCTATAGGGCAGCGGTTGCGTCGCACATTTTAAGCTAACAATAAAATTTAGCTTTTATCAAAGCGTAGCTACCAATCGCGTAAGCAAAATCAACTTAATAGCTATCTACTTAATTGCTCTGTTACTAATTATGCCATAACAACCAAAAAGCTTTACTGTTTAACGATGCAATTAGAAATTCCGTTACTCAACAATGCTCCAATACTTAGCTCTGTGTTGATAGATTGCAAAACCATTAAGCAAGAATAGTAATACACCAATGCCTGGCTGATGAGCTATCAATAATTCAAACAACAAAATATTCACTACAATAGGTGCTATTAAAAGCAAGCCTAAAGCCCTAGTGGGTTTTATAAATATTAAAATGCCAATTATTATTTCTAGCACTTTTACCACTAACAAATATTTAGTGCTATACAAAACTCCTGTATAAGTAGCTACATCGCCTGCAGGCATTGGTGGCTGAGGAATAAAGTTTAAAAAATAGTTGGAGCCAAAAACAACAAATACTAAACCTAATAAGTAAGATGGGACTTGTTTTACAATGTTCATTTTTAAATTTTTGAGGGTTGAAAATAGTGTATGCCACACTATTTAGGATGTGGCATACAAGTTACGCTTGCTTTATCATTTGTACGTTAACATGTAGTTTCACTTCATCGCTTACTACTACACCGCCTGCCTCAGTTAATGCACCCCAACTTAATCCAAAATCTTTACGATTTATTTTACCTGATATTTCAAAACCAGATTTTACCTGACCATAAGGATCTGTTGCTGTACCACCATATTCAACATTTAATTCTACTGGTTTGGTTTCGCCTTTTAGGGTTAAATCTCCTACCAATTTGTAATCTATATCATTCAATTTGGTGAATGAAGTAGAAGTAAATGTAAGAGTAGGAAATTTTTCGGCAGCAAAAAAATCATCGCTTTTTAAATGTCCATCTCTTTGCTCGTTGTTGGTGGTAACACTGTTTACATCGGCAGAAAAAGAGATTTTGGCATCGCTAAAATCTGCTTGCAGGGCTTCTAAGGTTGCATCAAATTTTGTGAAGCTTCCAGTAACATTGGTAATCATTAAGTGTTTCACTTTAAAAGTAATTTCGCTGTGTGCAGCATCGATTTTGTACGTTGACATTGTTTTTTGGTTTTAAGCCCCAACCCTAAACGGGAGTTTAATGGAGCATGTGATGAATGTTTGTTGTTTTCTTATTTCTACGTTTTAAGAAAAGCTAAATTCTTATTCTTAGCTTAAAATGTGCGACGCAACTGAAGCTTAATATTTGTTTTCAGCTTGTCTCCCCAAAAAATACTACACTAATTCTTCGCTTGGGTGGGCTTCTATCAAAACTCCCATTTTGCCTTGCTGATAATCTTTAAATGCTTCCATTATTTCTGTTTGCGTGTTCATTACAAATGGTCCATGGCTGGCTATGGGTTCGTTTATTGGTTCTCCACTACCTACAAAAAATTGTGTATCGGCATTGGCTGCAATTGTAAAATTTTCGCCATCGTTGTTAAACAATGCCAATTGTTTGGTAGCTAGTTTTTGTGTATTGTTTACCAATAACTCTCCACTTAAAACATACAGCAATGTATTATGTGTTGCAGGAAATTGAAATGTGTAACTACCACCTGTTTTCATTTCACCCATAGCGGTATTAACATCTGTAAAAGTGGGTATAATACCTTGTGCATTGCCAATTCTTCCTGCTGGTACACGTATGGTGGTTAAGCCATCCTCTGTAATAATAGTTGGCGTTTCAGCGGCACTTGCAGGATAATATTTTGGTTGCTCCATTTTGTGGGCAGCGGGTGTGTTTACCCATACTTGTAGCAATTCTTGCTCACCATTATTATGCTCAAAAATATCGACTGGCACACGTTCGCTATGAATAATGCCCATGCCTGCACTTGTCCATTGTGTGCCACCTGCATATACTACATGGTTATTGCCACGGCTATCCTGATGATGAACAGCACCTTTGTAAATAAAACTTATAGCACTAAAACCCCTGTGTGGATGTGGACCAACGCCTTGCTGGTGGGTAGGAATGTTTTTATCTGCCACGGCTTTGCCATGATGAAAAACTAAGAATGGGCTAAAAAATTCGCCATTATTGGGCAAAAGTTCTTGCACTTGTATGCTGCCCACGTTTATTGGGTGCCCTTTAATTATTTGTTTTAGAGTTTTCATTTTTTGTTCAACTTTAAGCATTTTGATAATTAGGGTTTACAACCTTTTGAAATTGATTTAATAACTAGATCGGTTTTGACTGGCTCAACCTGACAACTTTTTTATAAAGTCATCGGCACTTCTATTAATAAAATTTCTGCATCGCTATCGGCTGTTATGGTTAGTGTTTCAGCTTCGCTAATGCCTAAACCATCTCGTTGGTTTAAAGCAATACTGTTTATGCTGGCATCACCTTTTATCACAAAAACATATACGCCACTTGTTTTTTGGTGCAGGTTGTAAGTGGTTTCAACACCTTTATCAAAATTGCCTAGTGTAAACCATGCTTGTTGGTTTATCCAAACTGCATTATTATCGTTTGGTGCAACTACGGTTTGTAGTTCATTTTTTCTATCGGCAATGGCAAATGTTTTTTGCTCGTATCGTGGCTCAATATTGCGTTTGTCTGGTAGCACCCAAATTTGTAAAAACTTTACTGGGTTGGTATGGCTTGCATTTTTTTCACTGTGGGCAATGCCACTACCAGCATTCATTATTTGTACATCGCCTTGGCGGATAATTTCATTTCTGCCAGTGGTATCGTTGTGTTCTAAATCTCCTTCTAATGGTATTGAAACAATTTCCATATTATCGTGTGGGTGTTTACCAAAACCCATTCCAGCTGATACTGTATCATCGTTTAGAACTCTTAATGCACCAAAATGTACCCTACTATCATTGTGGTAGCCACCAAAACTAAATGTGTGATAACTATTTAGCCAACCATGGTCGGCATGTCCTCTTGTGTTTGCTTTATGTAGTATCGTTTTCATAACTTTTCTTTTTTGTTTAATTAGGCAGCTTTTGTATTTCAATTCTGCTTCGGTTACTTAGGACATTTTTAGCTATTGATTACTATTTGACTCTAAGTGCATGTACATACATCTATATAATCAAAAAAAATTATTTTTCTTCCGCACAACCACAGCCAATTTCTTGTTCTCTCATTTTTTCTAATAATGTATTTAAAGTTCGAGCTTCTGCCTCACTTAGGCTTACATTTTTTGTATGCACATTTTCAAGTTTAGCGGTTGCAGTTATTAATATTTGTATGCCATTGTCGGTTAGCGATATTTCGGTTTGTCTGGCATCTTCTTCTCCTTGTGTACGCATTACCCATTGCTTATCTACCAGTCTATCTATAATTCTTGGTACGTTGCTGTTTTTTTCTATCATGCGACAAGCAATATCTTTCACACACATTTTTTGTGGATGCATTCCTTTTAATATCCTAAGTACATTGTACTGCTCGTGGGTTAAGTCAAAATCTTTCAGTTCTTTACTACCTAATGTTTTAAGCCACCAAGCCGTGTACAGTACATTTAATCCTGCTTTTTGCACTTCGCTTTTAAATTTTGTACTCTTTATTGCTTCTTCTAATTTCATTGATAAGCAAATATACATGTATGTACATATAATTTCCAAATTTATTTTCATCTATAAAAATCCCATGCTTTTTAGGGCATGGGATGTATACTAAGGCACTTTTTTAAATTAATTAGCTATAGATTTTGCCGCAGCTTTTCTCCATTCGTCAATGCTGGTACAGTTGGCATACTCTTTATCTATTTGCACATAGTAATTAGGAATATGGTCTTTAAACCATTTTTCTAAAGCTGCTTGTTTCTTTTCTTCCAAAGCACGTTGGGCTATTTTATTGTAATCGTCCTTCATATTTTCACGGTGGGGTTCGGTACGGTTTCTTAGGTAAATAATGCGTACTGCTTTTTTACCTCTTTCATCGGTAAAAACAACGGGCTTAGAAATATCACCCACTTTCATGTTTTTTAATACAGGCACTAAATCTTTATCCAATGCATCGTAGGTTACATAGCTAGAGCCATCTCTTCCAGTTTCAGAACCACCACTAAATTTGCTACCCTCATCTTCGCTTATTTTAACGGCTGCATTAAAGTTTTGTTTGCCAGTAATAACAATGTTGCGTATAGAGTCTAATTTATTTTTAGCAATGTTGATTTCATCCTCCGAAATAGGAGGTATGCGTAAGAGGTGGCGTATAACAGCTTCGTCTCCAGCACGACTTACCATTTGAATAATATGCAAGCCAAATTTAGTTTTTACAATACCTGAAACCTGCCCTTCTTTTAATAAAAAAACAGCTCTATGAAAAGATGGATCCCAAAATTTATCGGTACGGTTAATGTTGTATTGTCCTCCGTTTTCTTTGCTGCCTGGATCATCACTGTACAGCTTAGCTAATTGTTCAAATTTTTTAGTACCTGCTTCTATTTGGCGTTTAAAACCTAATAATTCTTTGCCCACATATTCTTCTATGTCTTTATTAGCTTTTGGGTAAATCACAATTTTTTTAATTTCTAATTCCGTTTCATAAAAAGGCAAGCTGTCTTTTGGGGTTTTTAGCCAATAAGCTTTGGCTTCTACGGGTGTCATTTTAATATTCTCTACAATTTTGGCTCGCATTTGCTCAGCCAATTTTTGGTCTCTAAATGATTGACGAAAATCTTCTTTCAACTGAAAAATAGTTCTACCAGCAATTTCTTCAAACTGTTCTTTACCGCCATAAGCTTGGGTAAAGTAGCGAATTTTATTGTCTAACAAACCTTCAATCTCATCTTCACTTACTTTTAAAGAATCCTTTTCGCCTTGCAGGGTAAGGGCTTTTTCTATTAGCTTCCCTTCCAAAAAAACACATTGAGGGTTGGCGGGCAATTGTGCCTCTTGCCCTTGGCGTTTCATATCTTCTATGGCATTGATAATATCCGAACGGAGTATGATTTTATCGCCTACTTGAGCTATAATTTTATCGGCAACCACCTTTTGGGTTTGTGCACATAGCGAATACTGAATAGTGAATAGTGAGGCAACGAGTAATAATTTCTTCATAACAAAATTGATAGACTGTAAAAATAAGGGTTGATTGCTTGCCACGATTGTGGGAAAAGGGTTTTAACAAAATAATTTCGCCTAACCCAAGCTTCTTAAAGGTTAGAGATTAGACGGAGAAGATGGAAGTGCAGATTTATTTTACTAAACAAAATGGGTTGTTTTTATTGAGCCGACTTTTGTATTTCAATTGGGCAGCGGTGGCGTCGCACATTTTAAGCTTTGAATAGGTATTTAGCAATTTATTAAGTGACTTACACAGATTTTACTACGCATTATTTACAAAAGTTCGGAACATTGAAGTGTGATTCTTTTATTCTCTTTCATCGAAAGAAAATAACAAATCACAGATTGCCACAGGTAATGCCAGAAATACTGAAGTTGACTAATAAAAATAGCTTCAAACCGTAAGGTTTGAAGCTATTGATAAATCACTAATTGCTATTTTACAAAGTACGTTTTACTTCTTCCTCTTCATAAGCTACAACAGTATCGCCTACTTGAATGTCTGTAAAACCTTTTACAGTTAAACCGCACTCATAGTTGTTGTTTACTTCTTTCACATCGTCTTTAAAGCGTTTTAAGCTGCCCAACTCGGCATAGCCACCTTCTTGGCGTGGGTACACTAAAATGCCATCTCTGTACACTTTAATTTTATGGTCTCTTTTAATTTTACCTTCGGTAACATAGCTACCTGCAACGGTGGCTTTATCAAATTTGTACACTTCTCTAATTTCTACAGTTGCCACTTCTTTTTCTTGAACAGTGGGCTCAAGCATACCTTCCATGGCACTCTTAATTTCTTCAATAGCGTTGTAAATGATGGAGTACTGCTTAATTTGTACACCTTCATTCTCGGCCAATTTGCTTGCTTGAGAAGATGGACGTACGTTGAAACCAATTAAAATTGCATCGGATGCAGCAGCCAACAATACATCACTTTCTGAAATTTGACCTACGCCTTTTAATACCACTTTTATCGCTACTTCGGCGGTAGATAATTTTTGTAAGCTATCACTTAATGCTTCTACCGATCCATCTACATCACCTTTAATAATGATGTTAAGTTCCTTAAAGTTACCCAATGCAAGCCTACGTCCTATTTCATCTAATGTAATGTGTTTTCTTGCACGTAAGCCTTGCTCACGTGATATTTGGGCACGTTTGGTAGCTACTTCTTTGGCTATTGCCTCGTCTTGATATACCTTGAATTTTTCGCCAGCCTGTGGTGCACCACTTAAACCTAAAATTAAAACTGGTGTACTTGGTGGGGCCTCTGTAACACGTTGGTTACGCTCGTTAAACATGGCTTTAATTTTACCGTAGTATTGACCCGAAACAATTAAATCGCCTTGTTTTAATGTACCATTTTGAACTAATATAGTAGCTACATAACCACGTCCTTTATCTAGCGATGCCTCGATGATAGTACCTGTAGCATCACGTTTTGGATTGGCTTTGAGGTCTAAAATTTCGGCTTCTAATAAAATCTTTTCTAACAGTTCGTCTATTCTCTCACCTTTTTTAGCACTTAGTTCTTGGCTTTGAAATTTACCGCCCCAACTTTCTACCAAAATATTCATTTGGCTCAGTTGCTCATAAATTTTTTGTGGGTTAGCACCATCTTTATCTACTTTATTCACTGCAAAAATCATAGGTACACTAGCTGCTTGTGAGTGGCTAATAGCTTCTTTGGTTTGAGGCATTACAGCATCATCGGCAGCTACCACAATTACTGAAATATCGGTAACCTTGGCACCTCTTGCACGCATAGCTGTAAATGCTTCGTGACCTGGAGTATCTAAGAAAGTAATATGCTTTTCGTTAGGCAAAGTAACTTCGTAGGCACCAATGTGTTGGGTTATACCCCCAGCTTCACCAGCTACTACGTTGGCACTTCTTATGTAATCCAGCAGCGAAGTTTTACCATGATCTACGTGCCCCATAATTGTTACAATAGGTGGACGACCTACTAAATCTTCTGGAGAATCTATATCGTCTTCGGTCTCATCGTCAGCATCTTCTAAGCTAGTAAATTCTACTTCAAAATTAAATTCGCTGGCTACCAACTCTATTACCTCTGCATCTAACCTTTGGTTTATAGATACCATTAAGCCCAAGCCCATACACTTGCTAATAACATCGGTAAAGCTTACATCCATTAAATTAGCCAACTCACTTACAGTTACAAACTCTGTTACTTGTAGCTTGTTATCCTCGCCTGGCATTCCTTCTCTGGCTTCAGCAGCTTCTTGGCGTTTTTCTCTACGGTACTTTGCTTTAAGGCTTTTACCACGGCCACTACCACCACTAAGTTTGGCTTGTGTTTCCTTAATTTTATCTTTAATGTCTTTTGCGTCTATTTCTTTATCATCTCTGCGTATATCAATTCTTGCCCTTCCATTGCCCCCAGCTGGTGGGCGATTTTGTCCACCACCGGGTCGGTTTTGTCCACCTTGCCCAGGGCGTTGCACTTGCATACCACCACGTTGTTGATTGTTGCCAGTTTGTGCACCAGCTGCTTGCTGGTTATTATCTTTTCTAAAGTCTACACGCTGTATATTACTTGCTCCAGCTTTTTTATCTAGGCCAATACGTTTGCGTTTCTTGTGCTCATCTCTTCCACCAGGTTTAGGTCTAGTGTCATTATCAACTGGTAAATCAATTTTACCCAAAATTTTCGGACCTGTTAGTTTCTCTACTTCAATATTCTCAATTACTGCCGGAGCGTCATCATCTGCTGGCTTTGGTACAACTGGTTCGGGGGCTAATTCAGTTTTTTGAACCTCAACCGATTTTACTTCTTTCTTTTTGGTCGCTGATTTTTTATTGGTATCTGCTGTTGGCAAAGACTTAGTAGGTTCTTCTTTTTTCTTTGCTGTTTTTTTAGGGCGTGTAGAAGAATCTATGGCACTTAAATCAATTTTAGTAATCACCTTTGGTGCTTCTAGTTCAGGAGCATCAATTTTTGTTACTCCATCGGCTTGTGTTGGTACAACTAATGGTGCAACTACCGGTTCAATTACTTCTATTTTTTCTGCAACTACTTCAATAGGTTTTTCTACTACAACTACAGGCTCTGTTTTGGGTTCTTCTTTTACTACCACCACTTCTTCTATCGCTACCACAGGCTTAGGTTCTTCTTTAGCCACAGGCTTCTTATCCTCTTCCTTCTTTTTTATAGATAAATCTTCTTCATCTCTTTTCTTTCTTGCCTCGCCAGCAATACCCTTTGGAATTTCTACCAAATCGGCTTTATTTTTAGCTGCTTTATCGCTGCTAAACTCTGCCTGTAAGGCATAATACATTTCTTCCGAAAGCTTTGCTGTAGGCTTTAAGTCATCTTTTTTAAACCCCTTTTTAGCCAAAAAATCTATGATGGTATCTTGACCAACATTAAACTCTTTAGCTGCACCTAACAATCTTGGTAATTTCAGTTCTGACATTCAGTTTTGTTTAATCCATGTTTGCCTTTGGCAAACTTTAAATTTATTTTTGTTGAAACCAACTTCCGCCTATGTATTCTGCTTCTGTTGCGTCGCACACTTGTACTCTTTGTTCTCTATTCATCATCTCCAACATCTCCAATGCTTATCTACATCGCTTGTCAATAACCTATTAACTAATTAACGGCTATGCCTCCTCATCTTTTGTTTCCTCTTTGCTTTCTGCTTTCGCAGCTTCTGCTTCCTCTTCGTCTATTGCATCAAACTCTGCTTGTAATACTCTTCTTACTTCAGCTATGGTTTCTTTTTCAAGATCTGTTCTTCTTTCTAATTCAGCATCGCTAAGCTTAAGAACGCTATGGGCTGTATCGCAACCTACGCGTTTAAATTCATCAATAACCCATTGTTCTATCTCATCGCTAAATTCATCCAAATCAATATCTTCCTCGTCTACTCTTTCTTCGTCTTCTCGGTATACATCTATTTCGTAACCTGTAAGTTGGCAAGCCAATTTTATATTTACACCCCTACGCCCAATAGCCAAAGAAACTTGATCAGCTTTTAAATATACATCTGCCTGCTTCTTGTCGTTATCCAAATTCATAAAACTAATTTTTGCAGGCGTTAAGCTACGTTGTATTAGCAATTGAATATTGGAAGTATAATTAATAATATCAATGTTTTCGTTTTTCAATTCACGCACTATACCATGTATACGGCTACCCTTCATACCTACACAAGCACCCACAGGGTCAATTCTATCATCGTAGCTTTCTACAGCTACTTTTGCACGTTCTCCTGGGTCTCTCACTATCTTCTTAATAGCTATTAAGCCATCAAAAATTTCAGGTACTTCTATTTCTAAAAGTTTATGTAAAAATAATTCGCTCGTTCTCGATAAAATAATAACGGGTGTATTATTTTTCATATCCACTCTGGCTATTACGGCACGGGTGTTTTCGCCTTTCTTAAAATAGTCTTGTGGTATTTGTTCAGATTTTGGCAGTATCAACTCGTTCCCTTCATCATCTAGCAATAGCACTTCTTTCTTCCATACTTGATACACTTCGGCAGAGATGATGTCGCCAATTCTATCCTCATATTTTTTTACCAATACATTTTTCTTCAAATCGCCAATACGGCTAGCCAATGTTTGCTTAGCAGCAAGTATGGCACGTCTTCCAAAATCTTCTAGGTTCACTTCTTCAAAAAGTTCTTCGCCTACTTCAAAATCGGGTTGTATTTTAATTGCCTCCGAATATTCAATTTCTTGTAGGTCATCTTCGCTAAAGCCATCTTCTACAATCATGCGATGACGCAAAATTTCTAAATCGCCTTTCTCGGCATTTACAATTACGTCAAAGTTGTCATCGGCACCATATTTTTTGCGTAAAAGTGTTTTAAAAACATCTTCTACTACCTTCATCATGGTAGGGCGATCTAGGTTTTCGGCATCTTTAAAGTCCTGAAATGCATCTATTAAATTTATACTTGCCATAATAATTAAAAATTCAGAATTTATAATTTAAAACTTTACAAGAACGGTTGTTGTTTTTACATTCGTAAGTGGAATAACCAATTGCTGCGTTACTATTTTTTTTCCTTTGCCCTCGGTGTGCTCTATAACAATGTCAGCTTCTGCCACTTCAAGTAGTTTGCCTTCTTTTTTGGTATCATCTTCAAAGGTTACTTCTATAAATCTACCAATGTTTTTTACATATTGGCGGTGTAGCAATAATGGCTCATCAATACCTGGGCTAGATACTTCTAAGCTAAAATCTCCATCGGGGTACAAAGCTGCTTCTTCAATAAGTTTGTACAGTTTTCTATTTAGCTGCACACATTTATCAATTGCAACACCATCATCGCCATCAATAAACAACTTAATATTATTGGTAGGCTTTATACGGAGGCTTACCAAAAAATACGCTGTTTCGGGTTCCAAAATTTCGGCAACCCATTTTTCTATCTGTTCTATTTGTATTATTGTTGACATAGGTACAAAAGAGAAGGGAACGCTTCCGTTCCCTTCTACTATTCTTTTTTCCATTGCAAATGTAGGGTAATGTAGTCTTACACTCCAAATTTTACATGGCTTGAAATAATTTGTTGTTTTAAGCGTCTAACATTTTAATAACAAAACATCATTTCTGTTTTTACATTTGCAGTCTTATGCTTAAGATTATACTTTGGGGAATAGTAATTTATTTTATTTACCGATTTGTTTTTGACTTGGTTGTGCCAGTAAGTAAAGCTACGAAACAAGTAAGGCAAACCATGCAACAAATGCAGCAAGCACAAAAACGTCCGCAAAAGGAGCAAGCTACAACCCAACAGCATGAAACCAAAGCAGAGGAACAAAAACCCAATTCCAACACTACCGAAGGTGAGTATATTGATTTTGAAGAAGTAAAGTAATAAAAAACTGATTTTAAAATGCCAATGTACTTACCCTTGCTGGCGGTATTAAATGTATAGTTTGTAACCCTGCTAACTTTGCCCCTTCAATATTGCTGATGGTATCATCTATAAATACCGTTTCCGCAGCTACTAAATTTTGTTCTTGTAAAATTTTTGTAAACGATGCTGGGTAAGGCTTACGCAAGCCCAATGTGTGAGAATAATAAGCTTTTAAAAAATAATTGTCAAAATTTTCATTCCCAGTTTGTTGTTGAAATTTTTTACTGAAAGCTTCGTAATGAATTTGGTTAGTGTTAGAGTATAAATAGATTTTGTATTTGTGTTTAATATTTTCAAGCCACATTAATTCATCTATTAAAAAATCTCCTAACATGGCATTCCATGCAAATTGAATTTGCTCATTGCCTAATTCTACACCACTCATTTGCCTAAATTGTTTATAGAAAAGTATTTGTGAAATCTTACCTGTTTCTAAATCTTCAAATAAAGAAGAAGCATGGTGCTGGTTATAGAGTTGAGGAAAATTGGTGATG